>JBEKTB010000180.1:0-6636 GCA_049516495.1 Occallatibacter sp.
CTCGAAGAGACGCGGATTCTGGATATTCAGGAGACCGTCTACAAAGGTAAGGTCCGCTCTTTCGGCAAAACCAAAGGAAGTCTCGCCAAGGTTCCGATCGCTGAGGTTTTGGCGAACGAGATCATGGAATATCAAGAGGGATGCAGGATGAAGGGCAAGGACACGTCTCCGGACGCCTTTATGTTTCCGGGACGTTTTGGCGGACCGATGGATTCGAGCAACTATCGTCATCGCATGCTGCACAAATTGGGCAGAGAACTGGAGTTGCCGAAGCTGACATTCCAGGTCATCCGTCGCACCATCGCTACGCTTGGCAGGACCAAGGGTCACGTCAAGGATATTCAGGGCATGATGCGGCACTCCAAGGCCTCGACGACAACGGACGTCTATATGCAGTCTCTCGAACCAGAAGTGCGTACGGCCATCAACTCGATCTATTCCGAGTTGGTTGGTACGGGCACTACCGGGCCTACTCCTGAGCGGCCCGCTACGTTTGGCCCGAATGCGGCAGGACGGGAAGCCGATCACGGGGTTTTCACCCAGGCACGCAGTTCAACGATGGAACCGAAGAATGGTTCAGGAAGAGAGGAAAATCAGACTACTGCGGTGCCGTCGCGCGGAAAGATTTTGCAATTTGCGGGCAAAATGCGGGCAAGCAATTTGGAGGGGGACCGCTAAGTTGTTGAGTTATTTGGTGGACCTGATCGGGATCGAACCGATGACCTCTTCCATGCCATGGAAGCGCGCTCCCAGCTGCGCCACAGGCCCACTTACCGCAGGGATGCAACTTCTTTATTGTCTCCGCTCTTGCCACAAGGAGGCCGAGCGATGCAAGCTGCTGTCGTGAATGTCCTGGGACAGGCGCCCAGGTATCAGACGTTTCCCGAACCGGTTGCCGGCGAGGGCGAGGTGATCATCCAGGTGCGCGCCGCTGCGCTGCACCCGATTGTGAAAGCGCGGGCCAGCGGAATCCACTACTCCAGTGGAGGAGAACTTCCTGCTGTCCCCGGCGTGGACGGAGTGGGTGTGTTGCAGGACGGGAGCCGCGTCTATTTCGCGTTTGCGCGCGCACCGTGGGGAACCATGGCCGAGCGCGCCCCGGCTTCCCCCTCCATGTGCGTCCCTCTGCCCGACAACATTGGTGATGTTCAGGCCGCAGCCATAGCCAACCCCGGCATGTCAGCTTGGATTTCGATGACGGAGCGCGCCCACCTTGCCAGCGGGGAGACGGTGCTGGTGATGGGGGCGACCGGCGTGGCCGGACAGCTCGCCCTGCAGGTGGCGCGACATCTGGGAGCCAAGCGGGTGATCGCTGCCGGGCGAAACGTCGAAGCCATTGCCCCGGGGGATGCGGATGCGGTGATTCCGCTGGGAGCGCCCGAAGAAGAGATCCGCGACGCCCTGGCGGCCGAAGCGGCTGCGGGGATTGACGTGGTGATCGATTATCTGTGGGGCCGGCCAACCGAACTGCTGTTGGAGGCACTGGCCAAAGGATTCCAAGCCAGTTCCACGCGGGCGACGCGCCTGGTGGAGGTGGGTGAGAGCGCGGGCAGGACCATCAGCCTGCCCGGATCGACCTTGCGAGCCATCGATTTGACCGTGCTGGGCAGCGGATTCGGCTCCGCGCGGCTGGACCGGATTTTTGCCGCCGTTCCGACCCTTTTCGCCATGGCCGCGGAGGGGAGACTCAAAATTGCCGCGGAGCCGGTTCCCCTGGCGAACGTAGAGGCTGCCTGGAGCCGCGTCGAAAAAGGACGCCGGATTGTTTTCACGGTATAGGGAAAAGTCAGGCCCGCCGTGTTTTTCGGTCACCAACGATCGTGACCGGGAACACTTTGGGGGGGGTGCGGTGTCTAAGACAATAGAGCGCGCGGGACACATCGACTCAAACCTGTGCCCCGTTTCCCGCGCACTCTGGAGCAGCATCGGTTTCCCTTCGGAGCTTTTTGAGCCGTTGGGGCGAGTGGCCGCAACCACTATCTGGTATTTTCCCGGTTTTCGCGAGGCGGAATTCATTCCCGCAGCGAAATTCGAGATGCCAAGTGTACATCGGTTGCGGTAAGGTGGGAGGACTCTGATTTGCAGGTGGACCTCACCATGGGCAATCTTGCCAGCGCGCTAACGTTTCAATCCGAAGAGGCGGCTCTGATCGCAGAGCTTCGAGCCGGCTCCGAGGAAGCTTTTGCGTGGTTGATCGCGCGCTATCACCAACCGATCTATTCGCTGCTGGCGCGCACTCTCCATGACCGCGCCGACGCATCCGACCTGACCCAGGAAGTTTTTGTGAAGGTCTTCCGGGGCGTAGGCGGCTTCCACGGAGAGTCGTCCTTGCGGACCTGGATTTACCGCATCGCCCTGCACGAGGCATCCAACCAGCGTCGCTGGTGGATGCGGCACAAGCAGCAGGAGGTCCCCATCGAGCAGGAGATGGTGGAAACCGAATCCCGGCAGCCCGTTCGGTTGAAAGAGATGCTGGTGGACCCCGCCGAGTCACCGTACGAGATGGCGGTGCACGAGGAGAACAGGGCGCGGGTCGAAGCCGCGCTGAGCCAGGTGCCGGAGCCGTTCCGGACCACGCTCATCCTGCGCGACATTGAAGGATTTGTCTACGAGGAAGTGGCCGAGATGCAGGGCGTGAATCTGGGGACGGTCAAGTCCCGACTGGTGCGCGGACGCGCCTGTTTGAAAACGATTCTGACGGCCCCCTGCGAAAGCGCCGGTTTCAAAGAGCGCGCGGAATTCGAAATGCCCCTGGGAGAGGAGGCGCGATGAACGGCTGCAACGCAATGCAGGCAAAGTTCAACGAGTATCTGGACGGCCGTCTGAGTGGACGCGAGATGCAGCGCATCACCGCCCACCTGGATCGTTGCCGGGAGTGCGCCAAGGAATGGCGGTCGCTCGAACTGGCCCAATCTTCGCTGGCAGCACTGGGTCCGGTGCCCGAACCGGAGGACATGGTGTTGCGCATCCGCGTGGCCATCAGCCACGAGCGGGCGCGTCGCCGCCAGAGCCCCTTCCACGCCGTGAACCTGGCCTGGAAGAACACGGTCGGCCCCTTCCTTCTGCAGGCCACGGCAGGCTTTGCCTCCGCGGTGCTGCTGCTGGGCACGGTTATTGTGCTGGTCAGCATGTTTACCGAGCCGGAGTCGGCACGGGCCAACCCCGACGAGCCGCTAGGAAATGCGACCGCGCCGCGGTTCCTGTATCTTTCCAGTGTCGTGGGCGAAAACCAGATTGGCGCCGTTTCCGGACCGGTTGTGGTGGAGGCCTACATCAACGGCGCGGGCCAGGTGTACGACTATCGCATCACCTCCGGCCCGACCGACGACGCAACCAAGGCGCAGGTTGAGAACCTGCTGCTGTGGAGCCGCTTCGAACCGGCCCGACGCTTCGGCCAGCCTGTCCCCGGCCTGGCGGTGCTCTCCTTCTCCGGCGTCTCTGTACGCGGGTAAAACGGACCTCCGCGGATGCGCGGGAACTCAACTTTCGACAGCTTAAGCAGGGCGCGACCGAAGTCGCGCCCTTTTTGCAATGAACCCGCTCACGACGGAACCTGCATCGCCGAGGACAGTCGAAAGCCACAATTCCGCTGGACCGGATTTGCACCTTTTTGCGCCGCCGCGACCGACCCCTGCGCGATACAAAATTGCAAGTAATTGATTTAAATGATAGTTATCATACAAAAACTTTAGTACCGTCTAAAATGTTACCTCTGGTGGGGGGGTAGGGGGGGGTACGGACCATGCACATATCTGACTTCTTGGATCTGAAGCATGCTGCCGCATTCGGGAGTTGGTCCATGGTTCATTGTGCGCCGGGCGATCCTTAATCTCCGCAAAAGGAAGGACACAAAACGTCGGCCCTGTATCAGGCGGCGCGCGTGCCATTTTCCCGTTGGTCTGAGGGGGGAGCCTGAGAAATAACTCATGAGAGCCTCTTGTTACTTAAAGATTTCTTGTCCAGGCCGAGCCGCGCCGATGAGAAAGCTGTGGCCGCCTTGGAATCTGCATAGAACCGGGCTCATCTGCACAACACCGGATTTGGAAAGTTCCAAGGCGAGCCGGCAAACGAAAGCTGGAGCCCGCTCGTGTACGACTTACACTTCGACTTCTCGCGCCGTCCGGCCTGGTTTCTGGTCTGGCTTCCGGGCTTGCTTCTGTTGCTGGCTCCGGCGGGGGCTGTGGCGGGCGGACCGAAATACGTCGCAGGAACCAGCTACTTCAACCCCGGTGTCGTGGGCCAGCCGGTGCGCTGGGCCCAGGGTCAGGTCAACTACTACGTCGATCAAGGTCCATTGAGCAGCACGGTCACCAACCAGCAGGCAAAGGCCATGGTGGACGCGGCAGCGGCCCTTTGGAGCACGGTTCCAACTGCCGGGGTGACGCTCACCGACAAAGGCTCGCTGGATGAGGACGTGAGCGGCTCGAATATCGTTGTGAGCGGGACAAACTTCACGGTAACGAATGAGCAGACCAACCAGGCGGGCGTCATCACGCAGCCGGCCGACGTGACCCCAGCGGCGACCAGCTTTCCGCTGGGTGTGATCTTTGACGCGGACGGCTCGGTCATCAACGCCGTCTTCGGCACTGGAGCGAGCCAGCCCATCAGTTGCCAGAACAATGGCGTCTTCACCTGGCTGGACAACGTGAACCCGAATGCGACCATCGCCCATGGCATCATCCTGCTCAACGGACTGTGCGCCACCAACGCCAACCTGCTGGAGATGATGAGCTTTGAGCTGGAGCGGGCCTTCGGGCGGATTCTCGGCCTGGATTATGCGCAGGTGAACCCCGGGGCGCTCACCGACGGCGAAGTGGGCGGCACGCTGGGCTGGCCGGTGATGCAGCCGGAGAACGGGCTTTGCTCGGCCGGGGGCGGCGCTTGCATCCCCAACCCCACGGTGCTGCGCTGGGACGATATCGCCGCGCTCAATCGCATCTATCCCATCACGGCCGGCAACCTGGCCAGCTTTCCGGGCAAGCAGATGACCGCAGCCAACACAGTGTCCATTCAGGGGACCATCAGCTTCAAGACCGGCGCGGGAATGCAGGGCGTGAACGTGGTAGCCCGGCCACTGGACGCGAACGGCAACCCGCTTTACCAATACGCGGTGAGCTTTGTTTCCGGCTCTTCCTTCAACGGCAACCACGGCAATCCGGTGACTGGCTGGACGGACTCGAACGGCAACCTGCTGACCATGTGGGGTTCGAACGAATCGGAACTGCAGGGATTCTTCGACCTGAGCGGGATGCCGCTGCCTCCGGGGATGACGGCGGCAAGTTACCTGGTCACGTTTGAGGCAGTGAGTCCCATGGACCTGCTCACCTCGTCGGTCGGCCCCTACCTGGACGGCTCGCCGGCGCCTTCGGGAACGCTGCAGGCGGTCCTGGTGCCGGCCATGGCGGCGGGCGGTGCGCAGACGCTCACCGTTACCGCCGAAAACTCTGCGGCGGGCGGCGATCAGGACGCGATCGGGACCCAGGCCGAGCCGCGGATTCTGGCTCCCAGCGGGCTGTGGAGCGGGCGGCTGAGCCAGGTGGGCCAGACCGACTGGTTCATGTTTCCAGTGCGCGGCGGACGTACCTTTACCGTGGTAACCGAGGCGGTGGACGAGACCGGCGCGCCCACGAACTTGAAGGCCATGCCGGCGCTGGGCGTCTGGGACGCCTTCGATCCGGTCGGCGCTGCGGCTGTAGGTGCGGGCGCGGGGCTGAATGGCTGGGCCACGGGCGAGAGTTGGCTGCGAGTCACGGCGTCCGGCGACGACGTGGTGCGACTGGGCATCGCCGACGAGCGCGGCGACGGCCGACCCGACTACGCCTACGAAGGCTGGGTGCTTTACGCCGACACGGTTTCTCCGCAGCGGCTGCCGGCCACGGGCGGGCCCATCGTGATTCACGGCATGGGCTTTCGCATGGCGGACACGGTGCTGGTGGGCGGCCAGACGGCCCTGGTCACCAGCATTTCGCCCAACGAGATCACGGCCATTGCGCCCCCTGCAGCCGCCGGCACGACGGGCTCTGTGGACGTGGAGGTGGACGACCTGCCCATCTACTATGCGGCGGCGATCATCTCCGGCGGCGTGAGCTACGACTCGGGCACAGGCGACGCGCTGACGCTGGATACGGCTCCCATGAATACCGTGCCCATCGGCCTGCCGGAGGCTTTCGCGGTGACCGCTTTGGGTCCGGACCTGAGCCCAGCCGGCGGGGTCTCGGTTGTCTATACGGTCACCAGCGGGACAGCTACGCTGGGCTGCGGCAAATCCACATGCACCGTCGCAGCCACCGGCGACGGCCGCGCCACCATGAACGTGACGGCAACCAGCAGCGCATGGTCGATTGTGACGGCTTCGCTAACCAACGGTTCCAGCGTGCAGGCGCAGTTTGCCGGCGGAACTCCCCCGGTGCTGGCGGCTCTTTCACCCACGCTGTCGGTGGCGGCTGGAGCCGCTGTGAATTGGACCGCGCAAGCCCTGGTGCTGAACAACGGCGCTCCGGTGAGCGGCCAGTCGGTGGCCTGGCAGACACCCAGCGGCATCAGCGCACAGGCCGGCACCGCCGCCACTACCAACAGCAGCGGAATCGCCGCCAAGGCTCTGACCGTGGGGCCGCTGACCGAGGGCCAGCAGGTGAT
>JBEKTB010000181.1:0-10119 GCA_049516495.1 Occallatibacter sp.
CAAGTCTCACCTACTTCAGCTTGACGGCATGCGTGCCGTACGACTCGTCGACACGTAATTCCGCCCTCTTCCGGTCGCCGAGAAAGGTCGACCAGCCCAAAAGCGTTCTCTTGATCGCCACAGACCATGTCAGCGTTGCCCCTTCGTCAGCAACAATTTGGTAGCCCATGACGCATGCGCCCGGTGAGGGTCTGCGGCGAACCAGAGGCCATGCATAATAAAGAACCAACGTGGGAAAGGCGAGGAAGACTAACAAGACAAAGAGCAGACCATCACCGGAAGCAGGGGTTGTCCGCACGAAATTCCATGCAAAGACGCCGGTCCGCCTCCACTCCGCGAACATCGGCAGGGTGCCAAAAATCGCGCTCACGGCCGTCACGGCAAGAATGAAATCGATCCAAAAAGCAATCATTCTTTGCCACCAACCAGCAGGAAACATCTCATGCTTCGCGGGTGGGGCGTACATGAGCAGGAAAAACAGGACGATGATGAGCGCCGCGAAGGCGAGCGCCCAAGGCGCTGTTCCACCACCGATTCGATATTTGTCCTGCGAAAACTCCCCGGACAAACCGATGGTAAATGGGGCGTCTCCAGAGAATTCAGCCACCAGCAGGACCGCCAACAGCGGGAGAAATAGCCACCTGAAATGTCTTGCGTTCATTTAGCTCCATGATACAAACAAGGCGCATCATATTTTCCACCTTAAACATCGGAATGGACAATATCCAAGACACGTTCAAACACTCCCGTCCACCCCGTTAAGATAGCTTTAGTACAGAAGCATGCCCCTTCTCGATCCCATCCCGTCTCCGGTCGAACACGCCGACCTGGCCCCGCTCGAATGGCAGCCGCTGCTGGCCCTGGTGGCCGGTTTTGCCGCCTCGCCCGTCGGCCGGCAGGCGATTCTCGACCTGCACCCCTCCACCGACGAGGCCTGGATCACCCGCCAACACCAGCTCACCGGCGAACTCCGCCTGCTCCTCGACGAGCAAACCTCCATCCCCGTCGGCGGACTTTTTGACCCCACGCAGCACGCCGCCAAGGCGCAAATCCCCGGCGCGGCCCTTGAGGCCAACGAACTCCAGGCCGTAGCCCGCCTGGCCAACGACGTCGCCTCCTGGCAGTCGCTGCTGCAATCGCCCTCGGCGCGCCTGGTCGGCAAGCTGCCCGGCCTCTCGTCGCTCTCATCGGCGCTGACCACCAGCCTTCGCCCCCTGGCCGAGTCCATTGAGCGCACCATTCAGCCCGACGGCTCGCTGGCCGACAATGCTTCGCCCGAGCTGAACCGCATCCGCCGCGAGCAGGACCGCCAGCAGCGACTCATCGAAGAAAGCCTCCGCTCCGCACTGCGCAAACTTTCCTCCGACGGCGCAACCCAGGAAGACCTCATCACCATCCGCGGCGACCGCTTCGTCATTCCCGTCCGCGCGGAGTTGAAGCGGCGCATCTCGGGCGTCGTCCACGGCGCAAGCTCCTCAGGCCAAACCGTCTACGTCGAGCCCCTCGAGACCATCGAGCAGAACAACGAACTGGTCCGCTTGCTCGAAGAAGAGCAAGCCGAGATTCACCGCATCTTCGTCGCCCTCACTCGCCAGGTCGGCGGCTATTCCCAGGCACTGGTCGAAGGGGCGCGCGTCCTGGCCTTGGTCGACAGCCTGCAGGCCCGCGCCCGCTTTGCCCGCGACTACGATTGCGTGGCCCCGGTCCTGACGCCCGATCTTCTCCGTATTGAAGCCGGCCGCCATCCGCTGCTCGAAAAGCGCCTCCGCGCAACCGGAGCCCGCCCCAACACGGCGGTCGTCCCGCTGACACTCGAGCTCACCGCCCAGGCCCGCCAGCTCATCATCAGCGGCCCCAACACCGGCGGCAAAACCGTTACCCTCAAGACCACCGCCCTGCTGGCCATGATGGCCCAGGCAGGCCTACCCATCCCCGCCGCAGCCGCCAGCTTTCCCGTCTTCACGGCATTCTTGGCCGACATCGGCGACGCCCAATCCATTGAAGCCGCGCTCTCCACTTTCTCAGCGCACATCACCAACCTCGACCGCCTCTCGCGCCTGGCCGGACCGCAATCCCTGGTTCTGCTCGACGAACTCGGCTCCTCGACCGACCCGGAAGAAGGCTCGGCTTTGGCTGTGGCCATCGCCAGCCATTTCCTCTCCGCGGGTGCCTGGTCGCTCATCTCCACCCACCACACCTCGCTCAAGGTTTACGCCGCCAACACTCCCGGCGTGCTCAACGCCGCGGCCGGAGTGGACGAAGTGACTCTCGCGCCCAACTACCACCTGCGCCTCGGCGTTCCCGGCGCGTCTGCGGGCATCCAAACCGCCGAGCGCCTGGGCCTCAATGCCGACATCATCGCCGCCGCCCGGCAAAGGTTGGGCTCACAGCAAGTCGATATCGCCCGCTTCCTCGACCGCCTGCACAACGAACTGACTCAACTCGAAGCCGACCGCAAGGCCGCCCGCGAGCAGCAATACGCGCTGAACGTTGAGCGCGCCAAGCTCGCCCGCGAAGGCGACGTCGAACTGCGCAACCGCACACGCGAGCTCGAAAGCAAACTGGCCTCCCTACTCAAGGACTTCGAGTTCCAGATGCGCGAGAACGTCCGCGCCATTGAGGACCGCGCAGCCCAGCAAAAATTATCCAAGGAAGCCGAGCGCCGCATCAATCGCCTGCGCCGCGAGTTTCAGGAGAGCTTCAACCAAACCGTCGTCGCTCACCGCACCGGCGCCGACCAGGGCGATGCCAACGCCCAGCCGCACATTCTCCGTCACATCGTGCCCGGCGACCAGGTGCGGCTCAAGTCGATGAACAAGATTGCAATCGTTCAGCGCGAGGTCGAGAAAGACGTCTTCGAAGTCGCCCTCGGCCCCATCAAGATGCGCGTCAAGCGCGATGATTGCTCCGCGGTTTCGCGTTCCGAGACTTCAGAGGAGAGACCCGACCCGCTTGCAGCAGCCCGCCGCCAGAAGAACGTCCACGTCACGGTCACCAGCGCCAACACCGACGACATGCGCATGGAGATCAACCTCATCGGCCGCACCGTGGATGAAGCCACCGAGGAACTCGAAAAATATCTGGATCGTGCCTTCCTCGCCGGCCTGCCCCGCGTTCGCATCATCCACGGCCACGGCGCCGGCATCCTCCGCCGCGGCGTCCGCGAATTCCTCAAAAGCCATCCTCACGTAGCCACATTGTCCGAAGCCCCCCAAAACGAAGGCGGCCAAGGCGCAACCCTGGTCGAGCTGCGCCAGTAACCGCAGCGCAGATACGAAGCAGCCACATGCCACAACCTTGAGTCAATCGAGTCGTGGTTGCCCTACTCATTGTGCTTGCCCCACCCCCTGGGGTGCCCCATCCTTCGCGTTTTTTGCGAAGGGTGGGATGGACACACCCCATCCGAACGGAAAAGCGTGCACCGGCGCTGACTCGCTCACCGCTGACCCGCTCACTGTCGCAATACAGCCTCCACCGTAACCGCGAAGTAGACGTGTCCAAACTCCGTCGGATGGAAGGTGTCCCAGAAAAGCGTATGGTCCGGGTCGGCGCACACCGTTTCGGTCGTGGTGTCCAGGCACGGAGTGGTAACATTCGTAAACCCGAAGTGGTTTACGTCCGTTTCAATCGCGTTGTAGAGCGGGATCACATTCAGCCGCTGAATCTGGATCCCTTCAATGAAGCTTTCCGCCGACAACAAATCGTCAAGGAACCGGTCGGCAAAGGCGCTGGCGTCTGCGGCATAGGTCGGATTGGCCTGCGCTGCTGGCAGAATGCCCACGTTGAACAGGTCCGGGATCAGGAAATGCCTCGCTCCCGCCTCGCGAAGCAGCAGTTCACTCCCTGAGATGGCCAGGGCGATCTCAAATCCCAGTTCCTCCGCCTGCATCCCGCCCGGTCCAAGGTTTCCCACGATGTCGTTGCCGCCGCCTTCCAGGATGTAGAGCGCGTTGGGATCGGCCTTGCCGCCGTGCTGGCTCAAATAGAGAGCCACCTGGTCGGGCACGTCGGGAATGGTTCCAGCGGAGGTCGTCTGCGCTTCGGTTGCCCAGGCTCCGCCGAAGGCGTAGTCGGTCCCGCCCGCCAAGGCCGGAAGCATCGGCAACCCCATAGCGCTGGCCACGTGCTCCACCCAGATGGGTCCGTTCGTGAATCTGCCGTGGTAGTAAGGCGGCGACAGGGGTACCGCTCCCTTCGTGACAGCGTAGATATTGCCCACATCGCAGTAGCTGTCGCCGAAGACGTAGATGGCGTCGAAGGCCGGACTTGCGGCGTAGGCGGCCAAGGAACTGAAGGCCAGGCAGGCAAGGATCGTGCATGCCCGGAATCTCTTGGGGAAAGGCATGGGATTTTCTCCTTTGGATTGGAATGTCTGAAAGCCCGGTTCACGGTTGCGGGGAACGTGCGATGCAGCCGAATTCCATATCGCAGCACTCTAGCCGCGAAACAGGAGATTGTAAACAGGTTTTCAGGACCAACCTGCCTGGCTTCCTCAGTTTTGCCGAGCGCCCAGCCGGTCTTGCGCCTGCAGCCTCTTCGCCGGCTCCTCCCCGTCCAGAACCCTGAAAACTCCCTCGGCCAGCGCCTGCAATTCATCTTCGCCGGGATAAACCGCGATCGGCGCAATCCAGCCGAGAGACGCGCGCAAACGCGACACTACCCTTTCCGAATGCGCCATGCCCCCGGTCAGCAGCACCGCATCCACCCGGCCCTTGAGCACCGCCGCCATGGCCCCGGCTTCCTTGGCGATCTGGTAAACCATGGCCTCGAACACCCGCTCGGCGTCGCGGTCCCCGCCGTCGATGCGCCGCTCCACTTCTTTGAGGTCCCGTGTTCCCAGGTAGGCGAACAATCCGCCCTCTCCAAACATCTGCCGGTCCAGTTCCGCCTGCGTAAACCGTCCGCTGCAGCACAGCTTCACCAGTTCCCGCACCGGCAGCGACCCGGGCCGGTCGGCCCCCAGCGGGCCTTCTTCAATATTGTTCTGGTCGATCATCCGGCCGCTCTCATGCGCTGAGACGGTGTTCCCGCTGCCCATATGCACCACAATCAGCCGCAGCGTTTCATAAGGCCGGCACTGCTCCCGCGCAAATCGCTTGGCCACGGCCTTGGTATTCAACGCATGGCCAATCGCTACGCGCGGCACCAGCGGAGAGCCAGAAAGCCGCGCGCATTCCTGCCACTCGTCCACGGTCACCGGGTCGACAATGTACGCATTGACCCCGGCGGCCTTGGCGAAGACCAGCGCCAGCGTCGCACCCAGGTTGCAGGCGTGGTCTCCCAGGCGCGCCAGCCTGAGCTCTTGAACCATGGCCTCGTCCACCAGGTAGGTGCCGCAGTCCATCGGCGGCAGCAGACCGCCCCGCCCGGCCACTGCGGCATAGTGCTCGTCACCCCGCCCGCTTTCGCTATATCCGGCTTCTTTGAGCGCCTGTCGGATCAGGCCCGCGCGATAGTCCTGCCGCGCCAGCATCGGCTGCCCGCGAAACCTCTCCAGTTCCTCATCTCCATGCACGATGGTGCGCACCAGTTCGGCGCCCGTGCGCGTATACACGCCGAACTTCGTGGATGTCGATCCCGGGTTGATGGCAAGTACCCGGCTGCTGTCTTTCGTCAACGGTCGCTCCCCAGGCCGGAAGTCCCCAGGCCAGAAAGAGTTTACCCTTTCCGCCGCACTCCCTGCATGGTGCCGGATGCGCTGCGAACTCGTCTCCCAGTTCCAAAATGGAAACCGCCGCCGTGTCTTTTCCTCGAAACTTTTTATCTTTGTATCCGATTGACCATTTCGTGCTAGACTCTATTCAATCGTAGAATTCGATCTGAAGTTTTTGCCTGTTCCGGTAACCGCCTACACGCAAACTTCCACATTGCGTTCGCGGTAAATCAGCATCGAAGGAGTAATACACAATGGAAACAGGCACAGTGAAATGGTTTAATGACGCCAAGGGTTGTCGAACGGCTTCCGTTCACTGCAGGAGGGCCAGCGCGTCCAGTTCAACGTGACCAAGGGCCCCAAGGGTTGGCAGGCAGAGAACGTTCAGGTTATCTAAGGGTTACCCCCTTTTAACCGGTTCGGTTTCAAAGAAAAAGGACGGCAGCGATGCCGTCCTTTTTCTTTGTCTGTCGTAATGTGTTCGCTCGCCGCAACGCGCTGTTCGGGCAGAATCTCCGGCCCGCGCGCAACAATCCTAAGCAGCCGGCTTGAGGCTCTTGACACTCACCTGCGGAGCAGCCGGATGAAGACTCTTGGACGTATCGTGGGTACCTAAATATTGCAGTACATCGTTAATTGAATCTTCAAAGCGTGAGCCGGTTTTGTGGGTAGCTTTAACCCCTTTGGCGACTAACTGGCAGACTTCAAAGCGGTTCATACCCTGCGCAAGTGCGCGGTGAATCTTGTCGGAACGCATAACGGACTCCGGTCAACAGGTGATTGTTGCGTGGGTTGCGGAGCTCGTCTGGAGCGGACGGACGGCAGTAGCCGAGCAGGCCTTTTGCAGTTCAAACAGCCATTCTGATCGTTCAGATCTACCTTCATTGTACGCTGGAATCGGCTTCAACGCCGCCTTTCATGCACCCCTGCCGCTTTCGCCGCCGCCAAAACCCTGTTATTCTATGGGTCACGTCCACCCGATTTGCGGGAAACCCTGAAGAGATTGCAGCGAAAGAGGTTACTAGTGGCAGATACCACCAAGATCGAAGACAAACAGGAAAGAAAAGCAGTAAAACGCGCCGCCCGCAAGAAGGCCGCTCCCAAGGCAGCGCGCACCGAGCCGCGCGGCTCGAAGAAAAAGAAGGTCAAAAAACTGGCGCGCGGCGTTTCCAAGCGTTAATAGTTCGTCCTCAAGAATCTAGAGGATTCCGGGCCGGCCTGCGCAGGTGCGCCCGGCCCGGAATCCGCATCCCCCTACCCCCGAACGGCCCCTTTTCCTTGCCGGTCCGTCCGGACCCGAATAGGATGCGTGAGGAGTTCCATGGGGAAGCCCTCACCCTCCACACTGCATCGCAGGCATCCTGAAACGGAAACAACCCTGAAACCATCAGGACCCTGCCTTTGACAGGATTCCGCCGGCGGCGGAATTGAGGAGAACTGCCCTGCTCAGACAACTTGTTGCGCGCAAGTCTATCGATAAGTTGATCCGGGACTCGGAAGAGCCCGGGCACTCCTTGAAAAAGTCCCTCGGGCCGTGGTCGCTTACCGCGCTTGGCATCGGGGCGGTGATCGGCTCGGGAATCTTCACGGTCATCGGCACCGCCATGGCCGGCCAGAAGTTCGACGTGCCCAACATCCGCGATACCCCGCTGCTCCACTACCTGATCCACCACACGGCCATGGCGGGCCGTCCGGGAGCTGGTCCTGCGCTGGCTCTATCGCTGATTCTGGTGGCCATCGTCTGCGTCTTCACCGGGCTCTGTTACGCCGAACTGGCGTCCATGATTCCCATCGCGGGCTCGGCCTACACCTACACCTACGCCACCCTCGGCGAGCTCGTCGCCTGGATCATCGGCTGGGATCTGATCCTCGAATACGCCTTCAGTAACATGAGCGTCAGCGTGGGCCTCTCCGCCCACCTGGTCG
The DNA here is from genome assembly GCA_049516495.1 of Occallatibacter sp. Lineage (GTDB taxonomy): Bacteria > Acidobacteriota > Terriglobia > Terriglobales > Acidobacteriaceae > Telmatobacter. Next base: position 7,580 of record JBEKTB010000181.1, read on the forward strand.
ACCTCTTCGACTGGTTCGGCGTTCACTTCCCCGTCCAGTGGATATCTCCGGCATACCTTCCCAGCGGCCTGCAGGATTTTGCCGGCAACAGTCTCTACGAATCAGGCTGGCACTTTGGCTTCAACGTCCCGGCCTTCGTCGTCGTCATGCTCCTTACGGTGCTCCTGGTGCGTGGCATTCGCGAGTCGGCCCGCGCCAACAACATCATGGTGCTGGTCAAGATCGCCGCCATTCTGGTCTTCGTCTTTGCCGCCGCCAGCTTCGTCAAGCCCCACTACTGGCACCCCTTCATGCCCAACGGCTGGACTGGTGTCCTGACCGGCGGATCCATCATCTTCTTCACCTACATCGGATTCGACTCGGTCTCGACAGCCGCTGAGGAGTGCAAGAACCCGCAGCGCGACCTGCCCTTTGGCATCCTGGCCACGCTGGTAGCCTGCACCGTCCTCTACGGCGCTGTGGCTCTGGTGCTCAGCGGCATTGTTCCCTGGCAGTCCGTCATGGGCGACGCCGCACCGGTGGTCAACGCCATCAAGCGGCTCTCCGTGCTGCCCGGAGGCCACAACCTGGTCTGGGTGCGGCTGTTTGTCCTCATCGGCGCCATGCTGGGCATGATCTCCTCCATCCTGGTCTTCCAGCTCGGCCAGGCGCGCGTCTGGTTCGCCATGTCCCGCGACGGCCTTTTGCCCACCATCTTCAGCCGCATCCATCCCCGGTTCCGCACCCCCGCGGTCGCCACCTGGGTAGCCGGCTTCGTGGTGGGCATTCCCGCAGGCCTCTTGGACATCGGCACTGTCTCCAACCTGTCCAACATCGGAACCCTGTTCGCCTTTGTGCTGGTCGCCATCGCCGTGCTTATCCTTCGCTATCGCGAGCCGGAACGGCACCGCAGCTTCCGCGCTCCATTGGGGCCAGTCTTCCCGGTGCTCAGCATCATCTTCTGCATCGTCCTCATGATGGGCCTGGAAGTGATGACCTGGATGGCCTTCTTCGCATGGCTCTTTGCCGGCCTGCTCATCTACTTCTTCTACAGCCGCCACCGGTCAGAGTTCGCCGGGCTCCGCTAGAGCGTTTTCGGCTCCAGCGTAAACAAACTGCGCAAACAGACTGTTTTCCACCCATGAATCGCTCTTTGATTCAAGGGTGGGAGACAACAAAGATCCATCTCGACCGTAAACAGGATGACCGAAAGCGCTCCAGAGTATTGTTGATGCCAAAGATCGAAGACTTTATCCGCCGCCTGCCCAAGGCCGAGTTGCACTTGCACCTTGAAGGCACCATCCTGCCCTCGACGCTGGTCGAGTTGAGCGCCCGTCACGACGCCCAGCCCATCCCGATGGCCGAGGCCGAGGCTCTCTATCGTTTCTCCGATTTCACGGGCTTCATCGAAGCCTTCAAGGCCGTCACCCGCCTGCTCACCACCCCGGAAGACTACGAATTGGCCGCCTGGCGGATGATCGAACACCTGGCCGAGCAGGGAGTGGTCCACGCCGAAGTCTACATCTCCGTCGGTGTGATCTACATGTGGCGCGACCACGATCCCGCCGCCTTCGAACCGATCTTCGCCGGCCTGGAACGGGCCCGCGAACGCGGCCAGCGCGAATTGGGCCTCTCGCTCTACTGGATCTTCGACGCCGTGCGCCATTTCACCGTCGAAGAGGCCGAGCGCGTCTTCCGCAAAGCCGCCGAGATGCGGCCAAAGTACCCCTCCATCATCGGCATCGGTCTGGGCGGAGACGAGCGCCGCACCGGTTCTGAGCCCTTCGCCGCCCTCTATGCGCAGGCTGCCAAAGCGGGCCTCCGCCTCACCAACCACGCCGGCGAAACCACCGGTCCCGAGGCCATTCGCGAAGCCCTCGCCATCGGCTCCGAGCGCATCGGACACGCCCTGTCGGCCTTCAAGGACTTCTACCTGCTTCAGGAGTTGAAGGAGCGCGGCACGCCGCTGGAGTTGAACCCCACGTCGAACGTCCGCACCGGAGTTTGCCCCTCGTTCGCTGCTCACCCCCTGCGCCGTTACTTCGATCAGGGCCTGCTGGTCACCCTCAACTCCGACGACCCGGCCTTCTTCGGTTCCGATGTGGCCAACGAGTACCTGCTGGCCCATACCGACCAGGGCTTTACCCGCGCCGAACTCCGCCAACTGGCCGCCAACTCCATTCATTCGAGCTTCCTCCCCCCGCTCGAAAAAGCCGAATGGCTCTGGCGCATTGAGTCGGTTCACTAGACAGCCTCCGCACCGATCTCCCCGGTATCGCTGCATAGTCTTCTTACTGTCTCTTGATCCTATCTTTCAGAAAATTTCTTACCCTTACTGCAACATCGAACTTAACCTGTGCCGGTATTGACCGGCGCAGGCTGCCCTGAATACGCTCGCAATAAAGCGTTTCGCGCACGTAGCCGATTCGTTCCAGTAAGTTAAGGTCACCTGATCCGCAAGAAACTAACTTGTGGCGCACGAATTGGTAAATCGAAGTTATATAAGTCGAAGTCGATCCCCGCACGGAATATGAATCTACAGTGAATGTTCCGCGCAACCT
>JBEKTB010000182.1:0-5891 GCA_049516495.1 Occallatibacter sp.
GGGTTGTGCTTGCCCAATACCTTGGTGATCGCCGCCGTCAGCGTCGTCTTGCCGTGATCGATGTGTCCGATAGTCCCCACGTTCACGTGCGGCTTCGAACGATCAAACTTTTCCTTGCCCATAAAAGTCCCTGCATCCCTTTCGTGGCTCGTACTACCCGTTTCAACCTGGGGCGCCGGCCATCCGGCTCCAGCCCCAAAACTCCAGGGTACAGAGATCAGGGTTCAGGGGTCAGTTTCCTTCGCCCGCCTCAGCAATTCCGGCCAACGACAGCCGCTTTTCTGATCCCTGATCCCTAACCCCTGATCCCTTGCCTTACTTCCCTTGCGCCCGACCGATGATCTCGTCGGCGATCATGCGGGGAGCTTCTTCATACCGTGCGAACTGCATCGAGTAGGACGCGCGGCCCTGGGTGGACGAGCGAATGTCGTTCACGTAGCCGAACATCTCCTTCAGCGGCACGATCGCCTTGATGACCTGCGAACCGGCGGCGTGCTCCATGCCCTCGATGCGCCCGCGGCGCGAATTGATGTCGCCGATGATCACGCCCATGAACTCCTCGGGAACGGTGACTTCGACGGCCATTACCGGCTCCAGCAGCACCGGGCTTGCCTTGCGCGCGGCTTCCTTGAACGCGATCGAACCCGCGAACTTGAATGCCATTTCGTTCGAATCGACATCGTGATAGCTGCCGTCGAAAAGGGTTACCTTGACGTCCACCAGCGGATAGCCGGCCAGGATGCCCAGTTCGATCGCGCCCTGCACGCCCTGGTCGATGGGCTTGATGTATTCCTTGGGCACCGCTCCGGCCTTGATGGCGTTGATGAACTCGTAGCCGGCGCCAGGCGTATTCGGCTCAATGCGCAACTTGCAATGGCCGTAGTTGCCCGAGCCGCCCGTCTGGCGAATATACTTGCCTTCCGCTTCGGCCGACTTGCGGATGGTCTCGCGATAGGCGACCTTGGGCTCACCGACATTGGCCTCGACCTTGTGCTCGCGGCGCATGCGGTCGACGAGGATCTCCAGATGCAGCTCGCCCATGCCCTCGATGATGGTCTGACCCGATTCTTCGTCGGTATGCACCTTGAAGGTCGGATCCTCATCCGCCAGGCGAGAGAGAGCAATGCCCATCTTCTCCTGGTCGGCCTTGGTCTTGGGCTCGATGGCCACCGAGATAACCGTCTCCGGGAAGGTGATGGCGCCCAGAGCGATGGGATGATTCGGCGGGCAGAGCGTATCGCCGGTCTTCAGTTCCTTGAGACCCACGACCGCGCAGATGTCGCCGGCCAGAATTTCTGTGATGTCTTCGCGCTTGTTGGCATGCATCTTCACCAACCGGCCCACGCGATCGGTCTTGCCGGTGCGCGGGTTCACGATGGTGTCGCCGGTGCGCAGAGTGCCCGAATAAACGCGGATAAAGCAAAGCTTGCCGAAAGGATCGTTGATGATCTTGAAAGCCAGCGCTGCAAGCGGCTCGGAATCGTTCGGCTTGCGGGTCAGGATCTCATTCACGTTATCCGGATTGATTCCTTCCACCGGGGGCTTGTCGATGGGGCTGGGCAGATAGTCGATCACCGCATCCAGCAAGGTCTGAACACCCTTGTTCTTGAAGGCCGTTCCGCAAATCACCGGAAACACCTTGAGGTCGATGGTGGCCTGACGGATTCCAGCCTTCAGTTCCTCTATCGACGGCAGATCGCCCTCGAGGAACTTTTCCAGCAGCACATCGTCGGTCTCGGCGATAGTCTCAATCAACTGCGTGCGGAAGGCGTCGGCCTTTTTCTGCAGGTTGGCCGGAATCGGCTCGATGTCGTACTGCGAACCCATGGCTTCGTCATGCCATACGATGGCGTGCATCTCGACCAGGTCGATGACGCCCTTGAAGTTGGCTTCCGCGCCGATGGGAATCTGCAGCGCTACCGGCTTGGCGCCGAGACGCTTGCGGATGGTGTCCAGAACGTGCTCGAAGTCGGCGCCGTTCTTGTCCATCTTGTTCACAAAGCAAATGCGCGGAACCTTGTACTTGTCGCCCTGCCGCCAAACGGTCTCGGTCTGCGGCTGCACGCCGCTGACGGAGTCGAACAGCGCCACCGCGCCATCCAGAACGCGAAGAGAGCGCTCCACCTCGGCCGTGAAATCCACGTGGCCCGGGGTGTCAATGATGTTGATGCGCACATCTTTCCATGTACAGGTGGTGGCAGCGGAAGTGATGGTAATGCCGCGCTCCTGCTCCTGCTCCATGTAATCCATGGTCGCGGTGCCTTCATGCACTTCGCCAATGCGGTGCGTGATGCCCGTATAGAACAGGATGCGCTCTGTCGCTGTCGTCTTTCCGGCGTCGATGTGCGCCATGATTCCGATGTTCCGGCAACGATTCAGAGGAGTAGTGCGGGCCACGGCAATTTCTTCCTTGCGGGCGCTTATGGCCCGCCGTTGTGACTAGCTGCTAGCTTTCAGCTTCTAGCCTCTAGCTTGTCTTTGCGAGGCCGCTCGTCGCAGCCCCGAATACAGTCCACTTCAACACCTGCCAGCTGGCAGCTAAAAGCTAGAAGCCAGAGGCCAAATCGCTACCAGCGGTAGTGAGCAAAGGCCTTGTTGGCCTCGGCCATGCGGTGCACGTCTTCCTTCTTCTTCATCGCCGCGCCGCGCCCGTTGGCCGCGTCCAGCAGCTCGTTGCCCAGCTTGTCGGTCATGCCCTTTTCGCCGCGATTGCGGCCGTAGGTGATCAACCAGCGGATGGCCAGCGAAGTGCGGCGGTCGGGATTGACCTCGATCGGCACCTGATAGTTGGCGCCGCCCACACGGCGGGTCTTGACCTCGAGCAGCGGCTTGCAGTTCTCGACCGCCTTCTTGAAGAGCTTGAGGGCATCGTCGCCGCCGCCCTTCTCTTCGAGGTTCTTCATCGCCTGGTAGAAGATGCCCTGGGCCGTCGACTTCTTGCCGCCCCACATCATCGAGTTGACAAACTTGGTGACCAGCGTGGACCCATAGACTGGATCCGGCGCTACTTCCCGCTTCGCAATGTGCCCTTTTCTCGGCATAATCCTCAAAACCCTCGCGCTTTCGCGCCGCTCACTGCCCTAGTCCGGGTTCCATCTACCGCCCCGGAACCATGAATTCAGTAGTCAGTGATCAGTTGTCAGTTTTCAGTTTTTCCTGATCCCTGATCCCTGATCCCTGCTTTCCTACTTCTTCTTCGCCGGGGCCGCGCCGCCCTTGGCGCGCTTGGCTCCGTACTTCGACCGGCTCTGTTTCCGGTTGGCCACGCCCACCGAATCCAGGGTGCCGCGGACAACGTGATAGCGGACGCCGGGCAGATCCTTCACACGGCCGCCGCGAATCAGCACGATCGAGTGCTCCTGCAGGTTGTGGCCGATGCCGGGAATGTAGGTGGTGACCTCAATCCCGTTGGTCAGCCGCACGCGAGCAACCTTGCGCAGGGCCGAGTTCGGCTTCTTGGGCGTCTGCGTATACACGCGGGTGCAAACTCCGCGCCGCTGCGGCGATGCCTGCAAGGCCGGTGACGCCGTCTTGTACCGCGGGGCCGTGCGCCCCTTGCGAACCAACTGATTGAATGTAGGCAAACCAAAACTCCTTACGCCAAAAAACCGTTACCCATCAAGTTCGACCGCCGCGCGCAGACTCATGGGGCCCTCCGCGGCGAAATTGCGCAAACCTCTCGGTCGCGCACGCGCACGGAAGCCCTATTTTGCTGCTTCGCGTCTGCCTTCGTTCCAATCCCAGACGAGAACCGGGACGGTGGCCGGGCGTTTCACCGCACCTTGCGGGTAAAGCCGACTCCGTTTCGCTGGTTCCGGCCCGCATAGCCCTCCAAGGTGGAGAACGCGCGGACTCCGATGCGATTTGTCCCTGCCCTTCGCAAGAAAAGAGCAACTTCGGGGACCTGTCTGGCCGGTCGACTGCACCTGGCCATGGGCTTTCGGCGCTGCCAAATCCTGCCTGGCCGGGCCACCCATTCGCCTGCATCCTTAAGACACACGGACGGAGGCGTTCTTGCGGAACCTTTTAACAATAACAAGAAACCGGGGTGGGGTCAATCCTTCGATCCCACCCCCGTATAAATTTTCCGCTCTACTCGATGGAATGCAGCTTCCAGGCTCCGCCGTCGAGAACAAAATCGGCCTGGCGCTTGGTGCTCAGCTTGTTGCCGGGGTTGTGGGCAATCTGCTGCAGGGCGTCGGGCACGCCGTCCAGATTCACGCCCTCGGTGAACTCCGCTCCCTTGGCCGTCGACGCGCCGGGAAGCACTTCGTCCTGGGGATCCTTCACGTCGTGCGCCTTGAGGTGATTGGCGGCCACGGTGACCACAACCACTGAATAGCCCTTGTCGTCAGCGCTATCCGGACGCCACTGCAGTGTGTCGCTGCCGCCCGGGAGCTTGACGGCCTTCTTGCCATCGGGGGTCAATGTGTAATCGGCCCAGTACTTGTTGGGATACACCTTGGTCAAGGTCCAGAGTTTGCCTGTGATGCCCTGGCTCAGGCCCAGATGGTCCACCGTAATGTTGGCGCCCACCGCGGGATCCTGGTCATACTTGGCCTGGATCAACGCCTGTGCATTGGCCTGCGTAAACTCCGGCGCCGACTTGCAACCCGTCAACATCCATCCCGCACCTAGAATTGCCAAGACCGCAAAAACAAAGATTTTCACTGCGTTTTTCACTTTTCCTCCATCCACCGCTCAAAACGGCTCGAATTGGCTCGACTCGCCATTTTTCACCTACTTTCTCCTGCTGTCAATGGAGTTGCAAGTGACCTTGCGCACAACTCCCGCCTCTAAGTTCTGGAAAACGCTCATCCTGTCGCGCAAGGAGGAGAATTGACCGCCCATCAAGCCTACTTGATCCAGGGGTCAGCGGGCGGTTTCCCCGGCGATCCGGTCCAGAAAAAGCTTCAGAAAACCCTTCTCGTCCGATTGCAGACAGACCTGGACATTGGGCGCGCCTTCCACCGGACGTGTAAACCCCTTGTCGTCCACTTCAAGGCGCATCGGCTTGGCCGGGCACAAATCCGGCCGAATGGCATAGGTTACGGCCACCGGGTCAAAGAGCGTAGGAGCGAGCGGATGGCCATCCGTTCCCGCCAGCCACTGGTGATAGAGCAGGGTCAACTGGTCGGTCAGCGGCGAACCGTGAGAAAAGATCTTCTCCCGCGCGGGCGTCTCCAGGTGGATTTGCGTCGAGTCCAGCGGCATCATGAAGACCGGAACGCCCGAGGCCAGCAGCGCCTTGGCGCCAGCAGGATCGCGGGCGATGTTCCATTCCGGGTCGGGGGGACGATGTTCGCCATTGGCGCCGTCATAACCGCGGTAGACGCTGCCGCCCATCAGCACCACGCGCTTGAGCTGGCGGAAGGTGGCCGGGTCGCGCTCGATGGCCGCCTGGACGTTGAAGAGCGGGCCGATGGCGATGAGGGTGATCTGGCCGGGGTGGGCGCGAATCTGGTCCAGCAGGAACGCAACTGCGTCCGGGTGCTTCCATTTCTTGGTCGGGTCCTCGGCACTAAAGCGGAGGCCCCGCCGGGCATAGGCCGCCTGGGTGAATACGTTGTCGTGGGGTGTCGGAACCCCGGCGGTAACCGGAATTCTCTCACCCACCTCATCCAAATAGCGGTCCACCAGCTTCGCCCGCAGTTCCGTATCGCCGAAAGCCGTGGTGATGCCCAGAATTTTCAGCTCTGGGCTTTTCAGCGCCAAGGCCAGCGCAAAGGCGTCGTCGATGTCGTCACCGATGTCGGTGTCGAGGATGAGCAGTTGCGGTTCTGAGGCAGTTGTGCCGGCGGCGGAAGGCTGCTGGCCGCCCGCGCAGGATGCTCCGGCGGCCACAAGAGCCAGCGCGCACATAGCAACTAGAAATCGCGCAGTTTTCATGT
>JBEKTB010000183.1:0-5885 GCA_049516495.1 Occallatibacter sp.
TGCCGGCCTGCATGGTGATGGTCCACAAGGACGTCTGCACGATGCCGAGGCCGCGGCCGCCTTGGGCAATGGGCCTGGAGAGAAAATTCGGGACCCAGGTGAACAATCCCCACCAGGCGAAAAGCGTTGCTGCGTTCATGGTGGCGCACACCAGCATTCCTCGGCCAAGGTCGCCGCGAAATAGCTGGCTGAGCTGGGGGCGGTGCTGTGTCCATTGCCCGCTTTCATGCAGATTATGCTGCACGTAAAGGGACAGTAATGCTGGCGCGATTCCAACAAAAAAGACGGCGCGCCATCCGAAGTGGGGCATTACCAGCGCGACCACGGCGGCGCCCAGCGCGTAGCCAACCGCCCAGGAGCTTTGCACCAGCGCCAGCGCCTTGCCGCGATGCCGGGCCGGCCAGGTTTCAGCCACCAGGGCTGCGCCGGAGGCCCACTCCCCGCCCATGCCCAGGCCCAGAACCACGCGGCAGACGAGGAGCTGACCGGCCGAGTGCGTGAGGCCGCACATAGCAGTCGAGACCGAATAAATCAGGATGCTCCAGGTGAGCGCCTTGGTGCGTCCGAAGCGGTCGGCGAACCAGCCGAAGCCGAGACCGCCCACAGCCGCCGAGACCAGCGTGGCCGACATCATGGCTCCCCCCGTGGCCGCAGAAAAATGCATCTCCCGCTGCACCTGGCCGAGCACCAGCGCATAGAGCATCACGTCCATGCTGTCGAGCATCCAGCCCAGCGAGGCCGCCAGCAGCGTGTGCTTTTGCTCTCCCGACGCTTCAGTCAGCCAACCGTAAATGCCGTTCAAACGCCGCTCCCGTGCTTTAGAGTTCTAAGCATACGAGAGCAGGAGGGGGCTTGCGCGTAGCAATCGATACCGGCGGGACATTTACCGACTGCGTCACCCTGGCAGATGGCCAGATTCATGCGCTGAAGCTGTTTTCGACGCCCGCCGATCCCTCGCAGGCCGTGCTGGAGGCGCTGGAACAGATTGGCGCGGGCCAAGCGCTCGAAGTGCGCCACGGCACCACGGTGGGAACCAACACCATGCTGGAGCGGACCGGCGCGCGCGTGGCTTTTGTCACCACGGCCGGCTTTGAAGACACCATCGCCATTGGCCGCCAGACCCGCGCCCGGCTCTACGACTGGTTTGCTCCGGTGCCGGTATGTCTTGTGCCGAAAACACTGCGCTTTGGCGTGCAGGAAAGAGTGAGCGCAGCGGGGCAGATTCTTCGTTCTCCAACGGAAGATGAGCTGGCCGACCTGGTCGATCGAGTACGCGCCAGCGGAGCGGAGGCAGTGGCGATCTCGCTGCTGTTCTCGTTTGCAAATCCTGAGACCGAGCAGCGAGTGGAGGTGGCATTGCTTGAACTGGGCGTGCCAGTCTCTACCTCGCACCGGATTCTGCCCGAGTTTCGCGAGTATGAGCGGGCCTCGACGACCGTCGTCAATGCTTACCTGGCGCCCCGCATCGAGCGCTACCTGGATCGCCTGGAACAACGCGTCACGGCGCGCCATGCGGGAGGACGCGTGGACGTCATGCAGTCCTCGGGCGGCATTGTCCCGGCGCGCGTTGCAGCCGCGGAGCCGGTGCGCACGGTGTTGTCGGGTCCGGCGGGAGGGGTTGTCGGCGCTTGCCGGATGGCACACGCGGCCGGTTTCGAGCGCATCATCGGCTTCGACATGGGCGGCACTTCGACCGATGTTTTCCTCTCCGACGCGGCCACGGGTGGCGCGCGGCTTACCCGCGAATCCGTTGTGGCCGGCGTTCCAATCGGTGTCCCCATGCTCGACATCCATACCGCAGGCGCCGGCGGCGGATCGATTGCCCGCTTCGATGCCGGCGGAATGCTGCGCGTGGGACCGGAGTCGGCGGGCGCTGAGCCGGGACCGATCTGCTTTGGACGCGGAACACGGGCGACGGTGACCGACGCCAATTTTCTGCTGGGGCGGTTGGACCCGGAGAGTTTTCTGGGTGGAGGCGTGCGGCTGGATCTCGACCGGACTGAGCGGATTATGCGGCAGCAGAAGGGTCCGATCGACACTGTGGAAGAGTTTTCGGCCGGAATTCTGCGCGTCGTCGAGACCGGGATGGAAAAGGCCATTCGTGTGATCTCCATCGAGCGCGGCCACGATCCCCGGGACTTTACGCTGGTGGCATTCGGCGGCGGCGGGCCGCTGCACGCCTGCTCCCTGGCGCGTGCGCTTCGCATTCCCACGGTGCTGATTCCCGCCCTGCCTGGCGTGCTTTCCGCCGTGGGCATCCTGCTGGCGGACACGGTGCGGGACTATTCGCGCACCGTGATGCTGGCGGGCGATGCGATTGAGAGGTTGGGAGAGCTGTTCGCGGAACTGGACCAGCGCGGCCGGGTGGAGTTTGCCGCCGAGGGGCTTGAGGGCCAAGCGCAGCGCAGTGTCGATATGCGCTATCGTAGCCAGGGCTATGAGCTGAATGTGGCCTGGGACGAACGGTTTCCGGAGCGCACCGTCGAGGCATTCCATCGACTGCACCATCGGCAATACGGTTTCTCGGATGCTGAGCGGCCGGTGGAGATCGTGAACCTGCGGCTGCGCATGGTTGCTCCAGGCGAGCCGTATGCGCCCATGAGGTGCGAGCTTGTGCCCGGAGACGGGCGCGCTGCCTGCTACGCCGAGCGTCCAGTGTTCTTCGAGGGCCGCGAACTCAAATCGCGCTTCTACCGTCGCGACGGACTTCAACCCGGCGATCGAATCGACGGGCCGGCGATGATTACCGAGTACACGGCAGCCACTGTTCTTCCGCCGGGCGCGACGGCGCAGGTGGATGGCTACGGGAACCTCATCCTCTCAGTAGAAGGCAGGCCTCGATGACGACCCAACGGCCCGATCCGGTGGAACTCGCGATCTTTCAGAGCGCGGTGCATTCTATTGCTGAGGAGATGGGCGCGGCGCTGCGGCGGACCGCGCTCTCTCCGAACATAAAAGAGCGGCGCGACTATTCCTGCGCAATCTTCGACGGCCAGGGTCGCGTGATTGCCATGGGCGATCACATGCCAGTGCATCTGGGCTCAATGCCCATGAGCGTGCAGGCAGCGGTTGCGGGCATCGATTTCAAGCCCGGCGACGTCGCAATCCTGAACGATCCGTATGCGGGCGGAACGCATTTGCCGGACATCACGATGGTGCTGCCGGTGTATCTGCCAGGCGCTGCGCGGCCGGACTTCTACGTTTCCAATCGCGCCCATCACGCCGACGTGGGCGGGAGATTCGCGGGATCGATGGGGCCGGCCGAGGAGATCTTTCAGGAGGGCATCCGCATTCCCCCGGTGCGGATTGTGCGCGGCGGAAAAGTGGACCGCGAGATGCTGGACCTGATTCTGTTGAACGTGCGCACGCCGAGAGAGCGCGAAGGCGATCTGGAGTCGCAGATTGGCGCCTGTCGCGTGGGCGAGCAGCGGATTCTTGAGGTCGCGGAAAAGTACGGAGAGCAGAAACTGCACGCGCTGATCGATGAGCTGCTCGATTACTCCGAGCGCCTGGTGCGGGCGGAACTGCGCCTGATGCCTGCCGGCAACTTCAGTGCGGAAGACTGGCTGGATGACGATGGCGTGAGTGAGACACCGCTGAAGATCGCGGTACGGCTGCGGCTGGACCCCGTGAATGCACGGATCCACGTGGATTTCGCAGGCTCGTCGCCGCAGGTTGCGGGCAGCGTGAACGCGGTGCGCGCCATTACGCTCTCGGCGTGCTTTTATGTGCTTCGCTGCCTGCTCAAGGAAGACGCGCCGGCGACCGAGGGCATTCTGCGCCCGCTCACGCTGGATGCTGCGTCCGGCAGTATCGTCGATGCATTGCCTCCCGCCGCGGTAGCCGGAGGCAACGTGGAAACTTCGCAGCGGATTGTGGACGTTCTGCTGCGCGCGCTGGCGAAGGCCATTCCGGCGCGCATTCCCGCAGCCAGTGCCGGCACCATGAGCAATCTGACCATCGGCGGCATTGACCCGCGCACTGGCGAGCCCTTCACCTACTATGAAACCGCGGCCGGCGGCATGGGCGCGCGTCCCGGAATGGACGGCATCTCCGGCGTACAGACCCACATGACCAACTCGCTGAACACGCCGATTGAAGCCCTGGAGTATGCCTACCCTTTCCGCGTGCGGCGCTACGTCTATCGCGACGGATCGGGCGGCGCAGGCGAGTTTCGCGGCGGCAATGGACTGATCCGCGAAGTCGAGATGCTGGCCACCGCGCAACTGACCCTGCTTGCCGATCGCAGGCGGTTCCGGCCTTATGGACTGGAAGGTGGCGAAGAAGGTGCGGCCGGAGCCGCATGGATTGTTCGTGCAGGGAGTGGTGAAGAAGTTCCGCTCCCTGGAAAGTGCAGCCGAAAACTCGAGCCTGGTGATGCGGTGCGCATTGAAACTCCGGGTGGCGGAGGTTGGGGCAAGGTTTCGGGGCGCTAGCTCTCTGACTGCATAATTTCGAACGTTGGGCGTGTTCTATCCCAGGTCTCAAAATCGAGACCTGGGGCACCCATAGCTGGTAGAGGAACAAGCGGTCAGAGCGCTAGCTGACCAGCACGAATATATCCTTCGAGTTAATTAACTAAAGAAGCAATAAGCAGGTTACTTTTCGCTTGATTGATTCATCCCATTGTGACAAGGTGCATGTTTATTTTTTCGCCCTGCCTCGACGGCAGGCGCCATGCGACGTAAAATCGCTGCATCCCGTTGCGCCGTCCTGCGGCGGAGTTATGCCTGAAAGCAAAGGAAAGAATAATGCGCACGTCCGCTCTTGTACGTAAGATGCTTCTGCTTCTTGTCTCCGCCTTTCCGGTCCTACTCAGCGCGCAGTTTCAGGAACCAACCAGCGAAGAACTCAAGATGACTGCTGACCCTAAAGCGCCGGGGGCATCCGCTGTGTATCTCTATCGCGAAGAGACGACCGATGACACGCTGCATTACCACAGCATCTACGAGCGCATCAAGGTGCTTACCGAGAAGGGCAAGGAACTGGCCACCATTCGCATCCCCTATGAGCATGGCGCCGACAAGGTGACGGACATCAAGGGCCGCACTATCCACGCGGATGGAACCGTGATTCCTCTGAGCACCAAAGCGTCTGACCTGGTGGACGTTAAAACCAAAGATTTTCAGGTAAACACCATGGTCTTCACGTTGCCCAGCGTGGAGGTAGGCAGCATTCTCGAATATCGGCTGCAGATTCGCTATAGCGACGACACTGTCTCCTCGCCTTCGTGGGCGGTGCAGCAGCCGTATCTCGTCCACAAGGCGCATTATTTCTTTCGTCCTGGATTGACCGGGGGACGAACCATCACCGACAGTCGCGGCATGGTGCTCGACAGGTTGATGTACGGAGGGATGATTGATAAAGGCAATAAGGTTGTCGAAGATATCAAGGGATCCTACACGCTTGATTTAAGCGACATTCCAGCGGTGCCGGACGAGGACTGGATGCCGCCATTGAATACTCTCAAACAGCGTGTCGAGTTCTATTACACCTACGCCCAAAGCGGTTCCGAATTCTGGCAAACGGAGGGCAAACGCTGGAGCAAAGAGGCGGAGGAATTCTCCAAACCGACTGGAACGCTGAAGAAGGCCGCGGCTGAAATGGTGGCTTCCGGTGACTCCGATGAGCAAAAGGCGGCCAAGATTTATGCGGCAGTGATGAAGCTGGATAATTCGGATTTCACGCGCAAAAAATCCGATGCGGAGCGCAAGAAAGAGAAGCTGAAGGCGATCCACAATGCGGAGGACGTGTGGAAACAGCAAAGCGGATCGTCGGATGACATCGCTCTGCTTTATGTCGCTCTTGCCCGTGCGGCCGGTCTCAAAGTCTGGCCGATGCAGGTGGTCAATCGCAATCGCGCAATCTTCGACAGCAGCTTTCTT
>JBEKTB010000184.1:0-5835 GCA_049516495.1 Occallatibacter sp.
CGCACCAGAGGCAGGTGCAGTTCACGCAGGATGATTGCATCGATTCTCATAGATTTTTTCGTTCCTTGGAATTCAGCGCTGCTGCCGATTCAGGTAGAAGGCCCAACTCGAAGATTCCATTCCCATGTGCATCCAGGGCGAAGCCGACCACGGCCAATCCTTGCGAAAACGCTTCCAGAAACGCGCCGCGATTTTCTAACTGGACGGCAAGGGCGCGTTCCCGGCCAGCGTCAGAGGCTTTCCATTCAGAAATGGACACCGGCACGTGAATACGAGTCTGAATTCGTTCTTCCGGGACGAGTGCGGCTGCCGGACGGCGTTCAACAAGTGCTTCCACCCTGGGCGAATCGAGCGGCCACTCGGCCACCAGCCGGTCCGTCGGGAGCCCACCCTGCAGTCGAGATGAGGATACACCATAAAAATTCACTTCATAGCGGCGAACAATGGCTCCCAGCCTGTGGATATTGAGATAAGCGTTTTTAATTTCAAGGGGATCGAAGGTCCACTCCATGTGGCGAATACCGCGCCCCAGCGCGTCCTCCCGCTGCGCCAGCTTCAATCGCGCGCCCAATCCGCGATTCCTGTACCCCTCTCGCACCGCCAGCATGTGCGAGTGAAGATAAGCACGCGGTAGGCCGTTGCCCGCGTCGTGCCCCGGTGATGAGGCCGCGTCCATCCGGTCAACGCCAGCCTTCACGCCCGGCCACGCCATCACGAAACCCACCAGCACTTCCGGTCCACCATTCGGGTTTGCGCCGTTCTTCTCCGTGTCGAAGGCGCCGATCACCTGTCCGCCAATCTTCTGCGCCAGCAGAAAGGATTTTCGGGGCAGCACATCGGTCGCGTCATAGCCCCAGGTTTCAATCTGCAACTGGACGCAGGCCTCCAGTTCGTCCAAACCGGAGCAGGCGCGGATCACGATCATGGGCGTGCCTCCGCCCCAGAAACAGCCGCCGCCAGCTTCCGTTTCGCGCCCGCCCACAACTCCTCAAGCTCCGCCGGGGAAAGCTCTTCCAAAGGCCGCTCCGAAGCCAGTTCCATCGCGCGGAATCTCTCCCGGAAGCGCCGGTTGCAGCCGCGCAGCGCCATCTCCGCATCCACACCCAAATGCCGCCCCAGGTTGACCACAGTAAACAGCAGATCGCCCAGTTCCGCCTCGACCGCTGGCTTGCGCGCCGGGTCGTCTGAAGCCGCCTCGGCTTCCAACTCCGCCGTCTCCTCTAACACTTTGGGCAGCAGATCGCGCCAGTGGGCCCAGTCGAAGCCAGCCTTCTGTGCCTTCGCGCCCAGCTTGGCCGCCTCCGCCAGCGCCGGCATGGCCCGCTGCACTCCATCCAGCCGCGAAGCCGGTTCGGGAGCAGCCCCCACCCGCTTCTCGGCCGATTTGATCTCTTCCCAGTTGCGCAACACGGCCGCCGACGAATCCCCGACAGCGACGTCCACATCGGCCCGATTCCCCGCGGCCTTTGAAGCCTCGTCGCCAAACACGTGGGGATGGCGGCGAACCAGCTTGTTGTTCAGGTGGTTCAGAACGTCGGCAATGGTGAAATGGCCCTCGTTGGCCGCCATCTCGGCATAAAAGAGCACCTGCAGCAGCAGGTCGCCAAGTTCCTCGGCCAGGTGGGGAAAGTCCCGCCGCTCGATGGCGTCGAAGACCTCGTAGGCCTCTTCCAGCGTGTATTTGCGAATGGAATCGAAGGATTGCTCGCGGTCCCAGGGGCAGCCGCCGGGCGCACGCAGCCGGGCCATGATTTCGACAGATTCCTTAAACAACTTGCCCGCCCGCGCCGGATCGGACGCAAGCTGCGGCGCGGAGACCTCTTCAGGAGAGCGTTCAGGCGGAAGGTCCATGCACACCCAGTTTAACCCGCACAGCAGCGGCAGCCGCGTTCCCGCGTTAAGCAATGCACGACGGGTGCCCCAGGTCTCGATTTTGAGACCTGGGAAGCCATGCACCTCACCCGGCAATTCCGAGTACGGTCCAAACATCGGGTGCCCCATCCTTTTCGCGTCTCTTGCGAAAAGGGTGGGAAACCATGCGCCCCTGCGGCCATCGCTTCCATCCGCCGCCGTATACTCATCTATCGAATGATGCGCCGGGTGCCGGGTGCCCCAGGTCTCGATTTTGAGACCTGGGAAGCCATGCACCTCACCCGGCAATTCCGAGTACGGCCCAAACATCGGGTGCCCCATCCTTTTCGCGTTCTTTGCGAAAAGGGTGGGAAACCACCCACCCCCGCGGACATCGGTTCCATCCGCCGCCGTATACTCATCTATCGAATGATGCGCATCCTGGGAACGATCTTCGCCGGTCTGCTGGGCCTGGCCTTCGGCAGCTTCCTGAACGTGTGCCTGAGCCGCTGGCCCGAGGGCGAGAGCATTGTCCAGCCGCGTTCCCACTGCCGCCAGTGCAAGCGCACCCTCACCTGGTGGGAAAACATTCCCCTCTTCAGTTGGCTAGCTCTCCGCGGCCGCTGCCGCACCTGCCGCACCTGGATCGGCTGGCGCTATCCGGCGGTGGAGTTGGCGGTGGGTGTGTTATGGGCTTTTTCCGTCTGGCAGGGACTGCCGTGGGTTTTGGTTGATCCGCAACTGCCTGCGACTTTCGCCGCTATTCACATCGCAAGCTGCATCGGACAAATGTTTCTCTTTTGGCTGTTGGTGGCGCTGGCCGCGCTCGATACCGAGCATCTTTGGCTGCCCAATTGGCTCACCCTGCCCGGAATTGCTCTGGGATTTGCGGAAAGACTCCTGATTGCCTACCTTCGCTCCCATGTGCATAACAACGACACAGTAGAACCGAGCGTGTTTGGCCAAGCAGTTGTCGCACTTGTGAGCATCCTCATCGCCGCCGGCCTAATCCTGTTCATCCGCTGGCTCTACTGGCTCATCCGCCGCCGCGAAGGCATTGGCCTGGGAGACGCCAAACTCATGGCCCTGCTAGCTGCCTGGCTCGGCCTCCCCGGCGCACTGCTCGCCTTCGTCTTAGGCATTGTCCTCGGAGCCGTTGCCGCCCTCGTTCTGCTCGCCATCCCCTCGGCACGAAGAACCACCGGCAGTTGGGCGCTCCAGAAACTCCCCCTAGGAACATTCCTCTGCATCGGAGGCATCGTCAGCTCCCTGTGGGGCCAGCCAATCATTGCCGCCTATCTCCGCTGGTCCGGCTTCTAGGCAGTGCCTTTACCCCACCGCCTGCACCGTCCCCTTGCCCACCAACTCTTCCACCCGCTCCACCCATCCTTTATCCGCCGCCACGCTCATCCCTTCCGGCTCCAGGATCACCGCGTACTCGCCCTTCTTTTCCAGATGCAGCATGATCTTCCCCGGCCCCGGAGCCGCATCCGCCGCGCTCTTGAGTCCGGCGAACATCTCCTCCGTCGCCAGTTCCAGATTGATGCGGATCCGCACCCCGCCCGGCAGCTTCACCTTGACGTCCTCCAGCGACTGAATCCCGCTCACCGAAATCTTCGGCGCAGCGTCCTCATCGCCCATCAGCACGCCGCGCAACAGCACCGGCGCCTCCATCTTCAATTGTCCTTGCAGCCGCTCGTAATCCCGCGAAAAGCAGATCAGATCGATCTTCCCTGTTGCATCTTCCAGGGCCGCCATCGCATAAAGCTTCTGATCCCGCTTGCTCTTCTGCACCCGCAGCCCCAGAATCATGCCCGCCACCTGCAGTTCGTCCGACGGGTCCGCCTGCTGACCCCAGCGCTTCTCCGGCGGCTTGCGTTCCAGCGCTTCGGCCACTGAAATCACGCCCACCAGGTTGCGCAGCTTTTCCGCGTACTTATCCAGCGGATGCCCCGACACAAAGAACCCCAGCACTTCTTTCTCATAGGCCAGCCGCTCGCCCTCTTCCCAATCGGGAACCTTGGGCAAGTCGTCCGTGCCGCGTCCCGCCTTCGGCCCTTCGTCGAACAGCCCAAACAGCCCTGTCTGCCCCTGCGCCAGGTCCTTTTGCGCCTTCTGCGCCTGTTCCATCGCCTTGTCCACCGCGGCCATCAGCGGGCCGCGCTTGCCCAGCGAGTCCAGCGCCCCGGCCTTGATCAGCGACTCGATCACCCGCTTGTTCATCACCCGCAGGTCGACCTTCTCGCAGAATTCCCAAAGGCTCTTGAACCGCCCGCCCACCTCCTCGCGCGCCTTCATGATCGACTCGATAGCATTCCCGCCCACGTTCTTCACCGCCGCCAGGCCAAACCGGATCGACTCGCCCTCAGGGGTAATATGCGGCGTAAACTGGCTCCCGGAAACCTGCACGTCGGGCGGCTCCACGCGGATTCCCATCTCCTTGCATTCGCCGATATACTTCACCACGTTCTCCGGCTTTGAAGTCTCCGACGTCAGCAGCGCCGCCATAAACTCCACCGGGTAATGCGTCTTCAAGTAGCCCGTCTGGTAGCTCACCAGCCCATAGGCCGCCGAGTGCGACTTGTTGAAGCCGTATCCGGCAAACTTCTCCATCTGGTCGAAGACTTCCCCAGCCGTCCCCTTCGGATGCCCCAGCGCCTCCGCGCCGCTCATAAAACGGTCCCGCTGCTTGGCCATCTCCTCGGGCTTCTTTTTGCCCATGGCGCGGCGCAGCAAATCCGCTTCGCCCAGCGAGTAGCTCGCCAGCACGTTGGCGATCTGCATCACCTGCTCCTGGTAGACGATCACCCCCAGCGTCTCCTTGAGCACGCCCTCCATCGCCGGCAGCATGTACTCCACCTTGCGCCGTCCCCACTTGCGCTCGATAAAGTCATCCGTCATGCCGCCCTGGATCGGCCCCGGCCGGAACAGCGCCGTCAACGCCGTCAGCTCCTCCAGCCGCTCCGGCTTGTAGCGCCGCAGCATATCGCGCATTCCGTTCGATTCAAACTGGAAAACGCCCGAGGTCAGCGCCGACTGAAACACCTTCTTGAATGTCTCCTCGTCGTCCAGCGGAATCGCCTCGATGTCCACCTTTTCCCCGCGGCTCTTCTCGATCAGCTTCAGGCAATCGTCAATCACCGTCAGTGTGGTCAGGCCCAGGAAGTCGAACTTCAGCAGGCCCATCTTTTCCACGGACTTCATGTCGTACGCGGTGACGATTTCGTCGTTCTTGGTCTTCACCACCGGCACCAGCTCGGTCAGCTCCCGCGGCGCAATCACCACCGCCGATGCGTGCACTCCCGACCCGCGCACCAGCCCCTCCAGCTTCTTCGCCGTGTCGATCAGCTCGCGAATCTGCGCGTCCGTGTCGTACACCTTGCGCAGATCCGGAACCTCTTCGAGAGCCGTGTCGATGGTCATTCCAATGGTGGTTGGAATCAGCTTCGCAATGCGGTCCACGTCCCCATACGGCATGTCCATCGCCCGGCCGCAATCCTTGATCGCCGCCTTGGCCGCCATGGTGTTGAAGGTGATGATCTGGCTTACCTGCTCGCGCCCATACTTGCGCACCACATAATCGATCACTTCGCCGCGCCGGTTCTGACAGAAGTCCACGTCGATATCAGGCATGGAAACGCGTTCCGGATTCAGAAACCGCTCGAAGAGCAGCACGTTCTGCATCGGATCGATGTTGGTGATCTCCATCGAATAGGCCACCAGCGAGCCCGCGCCCGATCCGCGCCCCGGACCGACGGGAATTCCATTGTCCTTGGCATACTTGATAAAGTCCCAGACGATCAGAAAGTAGCCTGAGTACTTCATCTGGTGGATGATGCCGATTTCGTAGTTGAGCCGCGCTTCATATTCGGCCACCGTCGCGCGCAACTGCCCCTTGGCCGCCAGCCGCCGCACCGCCGTCTCCATGCGCATCTTGAAGCCGTCGCGGCACACCTGCTCAAAGTAGCTGTCGATCGTGTGCCC
>JBEKTB010000185.1:0-5761 GCA_049516495.1 Occallatibacter sp.
ATACAAAGACTATAGCGCCGAAACCGGGCGGGTGGCCCAGGTGCCGGCGAACGGCGAACTTGCTCACTGAATCTGGGTGCCCCAGGTGCCTCGCATTTGGGCACCTGGGGGACGAAAGGCCTTCACTGCCTACCGCCTGGCTCGTAACCAATCGTCCCGATCGCATCTCTGAGGATAGGTCTCGACAAACGCCGCAGGGGTCAGGATTGAGGTTGCGCTTGGTTTATCACCAACCCTGCAGTAACCAATTCTCGAGCTGAAGCGCTACCCCAAAAACGCCATCACCAAGTGGTTCACCACGAACGCGGCGCCGTAGGCCAGCACCAGCATGTACGCGAACTGCAACGCTGGCCACCTCCAACTGTTGGTCTCGCGGCGAACCACGGCCATGGTCGAGGTGCACTGCATGGCGAAGGCGAAGAAGATCATCAGCGCCAGCGCGCCGCCCAGGGTCATGTCGTGGTGCAGGGCGGTTTGCAGGCTGAGGGCATGGGTGTCGGCTTCGGCGCCGTAGAGGGTTCCCATGGTGCTGACCATCACTTCGCGGGCCAGCACGCTCGACAGCAGGCCGATGCCGATCTTCCAGTTGAAGCCGAGCGGCGCGATTACCGGCTCGATGAAGTGGCCCAGGCGTCCGATCACGCTGTCAGCCAGTTCCGGCGCGGAGAGTTGGCCGCCAGGAGTGTGCATCACCGGCAGATGCGCCAGAACCCAGAGCGCCAGCGTGACACAGAGAATAATGGTGCCGGCCTGGCGTAGAAACACCCGCGCGCGATCAACCAGCCGCAGCGACAGGGAACGCAGCGTGGGCATGCGATACTGCGGCAGCTCAAGGATGAACGGGGCGTCATTCGACTTGAGGATGGAGCTCTTCAGCAGCCATGCCGTGGTCATCGCGCCCACAAAGCCGGCCAGATAAAGGCTCAGCATCACAATGGTGCGCAGGCCGAGAACGCCGTGCAGATAAAAGATGTTGGGGATGAACGCGGCAATCAGCAGCATGTAGACCGGCAGCCGCGCCGAGCAGGTCATGAACGGGGTCACCAGGATGGTGGCGAAGCGGTCGCGCTTGTTTTCGATGGTGCGCGTGGCCATGATGGCCGGAACCGCGCAGGCGTAAGCCGAGAGCAGGGGAATGAAGGCCTTGCCATTCAACCCGATGGTGCGCATCACGCGGTCGGCGATCAACGCGGCCCTGGCCAGATAGCCCGAGTCTTCAAGGATTCCGATAAAGAGAAAGAGCAGAAGGATCTGGGGCAGAAACACCAGTACCGACGAGATGCCCTTCCATGCGCCGTCCAGCACCAGCGACTGCAGCCAGCCTGTGGGAAGCAGCGGCCGCGCCAGGCTGCCCATGCGAGCCAGAATGTCGCCGAAACCGTCGGAGAGCGGCTGGCCTATCGAAAAAACCACCTCGAAAACACCGACGACTACAACCAGGAAAAGCAGCGGTCCCCAGATGCGGTGCAGCAGGACGTTGTCGATCTTGCGCGTGCCTTCCACCGACAGCGGAGCGCGGTAGCCGGTGCGGCGGCTTACCTGTGCGGCCCAGGTGTGAGCGCTGGCGGCATTGCCGACGACCGGCAGCGCCAACGGGCGTTCGGTTTGCCCTTCAGTGTGCTGGTTGAGGAACAGGGGAACGGCATCCAGGCCGCTGCCGCGCACCGCGCTGATCTGGGCCACGGGAACGCCCAGTTCGCGGGCGAGTTTGAGCGCGTCGATCTGGCCGCCACGGGCTTCCATCAGGTCGCTCATATTCAGCAACACGAGCGTGGGCAGTCCCAAGGCGAGCACCGGCGCAGCCAGCATGAGTTGCCGAGTCAAATGAAGGGAATCGAGAACCAGCAGAACCGCGTCCGGCTTGGGCGTACCGGGCATCATGCCGCGCAGCACATCGATGGAGACGCGCGCATCTTCGGAGTAGGGGGAAAGGGAGTAAATGCCGGGCAGATCGATCAGGGTCAGGTCTTCGCGGCCCACGCCGGCCATCAGGCCCAGCCGCTGCTCCACGGTCACGCCGGGGAAATTGGCCACCTTCTGGCGCAACCCGGTCAGCCGGTTGAAAAGAGTGGACTTGCCGGAGTTGGGCGGCCCGATCAGGACCACGGTTTTGAGCGCTCCCGGCGGAGGAGGGGTGGCGGGCGGAACAAAGGGTGGAGGCGTGCAGCAGCTGCTCATCGGGAGGCCTCGAGCAGTTCAGGAGCATCCTCGTCTTCACCCATCTCACCGTCGTCAGCGTCGACCGCCCGCATGCGGATGGCCCCCGCGGTCTCGTGCCGGAGCGCAATCTCCATGCCGTCTACACCGTAGACGGTGGGATCGCCAGCCGGGGCGCGGCGCAGGGCCGTGACCAGCGCATCGGGCACAAAGCCCATGTGCATGAGGTGATTCTGCACGGATTCAGGCAGATTGAGGTCGACCAAAACCCCGCTCTCGCCAACTTTCAACTCACTCAGCACGTTCACCCGCCGAACTCCGATGGGCTGCCGGAATGGCAGGACCCTTGAACTAGGACCAGAATAGTCGGATTTCAGTATACGACCAATGTTGCCTGCGTCGCAAACGGTTGTTTTTTCGGGTTCTGTGCTTGGTTTTGACATGGGTCTCCCTCCCGGAGTGGAATAGCCGGCGCCCTGCACCAACCTTCCCCCAAACCCCCTGGGTGGACCCCACTCTCTCAACGTATCGGAATGATGATTCATTTTTATCAGCGAAGGCCTCTTCGGGACTGTGATTTGAATCACCCGCTTTGAAGGGGAAATCCCTTGTACGACCCTGAAAACGAGTGGTACAAGAGTTGAATGACTGCTGAGGAGTTTCGCGCGTCGCTCGCAGGGGAATACCCCCCGCAGCAATTGCCGGTCCCGCTGTCGGCGCTGTGGTGGGACGCAAAAGGGGATTGGACCCAGGCGCACAGCCTTGTGGATGAGCTTGAAACCTCGCAAGGAATGGCCGTCCACGCCTACCTGCACCGCAAGGAGGGATCGGCTTCGAACGCCGACTACTGGTATCAGCGCGCAGGACGCGGCTTTCACCGGCCCGCCCTGGAGGCAGAGTGGCAGGCGCTGGTGGAGGGACTGCTGGCAGGGGCCGGAATAGGCTGAGCGGAGCGCCGGGAATTTCCGCCCCGGAAAGCAGGAAGAATGGGGAATCTGCGCGGCCGTTGCGCCGGTTTCAGGAGGCGCAATGGGAAAAGCTACAACGCAAATCGCCAACGTGCTTGTCCTCGCAATAGCTCTGGTGACGGCCGTCGCCCCTGTTCAACTCGCCCCTTCGCTGCGGGCACAGTCTCAGGCTCCAACCAAGGGCATGGATCCCGAACTGTTGGCCAAGGCGAATGCCGGCGATGCCAACGCCCAATATCTTGTCGCGCGTGCCTACATGAAGGGCGTCGACGTCCCCCGGGATCTTGCCGAAGCCGCCAGGTGGTGTCGCAAGGCCGCAGAGGGGGGCAACCCGCCCGCCATGGCGACTCTCGGCGAAATGTACAAATATGGCCTGGGCGGGTTGGCAGAGGCCGACGTGGAGGCGGTGCGTTGGTATCGCAAGGCCGCCGAGGCCGGCGATGCGTCCGGCATGTTCAGGCTTGGCGAGATGTACATGGCTGGCCGCGGCGGATTGACCGAGGACAAGGCTCAGGCCGCGATGTGGTATCGCAAGGCTGCGCAACTGGGCGACACTGACGCCCAAAGAGCGCTCGCGCAACCGGCACAGGCCCAGGCAAACATGGTCTGCATGGGAAGAAAGGACATCACCAGCCAAATGTCGCCGCTGGAGTTGCTCGCGGACCTTGGAAGTTGCCTGGACCAGGAAAGATATGACGAAGGATTGTTTCTCTATACTGTGGCCGCCACGTACGGATGGTTCGATAGCTTGAGACTCAATAACGCGAAGGCTCGCTACATTGTTGCAGTCCTGCTGCCAACGGAGCTCTTGGGATCGCTCGACAAAACGAAATTGGCTGCCTTCCAGGATCGAGTGAAGCAGTTGAGCATGAACGACACGCTTCGAGCAAAATATTGCCTGGACCTGAAGAGCATGAGCCCGCCGGACTATTTCCCTGCTTATCTGGTTTCGCACGGAAACCCAGCACCCGCGAATGCCGTGGGAGGCGCGCAGACGGACAGCAATGCCGGGGACACTCCGCTGGTTTCTCCGTTCGACGCTGCGCAGGGCTGGAACCAGTCAGTCGATGGTTTTTTGCATTGTCAAAACGCCGCGAGCCATTAACAACTCCCCAAAGGCGGCGCGCATCACCGCCCCCGGTCGCGGCCGGGCGTAAGATTTTATTTTGGAAACAGGGAAGAGAGAACGACCGTGCAATACCGCAATTTTGGAAGACTTGATTGGAAAATTTCGGCGCTGGGATTTGGCGCCATGCGATTTCCCACCCTGGATGGCCGGCAGACCAGCCCCAACATCGATGAACCGGAAGCCATTCGGATGCTGCGCCACGCCATCGACAACGGCGTGAACTATGTCGATACCGCGTACCCTTATCACGAAGGCCAGAGTGAAGTGGTCGTCGGCAAGGCGTTGCAGGACGGTTACCGAGAGCGTGTCAGGCTGGCCACCAAGCTTCCCACCTGGCTGATCGAGGGGCCGGCCGACTTTGACAGGCTCCTCAACGAACAGCTCCAGAAGCTCCAGACCGATCACATCGATTTCTATCTTCTGCACTCGCTCAACCTGGGCCGCTGGCGGGACACCGTGCTGAAGCACGGTCTGCTGGCGCGGGCGGCAGCAGCCTTGGCCGACGGGCGCATCCGGCATCTCGGCTTCTCCATGCACGACGACTACGCGTGCTTTGAAGAGATCGTCAACGGCAGCGACCTGTGGAGCTTCTGTCAGATTCAATACAACTATATGGACATTGAAAACCAGGCCGGGACGAAGGGCCTGAAACTGGCCGCTGACAAAGGTCTGGCCGTGGTGATCATGGAACCGCTGCTCGGTGGCCGTCTGGCCGATCCTCCCAAGGATGTCCGCGCGGCCATGGAGAAGTTTCCCGCGCAGCGCTCGCCCGCGGACTGGGCGCTCCAGTGGCTCTGGGACCAGCCCGAAGTCTCGGTGGTTCTGAGCGGCATGAGCACGATGACGCAGGTGGAAGAGAACCTGAAGTCTGCCGAAGCCTCGCGCATTCAGTCCCTTGGCGATCCCGAGCAGGCGTTGATCACACGGATCAGGGAAATGTATCGCGCGCGTACCGTGATTCCATGCACCAAGTGCAGTTACTGCATGCCGTGTCCCAATGGCGTCAACATTCCCGTCAACTTCGACTTCTTCAACTACGCGCACTTGTTCGACGATGTACCGGGCGCGCGCTTCCGCTACCAGGTATTTCTCACCGGGGAGCAGCGGTCGGGTTCCTGCATCGATTGTGGAGTTTGCGCAGATTTGTGCCCGCAGAAGATCCCCATCAGCGAATGGATGCCCAAGGTCTCCGCGCTGCTGGCCTGATCCCAACGGCAAGGGCGGGGGGACTGGCGCGGTGGATTGGGAAAAATCCGAGTCGGCCTCCCGTTCAATATTTACTCATATTATGAAAAATAATTCACAATATGGGATTTTTGGGCTTTTGTGTGCCATACATCACAGCCGCGCTACCCCCCCGAGGGAAGAAACTCCTAAGAGCGGCCGATTTCCGCCGGCCGCATGATGAGGCAAAGCGAATGAGTGAAAAGAAAATGGTAATTCTGGATGGTAACGAGGCAGCTGCCTCGGTTGCCTATCGTCTCTCCGAAGTGGTCGCCATCTACCC
>JBEKTB010000186.1:0-5655 GCA_049516495.1 Occallatibacter sp.
ATAGAGCGCGGATTTCTCAAGCCGGAGATGTGGTGATCTGGAAGGTGCCGCAATTCAACCTCGGCTCGGAGGATATCGAGAAGGCCATCGGGAAGGCCAGCAAGCACGCGGCGCTCATTCTGGACTTGCGCGGAGATCCAGGAGGTGCGACCGACTCGCTCAAGTTAATGGTGGGGTCTCTGTTCGATCGCGATATCAAGATCGCCGATCGGGTTGGCAGGGGTGCTCCCAAACCGATGGTCGCCAAGCATGCTGCGCACCCCTTCGGGGGTAAACTCATCGTGCTGGTGGATGAAGACTCTGCGTCTGCCGCAGAACTGCTGGCCCGCGTGGTTCAACTAGAACATCGCGGCACGGTAATTGGGGATAAGACCTCCGGTGCTGTAATGGAAGCGATCATGCATCTGGAGCATATGGACACGGCCCCCTATGAGGTAGCCGTCACCGACGCCAACCTGATCATGAGTGATGGAAAGAGCCTGGAGAAGACCGGAGTTGTGCCGGACGAAGCGTTGCTGCCGACGAGTGCCGACCTGGCGGCGGGGCGCGATCCAGTGCTGGCCCGCGCGGCTGAGTTAGCGGGTGCGAAACTGGACTCGACAGAAGCGGGGAAGTTGTTTCCGTTCGAGTGGAAGCCGCTGTAGCGTGGCCACTTAAGACAACTGCTCATGAAGGCCAGGGTTCTTGTCGCCAAGCGCTCACAGCGATTAAGGTAGGCAATCTCGTCCGGGCGACCAGGACCAGTAGGTTCGATGCTGTAGCACGGGTAGTTTTAACGTGAAGCCAGATCTGGTCCGTACCTGAAATTCAACAGTGTTTTCGATGTTCCGGGCGCTTGGTCGCCAACTCGGAGATTACTCAGAGCTTGGTCAGCCTCGCTGTGCGACGATTTCCAGCCCATTTGAATCTCCGCTCTGCAGGGCGGGAGCCTCGCTTTCCTGGGATGTTCTCTTCCGCGTAGCCCGGCCTCCGCCTGGCCCGGCCGCTCCAGGTACGGACTGGCTGGTCGAGCCTTTCACTCGCGGAACGGCCGCCTGGACCGCCAGGTCGGCGACCCTGGCCGTGTTCAGGACACCCAGCATTGCCTCCTGGGCGCTGGCCCAAATCGGGTGCGCCGGGCAAAAGGACTTGCGGCCGCAGGAGGCTCCGGAGATCAGGCAGATGTTCAGGCAGATCGGACCGTCGATGGCCTCGATGACGCTTCGGATCGACGCCTCGCGGCCAGCAGCCAGAATCTCAAAACCGCCAGATTTTCCCCGCCGGGAAGCGATGAGCTCCGCGCGGCACAAAGCCTGCAGAATCTTCGACAGAAAGCTCTCCGGCGTCGCAGTCGCATGGGCCAGGGCAGGGAGCAGCGTGCGCTCATGGGGGGGCAGCGTGGCCAGGTGGATCATGACGCGAACCGCGTAGTCGGCGGCTCGCGTAAGCTGCATCGATGAACCGGATTGTCCCATCGGTCGGCTTCCTCTCCCTCTGATCCTACGGCATTGCCGGGTTATTTCGCCCAGTTTCAGTCCAAAAATGCTGCCGTTTTGAAGACGGTGTTTTTTGTTCTCAAATCGCTGGCAGGGCCGGCGCATTTTTTCCCGCCGGGAGGTGCAGGAGTTCCAGGTCGCCGGCCAACGGGCAGCCCGCGCAGTGGGCGGTTCTGCCGCAATGAGCCTTGCCCACGGCTACCGTGAGGGCGTGAAACTCGTTGAAAAGCAGCGCCTGTTTCTCTTGGCCGTCGGTCGAGAAGGCTTGACGAGTCAATTCGGCCAGCGCCTCATAGCCTTTGCGGTTCCGGCCTGGCGCTGGCGTTAGGAGCCCGTGTCGCTCGGCGATCCGCCGCAGATACTCGTCGGCCACGGGAACGGGATGTCCAAGAGCATAGAGCAGTATCGCGTCCGCGGTCTCCGGCCCAACGCCCGGAAGGTCCAGCAGTTGGCTGCGCAGCGGGGCCGTTGGCGTGGCGGCGAGGGCGGCGAGCGAACCGCCAAACTCATGGTCCAGCAGGGCGACAAACGCCTTCAGCGCGGGCGCCTTGCGGGTGTGGAAACCAGACGGTTGGATCAGGTGCTGCAAGTCTGCAAGAGCCAGGGCGCGCAAACCGTCCACGTTCAGGGCTCCAGCCGAGCGCAGGTTAGCCAGCGAACGCTCGACGGCTTTCCAGGCAGTATTCTGCGTGAGATAGGCGCCCAGAATCACTTCAAACGGAGTCCTGGCGGGCCACCAGTACTGCGGGCCGTACGCTCCGACAAGCGCATCGTGCATCCGCCTCAGCCTCTGCGCCGGAGTGAGTGGATGCGGGGACTTCACGGCTGGGAATCCTCGCCCGCCGGAGACCGGAGTTGAATCTTCCACTCCAGAATGCGCGCTCTCGCAGCAGCCGCCTCCGCCTCGGGAATGTGTCCTGCATGCTGCAGCGAAATCGAAAGCGCAGTGTGCGCCAGTGGATCGTTCGGCGTAAGCGCCGTGAGCGCCAGCGCCGCGCCGACGGCTTGTTCCAGCCGGCCGGCGTCGCGCAAGGCCCGGACCAGGCCGTGATGCGCTTCCATGTGTGCCGGATCGGCGTCAATGGCTGCGCGGAATGCCCTGGCGGCGTCTCCTGGCGAGCCGTCGGCAAGCAAGTCGAGACCGCGCTGGTAGTGGGTCTCCGCGTTGCTGTGTTTGGGCGAGGTCACGGTTGGGGTCACGGCTGGTTTTAGGATAAAGGCTGGCCGTCAGAATTGAATGCGCAGCCTTGTCCTGCGCAGTCACGCACAAGGCGGATCATGCTTGGAGGCTGAAGTGAAGAGTCACACGGAATACCTGGTTTTTGAGACGAAAAAGCGGCGCGAAATGGTCCATATCACCGACCAGGTGGAGCAGATCGTGGAGCGCAGCGGCGTGAAAGACGGCCTGTGTTTCGTTTCGCCCATGCATATTACGGCCGCCGTATACGTAAACGACCTGGAGAGCGGCCTGATCGAGGACATTGGCAAGTGGCTGGAAGAACTGGCTCCGGCGCGTCCCGACTACAAGCACCACCAGACAGGCGAGGACAACGGAGATGCGCACCTGAAGTCATTGCTACTGCACCATGAAACCACCTTGCCGGTGACCGATGGCCGCCTCGACCTGGGAACCTGGCAGCGGGTCTTCTACGCCGAATTCGACGGGCAGCGCAGGAAGCGGGTGATCGTGAAGGTGTTGGGGGTGGAGTAGCGGGGTTCGCCGCGCTGCGCGCGTGTTGGCGGGGTTAGCGGAGTTGGTCGGGCTTGCTCTGCTAACACCGCTAGCACCGCTAACCTCGCTCCGGGCCTAATGCTGCCCAGGTGAATCATCGTCCGTAATCTTGTGCCATTCGCTGGTGGGATGGCTCAATGCCGGCGCCGCGAAATTGATCCTGGTGCGGGGCATGACCACCAGGTCGACGCGGCGGTTTTCGGCGCGGCCATCGGCGGTCGAGTTGCTGGCAACCGGGTGAAACTCCGCGTAGCCGGCCGCCGAGATGCGCTCCGGAGGCAGTGCGTGTGTGTCCAGCATAAGCCGCGCAATGCGGGTTGCGCGGGCCGAGGAGAGCTCCCAGTTGGAATCGAATTCAGCCGTGTGGATGGGGACGTTGTCGGTGTGGCCCTCGATGCGCAGATCGTAAGGCGTACGGCCCAGCGAAGTTGCGACCCGACGCAGTGTCCCAAGGGTCTCCGGCTTAGGGATGGCGGAACCAGAATTGAAGAACCCTGCCTCGCGCAGACTGATGACCAGTCCGTCGCGGCCCATCTGGATGGACACCGTGTGCGTGGCGACCTGATTGGATAGCGTTTGCTCCAGTTCGCGGCGAATGTGCTCCAGGTCGTCCTTGACCCTGGCGGGCGACAGCACATCCTCTCCCATCACAATGTTCATGGGAAAGGCAGGCTGTTCCGTTCCGGCAGCGGTGCTTGCGGTGCTGGCCGGCCGTCGAGTCGCATCCGGAAAAATTCCAAGAGAGCGGAATGCGGTATCAATGGCGACTTCAACCTCCACTTGTTTCTTCTGGTCGGCCTTGGCAAAAGCGTAGAGAACTACGAAAAAGGCGAACAGCAGGGTAATGAAGTCTGCATAAGAGACCAGCCAGCGATCCTGGCTGACGTGACTCTTGCGGGGGCGTGCGCTCATGCCGCGCGCTCCTGCTTGTCCCGGGCGGTGTCGTCCAGGAATCCCGCCAGCTTGACTTCGAGCATGCGCGGGTTCATCCCTTCGAGAATCGAGACCACACCTTCCAGCATCATTTCGCGGCGCTGATGCTCCTCGCGCATGCGAAGGCGCAGCTTGCCCGCGAACGGAAGAAAGAAGAGATTGGCGATGCCCACCCCGTAGATGGTGGCCACGAACGCGACCGCGATGCCGCGGCCGACCTCCTGAATGTTGTCCAGATGCTGCATCACCTGAATCAGGCCGAGCACCGCACCGAGAATGCCAATGGTGGGCGAGAACCCTCCTGCGGATTCGAAGACAGCGGGAAGTCGGTCTTCGCACTCCGCCTTTGATTCCAGGCTCACCCGCATGATCTTGCGTAGTTCGCTCGGCTCGGTCCCGTCCACGGCCAGCATCAGGGACTGCTTCAAAAACGGGTCCTGAATGGTCTGCAGATCGCTGTCCAGAGAGACAACTCCGTTGCGGCGCGCCTTGTTGGCGAATGCCACCAGAAGACGAACGAGCTGGTCGGTGTGCTTGCGGGGCGCGGAAAAAATATGCGCCATACGGCCGAATGCGGCCAGCACCGTGGGGAGCGGGAACTGTAGAAGCACTGCCCCCATAGTGCCGCCAAAGACGATCAGGGCCGCGGTCGGCTGCACAATCTGGCCCAGGTTGCCCCCCTCGATCAGCAGCCCGGCCACAATACCGGCCACGGCCAGGAAGACTCCGCCAATACTGCCTTTATCCATGTGAAGCTCCTCGGAAAATCATGTGCGGAGATCGGGGTTCATCCTTCATCGTTCTTCTTCACTCTTGGGCGGCGCCGGTTTGGGCTGTTCCGCAAAGTCCAGGCTGGCCAGCGAGACGACGCGCTCCAGTTCTCCATAGGAAGGCAGCCGCCTGGCCACCGACGCCAGCAGGCGCGCACGGTAGGCAAGCACCCGTTCCACCACCTCGCCGCACTCTTCGCGCACGATGAGCTTCTCGCCATTGATCAGGGTCAGCATGGTATCGGGAAAGGCCTCGGCGGTCTTGATCAGATCGCTGTTCAGCACCATTGGATTGCCGTTGAGACGGGTCAATTCAATCATCGCCGTAAGACTCCTTGCTCAAGTTATCGGCGGGCATTTGGAAAGGTTAAAAACATTAGAACAACAGCGCGGAAGTGTCCGCGACAGGACACAAATGCCGGGCAGATAAAGTCCCCAATCCCCGCGCCGAAAAAGGGGCCAGATGCAGCGGTAACGGAACCAGACGCAGCAACCCAGGGTTGGTCAAAAAATGGGAGCGCATCCGGAGAAGGGCCGCAAATCAACGCATCCAACAAGGAGAACCCCATGTCCCTGGGTGTCTTGAACAACCTCTCCGCCGTGTACGCGGAGAACAATCTGAACAACACCAACAACAGCCTGAACACGGTGCTGCAGCAGTTGTCTTCCGGATCGAAGATCAACTCCGGCGCGGACGATGCCGCGGGACTCTCGATCGTCGATGGCCTGCAGGCCAACCAACAGG
>JBEKTB010000187.1:0-5637 GCA_049516495.1 Occallatibacter sp.
TTTGGGCTGCTTCATCGAGTAAGGTGATGGCGCGGTGTCCGATATAGACGGTGTAGGCCCGGAGACCGCAACACAGAAGAACGATGAGCACGATTGCGCTGATGGCGAATTTGAAGGCGAGTCGGCGTGCGCGATGAGACAGCGCGCGCAAGGAAGCTGTCGGGGACATGCTCAAAAGCATAGCGCTTTATCGGGGCGGCTAGAGGTGTTTGATAATGCCTGAATCACCGCCAAACCGGTAGTTACTACTCCCGCGTTCTTACTGCACCGTTCCCTGCGGCCTTAACCGGCGCAGGTCGAGGGCGCATTCGACGGCATTCTGCGCCGTCAGACGCAGATTGTCGGAAGCCGCCCACAGCCACAGCCGGGAGGTCTGGCTGGAGTTGCGTTCTCCCTGCTCCGGACGCAGTCTCACCAGCACGTCGTTCTGCCCGGTGGCGGCCAGGTTGGAGGGCGAATCCGTATCTTCCAGCACCAGGTCCACGTGGTCGCCGCTCAGGGCTTCCTCAATGGCGGCGATGTCCACCGGCCGTTCCAGTTCGATGGCGATCGAAAACGTGTGGCCGTGGAAGACGGGCGCCTGGACCACCTGCAGAGCGAGGGCCGGCCAGCGGCCCTGGGAGAGCGCATCGTAATGGCGGCGAATGCGCGCTTCCACTGCGTTCAGGCTGAGTTTGGCGTTTTCGCCCATGCCCGAGAGCAGGTTGTAGGCCACCTGCGCGTCGTAAAGTTCGCGGGGCAGCCCCTGGAAGCTGAGCAGGCTCACCGTCTGCTGGTGAAGCTCGTCCAGCGCTGCGCGGCCAAACTCGCTGGCCGGTTGCAGCAGCGTGGCCGCCGCAAATTGCACCGGTGCAGCCTGTTGCAGCCGTTCCAGCAGCAAAGCCAGAGCCAGGGCCGCCGGGTGCGCCGGAACCACGGCCGGGGTAAACAGGTCGACGGTGGCAATCTCGGAGCCCAGCCAGGGAGCGCGCACCAGCACGCCCGTCTCCTGGTCGAGAGCGCCCGACAGGTCCAGCACCGTGGACCCGGCCCGCAGCGCCTCGCGCCAGTGCTTGCGCGTCAGGTCCTCGCTGCCGCAGAAAAACGTGAAGTCGATGCGCTCAAACGCATCCGCCGCAATGGCCTGGACGAACGTAACCTCGTCGCCCACCTGGTCCAACTGGCCCAGTAGGTTGTCTTCGTCCAGCAGCATGATGGTCGAAGCCGCCAGCGGCGACTCTGACAACGCTTCTTTCAACTCCCGGCCCACCAGGGTGGAGGCTCCGGCAATGGCGATCTTGTACACAAATGTCCTTCTGTCGGGTTGCGAACCTACATGCGCTTCAGCGGGTCCAGTTCAGGCGTGTCGGCTTCGAGAATGGCTGCCGCAGCCGGCTTCCTGCGCCGGCGGCGCGACCAGGAGTATGCCGCCCGCGCCCAGATGCCGGAGAACATGTAAATCAGAGCCAGGGCAAACAGCACGACCTGGGAGAACTTGAAGAGAATGAACAGCACAATCGCAACAATAAAGAGAATCTGGTAGGGATGGCGGCGCGACAGGCTGAGTTCCTTGCCCGACCAGAACCGCCAGGTGCTGACCATCAGGAAGCCGCTCACGCCCACAATTGCCAGCCAGATGAGAGCGATCCACCAGGCTTGCACAGGAATTCCATACTCGAAATGAACAGTGGCTGCCAGCAGGCCCGCCGCTGCCGGAATCGGCATGCCCACAAAGTATTTGCGCCCCGGCCGCCCCGGATTGCGCGGCGCGGGATCGTGGCTGATGTTGAAGCGCGCCAGCCGCGAAACCCCGCCAATGAGAAACAGGAAGCAGATGAAGGCTCCGGCATGGAGCAGGTTCTCATGCAGTTGCGGATTAATGGAATCGGGCAGAAAGTGAAAACCCCAGATGAGCGCCAGCAGGCTGGGCGCCACGCCGAAAGTGATGGCGTCGGCCAGCGAGTCCAGCTCTTTGCCGAAGTCGCTGCAGGTGTTGGTCATGCGGGCGATGCGGCCGTCCAGCGCGTCAAACGGAATGGCGAACAGGATGGCGATCGCCGCCCAGTCCAGGTGCATGCGCGCGTCGCCGGCGCCGGCGCTGCCGATGGCGGCTATCGTCTGAGTGATCGAGAAGTAACCCGCGGCGATGTTGCCCACGGTAAACAAGGAAGGCAGCAGGAACATGCCGCGGCGCAGTCGAGCCTGTGCGTTGGCCTTGGCCAGTGCGGGGTCGCGTTGGTTCACTGGCGAACTCCCCCGGCCGCTTCCGTCGCCATTGCCGCCAGCACGCTCGAGCCGCCTTTTACCCTCTGCCCAACCTTCACGCGGAGTTGAGCCTCGGCCGGCAGCAACACGTCCACGCGCGAGCCGAATTTGATCAGGCCCACAAGCTGGCCGCGCCCCACGGCGTCGCCCTCATGGAAGTTGAACACGATGCGCCGCGCCAGCAGGCCGGCAATCTGTTTGAAAGTGATCTCGATGCCCTCGTCCGCGCCTGCGCCGCGCACCGTCACGACATTCTGCTCGTTCTTGTCGGCCGAAGCGGGGTTCATGGCGTTCAGGTATTGGCCTTTCTGGTAGCGCACACCGGTCAGCACGCCGGCAATCGGCGAGCGATTCACATGCACGTCAAAAACGCTGAGAAAGATGCTGATGCGCTGCCGCGGTCCTTCGGCCGTCGCGATAACGGCGGTCTCCGTCACCAGCCCGTCTCCGGGCGACACAATCAGGCCGGGCCCCACAGGAATGGTCCGCCCCGGATTGCGGAAGAACCAGAGAAAAAAAGCCGCCAGAAGCACAGGCGCGACACTCCACGCCCAGTTGCCCGTGGCCCATGCCAGCACGACCGCTACTGCCAGCAAGCTCAAACCGTAGATATAACCGTCACGAACCATTGTCCCCAACGATTATACGGTGATTCCACTCCCCTGCCGACTGAGCCGGGCCGACAGAGCACACATTCGGGCGTACACCATCCACATTGCGCCCCTGCCACACCGGCACGGCGCGATTCGCCCGCATGTGTCAACTGCTTTAGAGCTTTACGCCACAGCCGGCGATCGATGCTCCAGCGCGAAGATCAGGTCCTTGGCGTGCAGTTTGAGTTTCTTCAAGCGCACTTCCTCCAGCTGTTCTTCCTCGGAGAGATAGGGTTTCTCAAGCAGTTCTTCAAGCCGCTGAGCGTAGCGACGATGTTCAGATTGCAGGCGGTTGATTTCTTCGCTCAGCGTGGGGTCCTGTATTTCATCCATCGGGCACCTCCTGTAGTAACAGAACATTTACATATATCGCCGCCCGCGCGCAAACGGCAAGAGCGAAACAGAACAAACCCATCGGAATCTGTGGAATTTTGGGCAGGCTTTCAACAGCCGTGACAGCAATCACAAAGCTCGGCTCCGGGCGGCCGATCTCAGGTCAGGCCAGCCGAAGCCTCATCAGAACCGCATCTTCAATCGGATCAGCGTAGTAGCGCGGACGGCGTCCGATCTCCGCAAATCCGAGGGCGGAATAGAGTGCCAGTGCGGGAAAGTTGGAAGCGCGAGCCTCCAGGATGACTTCCGTACCCTGCGCTGACCGGATTTCCTCCACCAGCGCGGCAAAAAGCTCCCTCGCCACGCCGCGACGCTGAAATGCGGGGTCAACCGCGATGCTCTCCAACTCCGCCTGTGGCGGGATCATGCTGGCCACGAGAAAACCCACGACCATTCCACCCCCCACCACCCCGATGTCGTCAGAAAGACTCGATTGTGAGGGAGGCGGGGGTTTTAACCCCCGCGTAAGACCAGCAGAATCGACGTGGGCTTTAGCCCCTGAGGTATGCTCTTCGTGAATTCCGCCGGCCGTCTTCCCTTCCCCCGCAACTTCCACCGCCACCAGCGCAATGCGGGGCAGTCCAGCCCCGGGGTTCAGCGCCGCCGCATAAGCCGCGCGCGGCCAATGCGGTGCATCGCGCAGCTCCTGCGCTATCTCGGCAACCCTGTCCAGGTCTGCAAGGGTCATGCGGCGTACGGCAACGCGCGCGGGATTCATGCGCGTGCAGGCGCGGCAGCTACCGGCTCGCCGAAGATCTCCGCATCCGACCGGCGCAGATAGTGGCCATCGAGCAGCGCCAGATCGACGAACTGCTCCGCCAGCACCCGCGGCCCGCACAACTCAAGCGCATCGGCCGCGTTGGGCGCAGCGGTGCGCACAATCTCCGCCTCCGGCCACGCCGCGCTCAGCAGCACAGCGGCAGCCTCGTCGCAAACCGCAATCCGCGACGGCGCATCGACGGCCGTCAATTCCTGCGCTCCAGCCAGCAACTCCCTGGCGGGCACTCCCGAAGCTTCGCAGTCCGCCCCGCCCAGCCGCAAAAAAACCTCGTGCCGGTGCGCATCGAGTGCCGCCGCGGGCACGCCGGCTTTCGCCGCCAGCACCTCCAGCCGCGAGACGGCAACCACCGGAATCCGGGTCGCCTCGGCCAGACCCTTCACCGCCGCCAGCCCCACGCGCACGCCGGTAAAGCTGCCCGGCCCGCTCACGGCCACAATCGCGCCCACTTCGCGCAGCGGGACGCCAGCCTGCGCCAGCAAATCGCCTACGGCCGCGACCAGTGTAGAGGAGTAGCTGCGCCCCTCCAGCTCGATCTGCCCAGGAACCTCGACCGATTGACCACAGAGCCGCCCCAGCGCGACCGAGCCCGTCGGCCCACACGTGTCGATTCCGAGCAGTAGCATCGATTCAGCCATCACTCCCATCTACGCCGCCGCCAGTGCCTGCTCCAGGTCCGCGATCAGGTCTTCCTTGTCCTCGATGCCCACCGACAGCCGCACCAACCCCTGCGTGATGCCAAGCGATTCCCGCTCCGCATCGCTCAGCGCGGCGTGCGTGGTGGTCGCCGAGTGCGAAGCCAGCGATTCCACCCCGCCCAGCGACTCGGCGCTTAGGAACACTTTGAGCGCGCCCAGGAACCGTCCCGCGGCCGCTCTCGATCCCAGGTCAAAGCTCAGCATCGACCCGAAGCCCTTCTGCTGTTTCACGGCCAGCTCGTACTGCGGGTGGCTCTTGAGGCCCGGATAGGCCAGCCGGCTCAACTTGGGCTGCGTCGACAGGAACTCCGCCACCGCGCGCCCGTTCTCCTCGTGCTGCTTCATGCGCAGCGGCAGTGTTTTGATCCCGCGAAGGACCAGGAAACACTCAAACGGCGACAGGATCCCCCCGGCGGCCTTCTGCACCAGGTGAAAGCGCTCCTTGTGCTCCGGCTTCGACCCGATCAGCGCGCCGCCCAGCCCATCCGAATGGCCGTTCAGGAACTTTGTCGTCGAGTGCATCACGATGTCCGCGCCCAGGGCCAGTGGGCTTTGCAGCGCCGGCGACATGAAGGTGTTGTCCACGCTGACCTCGACCCCTCGCGCATGGGCAATCTCGCTCACCGCGGCAATGTCGCTCAGCGACATCAGCGGATTGGTCGGCGTCTCCACGTGAATCAGCTTTGTCGCCGGCCGGATGGCGGCGGCTACCGCATTCAGGTTGCCCGTGTCCACGTATTCAATGTCGATGCCATAGTGGCGAACGATCTGGTTGAACAGCCGCTGCGTCCCGCCGTACACGTTATGCGAGCAGATCACGTGGTCGCCCACGCGCAGCATCGCCACCAGCGCATAAATGGCCGCCATGCCG
>JBEKTB010000188.1:0-5634 GCA_049516495.1 Occallatibacter sp.
GCTTTGCTACACTTCTCCACAGACCGGCCCTCCGGTTTGGCTTGTAACCGCCTGTACCTTGAACGGCAGGAGAGCAAATGCCAGTTGTCGAACTCGCGGGAGTGACCAAGGCCTACGAGAGCAAGGTTGCCGTCAACAACCTGAGCTTGTCGATTGAAGCGGGCCAGATGTTCGGTCTGCTGGGGCCGAACGGTGCGGGCAAGACCAGTTCCATCCGCATGATGATGGGCATTACGATTCCGGACACGGGCCGTATCAACCTTTTTGAAAAGCCTTTTGATCGAAGGAGTTTGGAGCGGGTTGGCTACCTGCCGGAAGAGCGCGGACTTTACAAGAAAATGAAGGTCGTCGACCAACTGGTTTTTTTCGGCCAGTTGCACGGGCTGACGCCGGAAGAGGCGCGCAAGCGGGCCGTCGAATGGGCCAGGCGCATGGAGATTGCCGACGCACTCCCGAAAAAAACCGAAGAGCTTTCCAAAGGTATGCAGCAGAAGATCCAGTTCATTGCCTCGCTGCTGCACGATCCGGGCCTGATCGTGATGGACGAGCCGTTCTCGGGCCTCGACCCGGTGAACGCGGTATTGGTGGAGAAAACGCTGCTCGAACTGAGGGACCAGGGCAAGGCGATTCTGTTCTCGACCCACCGCATGGACCAGGTGGAGAAGCTGTGCGACTCCATCTGCCTGATTAATAACGGCGAGGCGGTGCTGGCCGGCCGGGTGCGCGAGATCAAGGCCACCTACGAACGCAATCGCGTGATCGTCGAGTTCGAGGGAAGCGCCGATTTCTTAAACAGTGCTGAAATCGCCGAGGCCAGGAACTTCTCCGGCCACGCCGAGATTCGACTGCACCCCCACGGTGACGCGCAGAAGTTGCTGCGCGAAGCCGCGGCTGTGGCCACCATCTATCGCTTTGAACTGGTCGAGCCGTCGCTCGAAGAGATCTTCATCCAGACCGTGGGAGGCAAATCCAATGCATAACATCGCTCTCATTGCCCGGCGAGAATATCTGGAGCAGATTCGCGGGCGGGCGTTCCGGTTGTCGACCATCCTGGTGCCCGCGTTGTTTCTGGTCGTGGTGGGCATCGTCTACATGGCGGGCCGGAACACCATGAGCGCCAAGCACCTGGTGATTGCTTCACCGGACGCGGTGCTGGCCGAGGGCGTGCGCGCCCGGCTGCTGGAAGACAAGGGCGCCACTTCGAATGTTGAAGTGCTGGCCCCGGCAAAACCGGAAGATCGCGCCGCGCTGGTGGGACGGGTGCAGACCAGGGCCATCGACGGATTTCTCTGGATCGATGCACCGGCCGGCCGGGACCCCACGGCACAATACGAATCGCAATCCTCGGGCGACTTCATCACCACCGCAAGACTGCATTCGGCGCTGAATCATGCGGTGGTGAAAGACCGTCTGACGGACTCGGGGATCAAGGCCGGCAATGTCGACGCGCTGCTCAAGGAAGTCGAGATCGATACCAAGCAGGTGAGCAAGGAGGGCAAAGAGGTCAAGAGCAACGCCATGAGCTCCTTCTACAAGGGCTATCTGATGGCCTTGCTGCTCACCATGACCACCATGATTTACGGAATGAACGTGGCCCGGTCAATCATCCAGGAGAAGACCTCGCGCATCTTCGAGGTGATGCTGGCCATTGCCAGGCCCGGGGATATGCTGGCCGGCAAGCTGATCGGCGCCGGAGCCGTAGGATTAACGCAGATCGCCATCTGGGCGGTCGCGGGCGGAATGATTGCCGGCTCTGCCCTCGTCGGACCCATTCTTTCCGGCACTCTTTCCATTCATTTTTCCTGGGTCGAGGGCGTGCTCTTTCCGTTGTATTTTGTGCTGGGCTACCTTCTGAACGCCTCGCTCTTTGCCGGCCTGGCCGCCACCTGCGAGACCGAGCAGGAATTGCAGATGTATACACCGCTGGCTGCGCTGCCGGTCTGGCTCAGCTTCGCCCTGATCGTGATGGTGGTCAACAACCCAGATTCGGTGCTGTCGATTGCCGCATCCCTGTTTCCGGCCACTGCGCCCATCATCATGATGCTGCGCATGGGCTCGCAAATGCCGCCCGTCTGGCAGTTCGCGGCTTCGATCGGCATCCTGACCGTGAGCATCTGGGCCACGCTCTGGTTCTCTTCGCGGCTCTACCGGGTGGGCATTCTCATGTACGGCAAGCGGGCGACGCTGCCGGAAATTTTCCGCTGGCTGCGCTACAGTTGAGCGGAGTTAGCAGGGCTAGCGCTGTGCGGTTAGCGGGGTTAGCCGGGCGAGCGGAGTTGGCCTGGTTAGCGGAGCTAGCGGGGTTAGCAATGCCGCCCAAGGCTAGCTCCGCCAACTCCGCTAACCCCGCCTCTTCCGCTAAAATCAGACAGTGACCACCGAAGCCAGTCCCAGATTCACCCTTGGCCAACGCCTTGTGCTGGCCGTAGTCCCGCGCGTGGTGTGGGTGCTGCTGTGGATCGTCAGCCGCACTTGGCGCTTCGAGGTGATTGCCGAAGAGGGCGTTGTCCCCGTGCTTTTCGGCCAGAAGCCGGGACCGGAGATTTATTGTTTCTGGCACCAGTGCGTGCTGCCGTGCACGGTCTATTTTCGCCGCTCCCGCGCCGTGATCCTCATCAGCAAGAGTTTCGACGGCGAACTGATTACCCGCATCCTCAAAATGTTCGGCTTTGACGCCGTGCGTGGCTCCAGTTCCCGCAGTGCGCGTGAAGGTCTGCGGGGGTTGAAGCACGTGATCGAGACCGGCCGGACGGCCATTTTTACCGCCGACGGCCCGCGCGGCCCCATCTATCAAACCAAGATGGGCCCCATCAAGCTGGCGCAAATGACCGGCGCGCCCATCGGCGCCTTTCACCTGGAGCCGGAGCGTGCATGGGTGATGGGCTCCTGGGACCGCTTCCTGGTGCCCAAACCCTTCACCCGGATCTGCGTCAGTTGGGCGCAGTGGACGCGCGTTCCCGCCGAGCCTGCCCCGAGCGAGTTCGAGCCCATGCGCGCGGAGTTGAATGCGGCCATTGAGCGGGCGCGGTTGCGGGCGCTCGATTATTTCAAGAAGGCGAATGCATGAACGCGCCCGAGGAGAGAGCAGTTGCGTCCGGCCTGCGCGTTGCCGACTTCGATTTCAACCTGCCTGCGGAGCTGATTGCGCAGCAGCCTCCGGCGGAGCGCGGTCTGAGCCGCATGCTGGTGGTGGATCGCCTGAGCGGCGCATTGCGGAACGCGAGCTTCGCCGAATTTCCGGCGCTCCTGAATCCCGGCGACCTGCTGGTACTGAACGATACGCGCGTGATTCCGGCGCGGCTGTATGCCCGGCGCACCCTGCTGCGTGACCACGAGAAGCC
Source organism: Occallatibacter sp. (assembly GCA_049516495.1). Classification (GTDB taxonomy): domain Bacteria; phylum Acidobacteriota; class Terriglobia; order Terriglobales; family Acidobacteriaceae; genus Telmatobacter. Next base: position 3,342 of record JBEKTB010000188.1, read on the forward strand.
GACCGGCCGCATTGAGGTGATGCTGACCGAACCGGCCGGAGACAATTGCTGGCGCGCGCTGGTGAGGCCGGGCCGGAAGGTCGCAATCGGCGAGCGCCTGGTTTTTCCGGCGCCGGACGGCGAAATTGTCCTCGAAGCCGAAGTGCTGGAGCGGGGACAATTCGGCGAACGCCTTTTGCAGTTCAAACCAGTGGACGATTTCTTTACTGTGCTCGACCGCATCGGCCACATGCCTCTGCCGCCCTACATCCGCCGCGACGATGCGGACGCGGATCGCGAGCGCTACCAGACCGTTTTCTCGCGCGAGCGCGGATCGGTCGCCGCACCCACCGCGGGTTTGCATTTTACGCCGCAGGTGCTGGACGCGCTCATCGCTCGCGGAGTTGAGGTTGCGCGCATCACGTTGCATGTAGGCCTGGGCACCTTTGCGCCGCTGCGTGTGGACCGGGTGGATGAGGTGCACCTGCACCGCGAGCGTTACACGCTGCCGGCGGAGGCTGCCGAAGCCATCAACCGCGCCGTCGCCGAGCAAAGGCGCATCGTGGCCGTGGGCACCACGGTGGTGCGCACGCTGGAACACTGCGCGCTTCGGGCCGCCGGCGGCCCGCTTGAGGCGCATTCTGGCGCGACGGAGATTTTTATCTCGCCTGGTTTCAAATTCCGTTTGGTCGGCGCGCTGCTCACCAACTTCCACCTGCCGCAGTCGAGCCTGCTGATGCTGGTGAGCGCCTTTGCCGGGCGCGAGCGAGTGCTGGCTGCCTATCGCCATGCGGTCGATCAGAGATACCGCTTCTTCAGCTACGGCGACTGCATGTTCCTCGCCTGACCTCCGCCACCCGGCTGATCCCCGTTCTCTGGTCCCTAATCCCTAATCCCTAGTCCCTGACCCTTGTCTTCTTGATAAACTCTGTAGCGTGACCGACCAAGCCAAACCGCCTGTCTTCCTGCTCGACACCATGAGCTTCATCTTTCGCGCCTACCACGCGATGCAGCGCTCGCGTCCCATGTCCACGCGCGACGGGCTGCCCACTGCGGCCATTTACGTCTTCGTGAACATGATCAAGAAGCTGCGCCAGGACTTCGAGCCGCTCTACTTTGCGGCGGTCTTCGATGTCAGCGGCGAGGTTTTCCGCGACGAGCGGGCGCGCACCATGGGCCCGCTGCGCAAGTGGAACGCGAAGACGCAGAGCTTCGACGATGTGAGTTACGACGGCTACAAAGCCAATCGCGCATCGATGCCCGAGGACCTGCGCCGCCAGATTCCCTACATCCGCCGCGCCCTCGAAGCCCTGCGCATCCCCATCCTGGAAGCCGTGGGCTTTGAGGCCGACGACGTAATCGGCACGCTGGCCCGCGAGGCCGCCGAGCGCGAGCACGAGGTCTTCATCGTCTCCGGCGATAAAGACATGATGCAGTTGGTTACGCCCACGGTAAAGATCCTCAATCCGCAAAAGGACAACTTGATTCTGGACCCTGCCAAGGTTTTGGAAGTGCTGGGTGTGCCGCCGGAAAAGGTGGTCGACGTGATGGCCCTGCGCGGTGATGCTGTCGATAACATTCCTGGCGCGCCGGGCATCGGCGACAAGGGCAGCGTGGATTTGATTATCGAGTTCGGCAGCGTGGAAGCGGTGCTCGATCGCGCCGCCGAAGTCAAGCGCAAGACCTACCGCGAGTCGCTGGAGCAGAACCGCGATGCCGTCCTTTTATCCAAGGAACTTGTGACCATCGATTGCCACGTTCCGCTGGAACTGGATTTGGCGGCGATGCAGACGCAAGAGCCCGACATCGAGGCCTGCCGCGAACTGTTTACCGAACTTGAGTTCACCTCGATGCTGCGCGACCTGGCGCCGTCTGAAACAGGCCCGGCCATCGAATTGATCGAGGAACCAACCGACCAGCAAGCCGCCGCCTTCTATGCCGCCGCGCGTGCGCACGGCTTTGCATTTGCTCTGGATGCGGCAGAGCCCGCGGCCGAGGAAGCGGAAGACGCAGTGCCGCAGACGCTCTCGCTGCTCGATGTTGTCGAGGAGGCGGAGAGAAAAACGCGCTCCAGCGTGGGATTGTGCGCAGACTCTGCCACGGCTCTGCAACTCCCGCTGACCGCGCAGGTCCGCGCGCTGCTTGAAGATGCCGTGGTGCCCAAGCGGGTGCACGATTGGAAGCTGGCGCTCCACGTGCTCGGCGGGCTTGGCGTTCAGTTGCGCGGCGCGGTGGACGACACCATGCTGCTTTCCTACGCGCTCAACCCGACGCATTCCACGCAGTCTCTGGCCGATGTGGCGGCGCGTCACGG
>JBEKTB010000189.1:0-5624 GCA_049516495.1 Occallatibacter sp.
CAACGGTATATTCAGCTTCTCGAAAGCCATCCCTGGTTCGAGGTCGCGTGGGTTGCGGCCAGCGACCGGTCGAGCGGCAAAACCTATGGCGAGGCTGCCAAGTGGCGGCTCGATAGTCCGCTGCCCGAGCGCATCGCCCGAATGACGGTCGCGGAGGCGAATCCGGAAGGCGCGCCCAGGATTATTTTCGCCTCGGTCGACGCCGCCATCGCCCGCGAGATGGAGCCCCGCTTTGCGGCCGCGGGCTGCGCCGTGCTGTCGAATTCGAGCGCTTTCCGCATGACTCCCAATGTGCCGCTGGTGATTCCCGAGATCAACGCCGAGCACCTGCACCTGATCGAGGAGCAGCCCTCCAGGAAAGAGTCGGGCGGGTACATGGTGACCAATCCCAACTGCTCAACGATCGGACTGGTGATGGCGCTGAAGCCGCTTCAGGAGCGTTTCGGCATCGAGCAGATTTTTGTGACCACCATGCAGGCCGTCAGTGGCGCGGGCTACCCCGGCGTGCCCTCGATGGACATTCTGGGCAACGTGGTTCCCTATATCGGCTCGGAAGAGGAGAAGATGGAAGCCGAGACGCTGAAGCTGCTGGGCAAGCTGGAGGGCCACGCCGTGAGTCCGCTGGCGGCGCGCATCAGCGCCTCGTGCAACCGCGTTGCGGTCGAGGACGGCCACACGGAGAGCGTTTCAGTGAAGCTGGCGAAGACGGCGACCCGGGAGCAGATTCTGGCGGCGTGGTCGGAGTTTCGTCCGCTGGCCGGGCAGGGACTGCCCACGGCACCGGATCAGCCAGTTGAGTGGGCGCCGCAAAACGACCGCCCGCAGCCCCGTCTGGACCGCAATCGCGGCAATGGCATGGCGGTGACGGCGGGCCGGCTGCGGCCGTGCGGTTTGCTGGACTGGAAGTTTACCGTGCTGTCGCACAACACGATTCGCGGAGCCGCCGGAGCGACCATTCTGAACGCCGAGTTGCTGGCCAGCCTGGGCAAGCTGGAACCGGTGGCGGAGACGGTGACGCGGTCGTAAATCTTTGACCGCATGAATTTGAGCTTTGGCGTCTCAGTATCCCAGGTCTCAAAATCGAGACCTGGGGCACCCGGGATGGTGCACAATCAACCGGCCAGCGACCTCAAAAGTTTGGCGAGCTACGATGGGACAAATCGCATGAGCGTGGTAGTCATGAAGTTTGGCGGCACGTCGGTGGAGGATCCGGCGGCCATTGGCCGTACCGCGGCAATCGTGGCCGGGCGCGTGGCGCTGGGCAAGCAGCCGGTGGTGGTGGTGAGCGCGATGGCCAAGGTGACCGACCAGTTGCTGCGCGCGGCGGCTGCCTCTTCGCAGGGCGACCGGACCGGCGCGCTGGCCATCAGTTCGCGGCTGCGGTCGCGGCACCGGGACACGGCTGCCGAACTGGTGAAGAACCCGGCCGACTTTGCCGCGCTGATCAATTTCATCGACCAGAAATTTGACCAGCTCGACGAGGTTCTGCGCGGACTGGCGGCCATTCTGGAGCTGACGCCGCGCATCTCCGACCTGATTGTCAGCTTTGGCGAGCGGGTTTCCAGCCGCATTGTGGCCCAGGCCTTCTGCGAGCGCGGCATGGACGCTACCCACGTGGATGCGCGCGAAGTGGTCATCACCGATTCGCAGTTCCAGAAGGCGGCTCCGCTGGACACGATTATCGAAAAGCGCGCGGCCGAGAAGCTGCGCCCGCTAACCAACCAGGGCAAGGTTCCGGTGATGGGCGGGTTTATCGCCTCGAACGAAGCCGGGATCACGACGACACTGGGACGCGGCGGATCGGACTTTACCGGGGCGCTGATCGGCGGGGCGCTGACGGCTGAGGCGATTGAGATCTGGACCGACGTGGACGGCATCATGACCTCGGACCCGCGGGTTTGCCCGGACGCCCTGCGAGTGAAGGTGATCAGCTTTGAAGAGGCGGCGGAACTGGCCTACTTCGGCGCCAAGGTGCTGCACCCGGCCACCATTTTGCCGGCCGTGAAGAAGAACATCCCGGTGCTGGTGCTGAACAGCCGCAATGCCGTCTGCGAGGGCACACGGATTACTTCGCTGGCGCCGCCCTGCAAGAGCCCGTTCAAATCCATCGCGGTGAAGAAGAAGCTTTCCATCATCGACGTGGTGGCCAGCCGCATGCTGATGACGCACGGGTACATGAAGGACATCTTCACCATCTTCGACAAATACCGCTGCCCGGTGGATATGGTTTCGACCAGCGAGGTTTCGGTATCGCTCACGGTGGACTCGAACGAGAAGCTGCCGTCGATTGCCGCCGAACTGAGCCAACTGGCGGATGTGAAGTATGAGGGGAAAAAGGCGCTGGTGTGCCTGGTGGGCGACGATATCCGCGGCCGCTGCGGCATGGCGGCGCAGGTGTTCAATGCCGTGCGGCACATCAACGTGCGGATGATTTCGCAGGGCGCCAGCGAAATCAACATGAGTTTCATGATCGACGAAGACGACGCCGATGAAGCGGTGCGGTCGCTGCACGCAGCGTTTTTCCAGGATCCTGATCCGGCGATCTTCGATGTCGAGGCGCGCAAGGCAGCTACCAGCCTCTAAGAGCAGCTTTTAGCTGCTAGCTTCTAGCTACTAGCTAAAGGCTGCCGGCGGCTGGCTCCTGTTTTCCCACCCTTGCGGCAAAAACAGATACGCCGCAAGGATGGGGCACCCACTTTGGTACCAGAACAAGCGGTCTGAGGCGTGGGGTTCGTTTCGGTGCGGTTCTAGCTAGAAGCTAGGGGCTAGAAGCTAAGAAGAGGTCATCATGGTGTTTCTGGTGTTGGGCAAGGGGAAAACCGGCAGCCTGGTGGCTGAAGTTGCGCGGGAACGCGGGCATGGCGTGCGCGCTCTCGACATCACCGAAAATGAGCACGCCTCCGCGCTGACTGCTCCCAACCTGGCCGGAGTGGATGTGGTCATCGACTTCACCGCTCCCGAGGCCGCACTCGAAAACATGCGCGCGGTGCTCTCGCTCGGCTGCCGCATCGTGGTGGGCACCACCGGCTGGTACGCGCATCTGGAGGAGATGAAGACCCTGGCGGAGAGGCGCAATGGAGGGCTGCTCTACGGAACCAACTTCTCCATGGGCGTGCAGAAGCTCTTCCGTCTCACCAACGAACTGGCGCGGCTGGACGGCTACACCTTTTCGGTTGACGAGACCCACCATACTTCGAAGCTCGACGCTCCCTCCGGCACCGCGATCACGCTCAAGGATATCATCCAGGCTGCGCGGCCCGGCGCCCCGGTCGAGATTACTTCGCACCGCGTGGGCGACGCCAAGGGCGAGCATATCGTGACTGCAAGCAGCGAAACAGACACCCTGGAAATTCGCCACGACGCGCACAGCCGGCGCGGCTTTGCCCAGGGCGCGGTGCGGGGCGCCGAGTGGCTGGCAGGCAAGTCGGGCGTGTGGGAGTTCCGCGATATCTTCGACCAGCTGTAAGCGCCCTCTTCCATCGAATCTGGTCCCGCGGCGCATGGGTCGCTTATCCTTTCTATACGCTTCGCTGACAATTTGTATCGAGAGAAAGGGCAGATTTCGTGGCTCCGCTGCCGTTCAATATGGCTTTGATGGAATTTCTGGCAGACCACAGGACTGCCTTTCTGACGCATTTGTTTCTTGCCGCCACATTTCTTGGAGACACGGGCGGCTACATCCTCATCGCCACGCTGATTTATGTTGCGTGGAACAAGCAGTTGGCGGTCCGGCTGTCGGTCGTGGTTCTGCTGGCCTCGTCGCTCAATGTGGTTTTGAAGCTTATCGTGAAGAATCCGCGCCCCTTTGTCAGGGAAGGCACATATCTGGAGAAATGGGCAGTTTCGCCGAGGGCCGCGCGGGGGCTTGCGGCGCAGTATTCCACTCCCTCCGGCCACGCCATGGCCTCAGCGACGTTCTATGCGTATCTCTATAAGTCCGTCAAAAAGAGTTATCTCAAAGTTATCTCCGTGGCAGCCATCGTTCTTATCGGAGTTTCACGCCCTTATCTTGGGGTGCACTATGCCGAGGATGTGCTGATCGGCTGGGCGATCGGGCTGGTCGTGGCGCTGGTCGCGATCAGGTATGCCGCAGCCATCGATGGCTTGTGGGACGGGCTTTCCTATGGGCGGCAGGTTGGTGTCGCGGTTGCCGGGGGTCTGGCGCTCTGGGCGCTGGCCATTGCCGTCAACGGTTGGCGCATGGACGGCCAGCCGCGAGAGGCTCTGAGCAGTGCGGGATTCCTGGCGGGCATTGTGCTTGGCCGTGGCCTTGAACTGAGGCGGGTGAACTTCGATCCGCGAAGCCTGAATTTCCCAGCGAAGATGCTGCGCTATCTTCTGTCGATGGCCATGATGGCGGGCACGATGCTGGCGTTCGGCTGGGCCGCGGAGATGATACCGGCCGGGTCGATCCTGCTGGCGAGCCTGTCGGAATACCTGCGGTTTGCCGCCGCTGGGTTCGTGATCATCTTTTTGGCTCCTCTCGCGTTCACACGAATGGGATTGGCGGAGGGCAGGCCGGAAGAAGCGAGTTGAAGCAGACGGTTCGCTTGAATGGGCGCGCAGGCTAAGAACCCGACCGCCGCATGGTAGGATGTGCTCCAACGAAGGAGCACGATGAAAACCGGACAGGTAATTTCTTCTGCTTTTCTCGCCGTCGTCTTTGCGGCGCACCTGGCCGCACAGGAGCAAGTCAATCAGGGTAAACCCGCGCCCCGCGCCGCCAGCCAGACCATAACGCTGGACACGGTGGTCACCGACAAGTCCGGTGCGCCGGTTTCCGGCCTTGAAGCGGCAGACTTCAAACTGTTCGACAACAAGCAGCCCGAGACGCTCCTTTCCGTTCAGCCGGCGAACGGCATGAAGGTCAGGGCCGACCCTCCGGTCGAGGTCATCGTGCTGGTGGATGCGGTCAACTCGGGCTTCCAGACGGTCTCCAATGACCGGCAGTGGATGGCGAATTTCCTGAAGGAAAGCGGCGGAGAATTGGCCCTCCCCACCTCAGTGGCCGTGCTCACGGATAAGGGCATGACAATGGTCCAGGATCAGCCTACACGCGACGGAATTGCACTGGTGAATCTGCTCGACAACAGTCCATCCGGCCTGCGCGGCGTGACACGGTCGCAGGGATTCTGGGGCGCGGTGGACCGGCGAAGGATTTCGCTGCAGGCCCTTGGCGAGATTGCGGTGAATGCAATCAACAAACCCGGGAGAAAACTGTTGATCTGGGTCGGCCCGGGCTGGCCGGGGTTTTCCCGGCAGTCCTTCCAGATGACGTCCAAGGATTCGGAGGGGCTGTTTTCCTCGATCGTGGGACTTTCAACGGTGCTGCGCGAAGCCCGCATCACACTCTACAGCATTGACCCCGCAGGAGCTGGGTCGGGACAGTTCTATTACGAGCAGTTCCTCAAGGGAGTAGACTCGCCCAAACACATTGACTACGCCGACCTGATGCTTCAAGTGCTGGCCACGCAATCGGGCGGGCAGGTTCTTTTTGGCAGCAACGACCTTGCCAGCCTGGTGGATCGCTGCATCGCGGACGCGCGGTCTTATTACGTGCTGACTTACGAGACGCCTGCGGCCACCCATCCCAACGAGTACCACAAAATTGAAGTGCAGGTAGA
>JBEKTB010000190.1:0-5611 GCA_049516495.1 Occallatibacter sp.
GCAATTCCATCGATGAGCCAACTGGTCTGGTGGCCGCCGCGCATGTGCAGCATGTCGTGGGTCATGTACGCGCCGGGAACGTAGTCGGTAATCATCTCCATGCCGATGGTGCGGCTGGCGCCTGGAGTTTGCTCGATGTCGGCCCGGGTGATGAGCGTGGTGGGAGTTGCTGAATCGGTGACAGCAAGCGAGGCTCCCAAGCCCTCAACTTCGACGGACTGGGTTGCCGGTGCGAGTTGGAGAGGGACATGCACAACGGGATTGGTGCCCGAGGCCACGGTGAGCGGCTGAGTGACGGTTGCGAAACCAGGAGCGGCGACAGTGAGGCGGTAGACGCCGATGGGCGCCTGGGGCAGTTCAAACTCACCATCGGCGCCGGAGGTGGCTCGCAAAATGAAGGCGGAATCGGCCGATTCAAGGCTGACGGTTGCGCCCGCGATGGGCCGATGCTGTGGATCGTGAACTACGCCGCGCACGGTGGCAAAGACAGTGGCGAAGGTTGGGATTGAAGTCGCTATCAACAGCGCAAAGACGGTGCGAACTGGGAAACGCATGAGGATGACCTCCGTACCGATCGGACAGCGGTGCAGGCAGATTCACGGGCGCCGGGGATTGCAGCACACATGGAGCCTGACGCGGTGAGGGATTCGTTGACGGCAAACCGGGCCTGAGGGACTTGCCTTCAAGTGAGGGATTTCATTGCGGTCTGCCAGCCTGGGGACAGGCTGAAGCTCGTCCGTGAGTTCGAGACGCGGCTGTCAACGGGACTCTTATCCGATGCGGACGGCGGGAGGGCCGCGGCTGGCGCGGGTGCGGATCTGGCCCGAGGGGGCTGCGTCGCGGCTGGCGGTGATCGAGTGAGCCTGCGAGGGGAGTGCCGGCAGGCTGGCCAGCGAGGCAGCGAGGGCGTGAGCCGGGGCTGTGGATGCCGCCGGATAGCCGGGGAAGCTGGGGCAGTGCGAGGGAGCGGTAAATGCGTGTTTGCCCGATGCGGCCTGAGCGGCCATGCGCATGGCCATGGCGCAATGGTGCGCGCCGTGGCGGCGGCAGCAGGGCGGCAGGCGCGACTCGTCGCCGGCCGGTAAGGCTGCCGCCAGCGGGCCTAGCCCGAAGAACAGAATCAGGAAGATGGAAAGGCCTCGCCGCATCTCAAATTCATGCTACACGAGGGCCGGTCACAGGGACACGCGGTGAGATAGTCCCCACCGCCCCTCAGGTATTATCGGGTTATCGCGAAGTTTCACCCACCCACAAGAGGAGATGCCCGTGTCTGAATCAAATGTATCTGTATCGCCGCAACAGCCTTCCGCTGCGGAGTCTCGCGCCGAGCGCCGCATCAGCCGTCCGCTGCGCATCGCGTTGTTCGGGTTCGGAACGGTGGGCAGTTCGGTGGCGCGGATTCTGGTCGAGTCGCATCCGGAGGGGTTGGAGTGGACCCACGTTTTCAACCGCGGTGTCGAACGCAAGCGCGTGGATTGGGCGCCTGAGAGCGTGGTGTGGAGCGAGGACGCCGACGCGGTGCTGGCGTCCGACGTCGACGTGATTGTGGAGTTGGCTGGAGGCCTCGATCCGGCCGGAGGCTGGGTGCGCAAGGCTCTGGACGCAGGCAAGAGCGTGGTGACCGCGAACAAGAAATTGATTGCCTTTCACGGCATCGAACTGGAACGGCTGGCCGCTGCCCGGGGCGGACACTTGAAGTACGGCGCGGCGGTAGCGGGAGGGATTCCGGTGATTCCGGGGCTCGAGCAAGGGTTGGCCGGGGATCGAATCGAGAGAATGGAAGGCATTTTGAACGGCACCTGCAACTTCATCCTGAGCAAGATGGACGAAGGCGCGGAGTACGCTCCGGTGCTGGCCGAAGCGCAGGCCAAGGGCTATGCCGAAGCCGATCCAACCGAGGACGTGGGCGGCTTTGATGCGCGCGCCAAGCTGGCGATTCTGATGCGCCTGGCGCTGCGCGTGGCGGTGGATCCGGAGGAGATTGTGCCCCAGTCGATTACCGCGATAACGGCCGTGGACTTCAGCTATGCGCGGGATCTGGGCTGCACCATCCGGCAGGTGGCGCGGGCTGAGCGGGTAGCGGGCCAGGTGGCGGCCTCGGTGGGGCCCACGCTGGTGGCGTTGCGTTCGCCGCTGGCCTGGTCGCGAGGCACGGAGAACATGGTGATTCTGACCGGCCACTACGGCGGGGATGTGGTGTTCTCAGGACGCGGCGCCGGCGGGCATCCCACGGCGGTCGCGGTGGTGAGCGATCTGCTGGCGCTGGCGCACGGATCGCGCCGGGTGGAGATTCCCTCGGCTCCAGCCAAGGTGGGCGGAGAGTTCGAGGTTCCGCATTATATTCGCTTCCTGGTGAGGGACCGGCCGGGGATTGTGTCGGCCATTACGGGCGCCTTGGCTGAGGAGAAGATCAACATCCGGGCGATTGTGCAGAAGCCCGGTTATCCATCGGATGCGCTGCCGTTCGTGGTTACCGTGGAGCCGTGCAAGTCGTCGGCGCTCAAGCGTGCGCTGTCCGGCATCCGCACCATGGATTGCCTGCGCGAAGATCCGTTGGATCTGCAAATGCTGGACTAGGGAACAAGGAACAGGGACTAGGGAACAGGGGTTTTAGGTCGGCGGGCGCCGTGGACGGAGAAGATTGATTGGGGGCCGGACGATGATCGACACGATTTATCGCTGTGAAATTTGCGGTACCGAGACCGAAAATCCGGTGCGGTGGATTGTGATCCACTGCAACAACGCGCAACTGACGGTTTTCAAGTGGACCAGCGAAGCTGCCGCTGCGCCCTACGCACGGCATTACTGCGGCGAAGCCCACGCGCAGGTCTACATCAGCCGCTGGTTCGAATCGTACTGCGGGTAGGCTTGTCTCCTACCGCTTGGCCGGGGCCGGGCCGGTTGATTCGCGGATAATCAATTCCGGAGCCATGACGATTTCGGTGGGATACTGGCGTTCGCGGTTGGCGATGCGCTCCAGCAGCACCTGTGCGCCGCGCTTGCCCATCTCCAACAGCGGCTGGCTGACGGTGGTGAGCGACGGGGTTGTGTAAGCGGCGGACTGGATGTCGTCGAAGCCGACTACGGAGACATCTCCGGGAACCGCGAGCCCGGCGTCTTTGAGGGCGCGGATGGCGCCGATGGCGGCGATGTCGTTGAAGCAGAAGACGGCGGTAAAATCACGGGTCTTCTCCAGCAGGGCCTGCATGGGCTTGTGGCCGATCTCCGGGGCCATGGGGTGGTATCCGGTCTTCATGGACCATCCCGCCGAGTCGATGCGGACCACCAGCGCGGGATCGAGCTTGAGGCCGATCTCGCGGGCTACCTGCTGGATAGCCTCCCAGCGGAACTCCGAATCGGGGATGGCGCGCGGGCCGCGCATGAAGGCGATGCGGCGATGGCCGAGCGCGTAAAGGTGGGTCAGCGCCTGTTCGACCGCGCGATGATGGTCGAGCACGATGTTGGTGACGTTCTCAATCACGCTGTGCGCGGAGATGGCGACTACGGGTACCGGCACGGCGATGTGGTCGGCCGGGGTGTTCAGCAGCAGGAACCCGTCCACGGCGCGCTCCACCAGCATGCGCGGGTACTGCTCGATCAACTCTCGCTTCCAGTCGTGGCAGGCTGTGAAGTAGAAGTAGTGAGCGCTGCTCAGTTCCTGGACCACGCCGTTCATCACGCGGGTAAAGTAGCCTTCGCTCATGTCGGGAGCCAGCACGCCCACGCTCATCGAGCGGCTTTGCCGGAGCGAGCGGGCAAAGTAGTTGGGCCGGTAGTTGAGCCGCTGAGCGGCTTCCAGAACCCGGTCCCTGGTGTCCTGGGGGATGGACTTGGCGGAAGGAGAGTTGTTCAGGACCAGGGAGACCGTGGTCTGCGAAAGTTCCAGATGCTCGGCGAGCATTCTGAGGTTGACGTGTCCGTTCGGTACAGGACTCTTTCCCTTTGCCATGATGTAGGAGTTGTAACACGTTTCCCGTAAAGGGGGAAACAGTGTTTCTCCGTTGAAATATCGATTTTCCTCTTTCACTCGGAAGAGATTAGCGGAAAGCCGGCGCGATTTCGTCCAAGGCAGGACAACGCCCGGCGGCGATGGAACGGCGCCGGGCGTTGAAATCCCACGGGATAGCCCGTGTTACCGGGCTTGGATGTTGTTGACGCCCGGCTGCAGCGGCCAATTCTTACCGTTGAAGAAGAACGAGCCGGTGAGCTTGCCCGGCAGGGTAATGGTGGCGTCGAGACCCTCTCCCTGGCGGCGATATTCCACCTTGATTTCGCCCTCTGGATGGGGGTAAGTGGCCGTGAGTGAAGGCAGTGTGCCCAGGTGGGGCGCAATGCGGACGGTGGCGAAGCCGGGGCTGCCAGGCTCAATGCCGGCTACCAGCGTGAGCATGTCGTAGATGGGATGCGCGCTCCAGGCGTGAGAATCGGAACGGGTGTCGCCGGGAACTTCTGGCCAGGTGCTGAAGTGCAGGGGCAGCAATTTGCGCCAGGGGTCGAGCGAACCCAGATACTCGTCAGCCATGCCCACATGGTCGAGCGCGCGGGCGAGATAAAAGCGGAAATAATAGGAAGCGCTGAGCAGGTCGTTGGGAGTCGAGCCGGGTTCAACGGTCAGCATCCGGCGCAGAATATCCTGCTGGCGCTCTTTGGGCACGGCATCGTAGAGAACGGCCAGGATGTTGGCCTGCTGGCTGAAGATCTTCTGCTCCGGGGTGTCGGCGATCAGGCCACGAGAGCCGGACCAGCACTTGTCGAGGACGCCGGCGCGGACGTGGGCGGCGCGGCCCAGGTAACGGGCGGCCAGTTGCGGGTCACCGAGAGCCTTTTCGAGATCGGCGGCGTCGTCCAGAGCGCCCAGGTAATCGAGTGTGGTCACGCAGGACTCGCCGTGGGCGTCGTAGGTTGGGATCTCGCCCTTTGGGACCCAGTCGATGAAGCTCCACCAGGGGACCTGGTGCAGCAGGCCGTCCGGCTGCTCATAGGAGGCGAACCACTCCAGAACCGCGCGGGTTCCCACCAGCGAATTGCGCGCCAGTTGGGGATCGGGCCGGTAGCGCCAGTAGTCGTGGACCATGTCGATCCAGAGCAGGGAAAAGGTAGGGATGGTCTGCGGCTGCGAACTGGGATAGCGGCTGCGGGTCAGCCCATCGGGAGAACGCGATTGGTCGAAAGCCGCGATCGCCTGGCGCGCGAGCCGGTCGTCGCCGGCCACGGCGTAGGACATGAGCGCCTGGACGCGCGTGTCGCCTACGTACTGGAGCTGCTCGTAGTAGGGCGTGTCCATGTAAGTTTCGTGGGCGTCGAGGCGGGCCGTGCGCCAGCTGACCTCCCAGATCTTGTCCAGGTCCGGCTGTCCGGACTGGAACGTGGCGCGCTCTTGAAAGGGGTAGGCGGTGAAGGAAGCTGTGAGCGATTCCAGATTGAGAGGCTCGGCTGCGGTCTGGATGTCCAGTTCGAGATAACGCCAGGTGCGCCACCAAAGGGGCTCAAACGAGCGGTGCGGGCCGCCATCGGGCAGAAAACTGTCCGAGAGTCCGATTATGGTGCGGTCGCCTACCTCATCGCGGTCGCCCTTGTGCAGCTTTTTGTCGTAGAGAGCCTCGGCGTAGGT
>JBEKTB010000191.1:0-5585 GCA_049516495.1 Occallatibacter sp.
ATCTGGCACCTCACCAGCGGAACCCGCCATGTGACCGACGTGACCAATGCTTCCCGCACCCTGCTCTTCAACATCGTGAAGGGCGAGTGGGACCCGGAGTTGCTGCGCATCTTCAACATCCCGGCAAGCCTTCTGCCGCAGGTCGTCTGGTCCAGCCAAAAGGTGGGCGAGGTGACCACCACGCTCGGTCTGGGCGGCATTGAGATTGCAGGCATTGCCGGCGACCAGCAGGCAGCGCTCTTCGGGCAGTTATGCTGGAACGCCGGCGAGGCCAAGAACACTTACGGGACGGGCTGTTTCCTGTTGCAGAACATCGGCACAAAGTTTGTCCGCTCCAGGCATCGCCTGATCACCACGCTTGCGGCCAGCGCCGGCAAGCGTCTGGAGTACGCGTTTGAGGGCAGCATCTTCATCGGTGGAGCGGTTGTGCAATGGTTGCGCGACAACCTCAAGCTCATCGGCTCCTCGGCCGAGGTGGAGCAACTGGCGGCCGGCGTGCCCGACTCCGGCGGAGTGGTGCTGGTGCCCGCGTTTGTGGGTCTGGGCGCGCCGCACTGGGACCCGCACGCCAGCGGCATGCTCATCGGCCTGGGCCGCGGCACCACGCCGGGACACATCGCCAGGGCTGCGCTTGAAAGCATCGCCTTCCAGGTGGCCGACGTGCTTGAGGCTGTTGAGAGCGAGACCACCCCGCTGGCTGCCTTGCGCGTGGACGGCGGCGCGGCGGTCAACAATCTCCTCATGCAGTTCCAGGCCGACGTGCTGGGCGTGCCCGTGGTGCGTCCCCAGGTGACGGAGACGACCGCCATGGGCGCGGCTTATCTGGCTGGTCTGGCCACGGGTTTCTGGGCCAATCCTGAGGATTTGCGGTCCAAACGGCAGGGCGATGTGCGCTTTGAACCGAAGATGGAAGCCGCCGAACGTGCCCAGCGCCGCGGGCAGTGGCAGCGCGCTGTTGAAAGGGCCAAAAGCTGGAACCAGTAAGAAAGGGAGCGAACGATGCGCAGGGAAGAGATGGTGCGTACTCTCCGGGACAGGGCTCAGCAGAAGGTTCCGTGGGACATCGTGGTCGTCGGCGGCGGAGCCACCGGCGTAGGCGTGGCCGTGGATGCGGCGGCGCGGGGCCTGAGCGTGGCGCTGCTTGAGGCCCACGACTTCGGCAAGGGCACCAGCAGCCGCTCCACCAAGCTGGTGCACGGTGGGGTGCGGTATCTCGAACAGGGCAACATCCCGCTGGTCATGTCGGCCCTGAAAGAGCGCGGCCTGATGCGGCAAAATGCGCCCCACCTGGTGCACGACCTTGCATTCATTGTGCCCAACTACTCCTGGTGGGAGGCGCCGTTCTACGGCATCGGCCTCAAGCTCTATGACCTGCTGGCCGGCAAGTACGGCTTTGGTGCGTCGAAGCTGCTGTCAAAAGAGGAAACGCTGGAGCGGCTGCCGGCTCTCGAGCCCGAGGAACTGCGCGGCGGGGTGGTCTACTTCGACGGCCAGTTCGACGACGCGCGCCTGCTCATCCATCTGGCCATGACGGCCGCCGACCACGGGGCCACGCTGGTGAATTACTGCCCGGTGACGGGGCTGATGCGCGATGCAGACGGCTATGTGAACGGCGTAACCGCGCGCGACGACGAAACCGGCGAGCAGTTTGAGATTCCGGCGCGGATGGTGGTGAACGCAACCGGAGTCTTCACCGACTCCATTCGCCAGATGGCCGACCCGGCCGCCGAGCAATTGGTGGTCACCAGCCAGGGAATTCACCTGGTCTTCGACCGTTCGTTCTTGAAGGGTGACACGGCGCTCATGGTTCCCAAGACGAGCGACGGCCGCGTGCTGTTCGTGATTCCCTGGCATGGGCACGCCGTGGCCGGCACCACCGACACGCCTGTGGACGCCCCCAGCCTTGAGCCCCGACCGCTTAATGAAGAGATCGAGTTCGTGCTGGAGACGGCCTCGCGATTCCTGGTCCGTCCGCCCACCCGCAAGGATGTGCTGGCGGTTTTCGTTGGGCTGCGTCCGCTGGTCAAGGGCGAAGGCAAAACCTCGGCGCTCTCCAGAGACCACGTGATTCATGTCGACACGTCCGGCCTGCTCACCATCACCGGCGGCAAGTGGACCACCTACCGGCACATGGCCGAGGACACCGTGGACCACGCCATAACGCTCGGCAAGCTGCCGGACGCCGAATGCACCACCAAAAATCTGCGCATTCACGGCTACATCGAGGACTCCGCCGCATTGGGCAGCCTGGAAGTATACGGTTCCGACGCCGCGGCCATCCACAAGCTGGCTGAGGACCCGGCCCTGGCCGTGCAGCTTGATCCGGCGCTGCCCTACATCGCCGCGGAGGTAGTGTGGGCCGCGCGAGCCGAGATGGCGCGCACGGTCGAAGACGTCCTGGCCCGCCACACACGCGCGCTCTTCCTGAATGCGGAAGCGGCGAGCGCCGCGGCCGAACGCGTGGCCTGGCTGCTGGCGGCCGAATTAGGCCGCGATGAGGCCTGGGTCGCCGCGCAGGTTCAAGAATTTCGCGCTCTGGCACAGCAGTACCAGGTGGTGTAAAAAGAAAAGACCAAGGATCCGCCCCTCGATAGAAGCACCGTGCCCCATCCATTTCGCAGGTTTTATCGCGAAATGGGTGGGAAGGGGCAACACTCTTGAAGGGCCGGATCAATCGAGCGGGAGGTTGAGATGGCGGCATCAACGTGCAGTCACGTTGCGGAGCACCTGAAGAAGGTGAAACCGCAGACCAAGGGTTGTGAGGAATGTCTCAAGAGCGGCGACAAATGGCTTCATCTGCGCATGTGCCTGGAGTGCGGCCACGTGGGCTGCTGCGACTCGTCGCCAAACCGCCACGCGCGGGCGCACTTCCATGCGACGCAACACCCACTCATCCAATCCGCCGAGCGCGGTGAAGACTGGCGCTGGTGCTACATCGATGAGGTGTATTTGTAGGGCGGAATGGAGGTTTTGGCTTTGCCTGGTCTCAGCGAAAAGCAACCGGGTCCGCAGTGAGCCTACTGAAGGACAGATTCAAGGATACTGAATCCGTCGAGCAGTTCCTCATGCTCCGGATTCAGCAGATACTGCATGGCAATGCCGAAACTCGTGCCAAGAATCATTCTTGCCAGCGCGGATGGAGAATAAGCCCCCGAAGCATCCATCGCCGGGTCTTTCTCTTCGATTTGTTTCTCGATTGCGACGGCAATGTCGTTCAGAAACGCGTTCATGTCCTTTCTGAATGACTCCGACCACATCGCCAGGTTAAAGAAATCCAGAAAAGATCGGTAGAGCGCCTGGTTGGTTTGCAGCAATTGCCGGTTATGCCCGATGAGGAACGCAATCTTGGTCTTCACCGTGCCGAATTGGGCCATGTTCACTTCAATGCCGGTAATGTATTCAATTCGTATGGACTTCAGGACTTCAGCGAACAGTCCTTCCTTGTTCTCGTAGTAATAGTTCAACTGGCTGAGGGCGACCCCGGCGTCTTCAGCGATCTCCCGCAAGGTTACGCTGGCGCACCCCCTGCTGGAAATGCACTTGAATGCGGAAGCAAGAATGATCTTCGATGTGTCCTTCTTCGCTGCGCCCATGTCGGCTCCTCTTGGCATTATATTGAGCTGCCGACTGCCGTCGATTTGCCCTGACAGGCGAAGCCGCCGCAACTGAGAGAGTCGCGGCGGCTGTGTGGTCTGTAGGCTCAATTTTTCGCGTTCACGCCTGCCAGCGCCTCCACCACATCTTTCTCGGCGGATCGCTTCAGGTCCTTGGCCATGTAATAGCCAATAGCAGCTGTAAACAAGGCGTAGGTAATGAAGGCGACATGGAAGGACCAGTAACCGTTGATCGCCAGCGGGCCAGACTTGAAGTACGGAAGGAAGGTAAGCGGCAGAAAGGACAGCCCTGAAAACAGCGCCAGGTAGGCGGCCCAGCGCGGCATCAGAGCCGGCTTTTGCTTGTCGAGCAAGACGAAGAGGAAGATGGCGATGACCTCGACCGTGGTAATCATGTAAGTCATGTCGTAGACGTACCAGGCCAGGAAGTGGACGGCCTTGATGAGTACCGGGTCCACCGTTCCAGCCATCTCCGCGCACCATACCCACAGTGCAGGGCAGAAGATCAGCACCCAGGTGGTCAGCAACCCGCCCGTAAGCTGGAGCAGCGACAGAATCGGTGTCTTTTCCCGGCGCATCATTTGTACCGTAAGCTGGCATGCCCAGGGCAGGTAAAGGATTCCCATTGCCGTGGAGAGCGACTGTCCGAGCAGAATCTGGCTTTGGTATTTGAGGTAGAAGTTGGCTACCAGATCCGGTGCCGAGTAGGTCGGGTCAGGCGGCGGACAGTTGTGGCCGAGGACGGCCCAACTCAATCCGTAAAGAACCACAAACGCCGGTCCGCACCAGGCGCATACGAGTTGAATTCTCCGGACGATCGTTTCGTTCATGAGTTGCTCCTTTGTCATCGGGGCCATTCCGACAGCCCACGGTCATTCCCAAAATCGAGTGAACAGTTCACCTGATTAGGTCGGACATCCGTACTAATTCAGAATAGACACTTCTCTTCCTCCCGTCAACAGCGTGCAGTGACTCCAGGCCGCTCCTCAATCCGAGGAATGGGACGTGGGGCTGTGGGGAGAAAACCTGGAAACGCACAAAAGAAGCTTGTGTTGTGGGTATTTGGAAAAAACAAAGAGGGAGCCCGGGCCAAACAGGCGCCCGACTCCCTCGATGTTCCAACTCTGCAACTTCAAACCGGCCTGTTCTTACCTACGCCAACTCCACCTCGATCTTCTTTGCCTCCGCATCCAGTTTGACGATCTTGAAGGTGCGAATTTGGCCCTCTGCCAACGGCTCGGGTTTGGCTGCCTCGGCCGGTGCGTTGCCCTGCCAGCGCGCCTTCAGCATCGACGAAAGGCTGGACAAATCAACCGCGGGCTTGGCCTGCGCCGCCGGTGCTGCGGCCTTTGCGGCAGGCGTGGCGGCGCTGCTGCGGCAGATGGCGCGGATGCCTTCGCCCAGTTCTACCTGGACAAAGGACTCAGTCGCTTCGACCACGCGGCCGGAGACCTCGTCCCCAACTTTATGCTCGGCGATGTACTCGTCGATGTCGGTGGGGATGAGCTGCTTCATGCTCAGCTTGATCTGCCGCTTTTCCGCGTCGATGGCTAGCACCTGCGCCTTGACGATCTGCCCTGCGCGCAGCATGTCCGAGGGGTGGTTGAGGCGCTTGTCGGCGGTGATCTCGCTGATGTGAACCAGGCCTTCAATCCCCTCGGCGAGCTGCACAAATGCGCCGAAGTTCATCAGCTTGGTGACCGGGCCTTCAATCTGCGAGCCGACGGGGAAGTTGCGGCCCACCTCGGCCCAGGGGTCGGCGAGAGTCTGCTTCAGGCCGAGTGAGATGCGGCGCTCCTCAGGCTTGATGCCCAGGATGATGGCGTCCACGCGGTCGCCCTGCTTGAGGATGTCGCTGGGATGGCGCAGCTTCTTGCCATAGGACATCTCCGAAATGTGAATCAGTCCCTCGACGCCCGGTTCGATCTCGACAAATGCGCCGAAGTCGGCCAGCCGGGTGATCGTGCCGGT
>JBEKTB010000192.1:0-5518 GCA_049516495.1 Occallatibacter sp.
GATCGCGACACCGCTTCGCGGCTGGGCATCACCGCCAGCGCCCTGGACAGCGTTCTTTACGACGCATTCGGCCAGCGGGAAGTCTCTACCATGTACACCGCGCTGAACCAGTATTTCGTGGTAATGGAGGTCGATCCCAAGTACCAACTCAGCCCCGACTCGCTCAACGGCATCTACATCAAGGCCAGCAACGTGGTGGGCGCAACAACCGCCATGCCGGCCACGGTGACGCCCACCACCACGGCCACCGGGATTACCGCAGCCCCCGCCGCAGCACCCGCCGGAGCCGCGATTCCCACCCTGCCGATGACGCTGACCGAGGTGACAATCCCTACGGCGACCTCGACGACAATCAGCGGTCCCCCGACCAACACCACGGTTGCGCCGCTCACCACGCCTGTACCTTCGACCATTTCCGCGCCTGCGTCCACCGCCATCGTCTCCGCGATCAGTTCACCCACGGCGGCAACCGGAGGTGGGACTGCCACTGCCGCGGCCGCCGCTCCCACTCCGTCCACTGGCGGGGCCATGGTGCCGCTGTCGGCTATCGCAAAATTTGACCAGGAGCGGACCTCGCTGCAGGTAAACCACCAGGGCCAGTACCCGGCGGTGACGCTCACCTTTAACCTGGCGCCCAACGTGGCGCTGGGCGAAGCGGTCACCGCGCTTGAAAAGGCGCAGCGAGACATGGGCATGCCCTCGGCCATCCACCCCACCTTCCAGGGAACTGCGCAGGCTTTTCAGGATTCGCTCAGGAACGAGCCGTATCTCATCCTCGCCGCGCTGGTGGCCGTCTACATCGTGCTCGGGATTCTGTATGAGAGCCTGATCCATCCGTTGACCATTCTCTCCACGCTGCCCCCGGCCGGCGTGGGCGCCATCCTGGCGTTGCTTTTGACCGGAACCGACCTCAGCATCATCGCGCTGATCGGCATCATCCTGTTGATAGGCATTGTGAAAAAGAACGCCATCATGATGATCGACTTTGCCTTGCAGGCAGAGCGTGACCAGGGATTGCCGCCGGTTGAGGCCATTTACCAGGCCTGCTTGCTGCGTTTCCGGCCGATTATGATGACGACGATGGCTGCCCTGTTCGGCGGCATGCCGCTGGCCATCGGCATGGGCGTGGGTTCGGAGCTGCGCAAGCCGCTGGGCATCACCATCGTCGGCGGACTGATCGTGTCGCAGATGCTGACGCTGTTCACGACGCCGGTTGTATATCTCTTCTTTGACAGGCTGCAATGGAGAGTGATGAAGTTGCGCAAGATCGGCGCGGAGTTGGAAGAAGTGCCGGGAGATTAGAATCGGCTTCCAGCAGCTAGCTGCCGGCTCGGGGATTGTGTGCTGCGGTGATCGAAAGGGCGGCTTAAACCCAGCTAGCGCTCACGCAAACCTTGTTCCGCCCAAGTTCTTTCATCGTCTCATTGAGCACGAGAGCTATCGTTTTGTTTTGGGGTTAACAACGCGACTGCCAGTCTTGGGGAAAGCGACCAAGTTGGAAACCATCGGTTTCGCGGGTTCGATTCGAGGAAAGGATCCTAATTCCTCAATCAGGTCTTCCAGCTGCAATTTGATCCGATCTCTGAGCTGAGGAAATTCAAAGCCGATGCGGGTATTCGACCGAATTGATTTTGCCTGCGCCCGCACACGAAAAGGCAGGTTGTTGACGCAGAAGGTCAGTTCCACCAGTGCATCTCTCTCAAGCATGAGCGGTTCATGGAATGCCAACAGGCAGCCCAGAACGCTCAAGTCCACGACTCCTGCAAGGCACACAGGTTCGCCTGGTGTTATCAGGACGCTTGCGGTGCCTGCACAGTCCATACGGGGATGACTTCGATTTTCTTGAGTCAAGGCTATCCGCTTTCCTAAGTTGACCTCTTTAGTTGCAACGGCCATCCCATTGCCTTTAGGTCTCCAGCAGGCGCCTCAACGGGAACAATATCTACGAGATACGAGTATGTTCAGAAGTTCCTGGTGTTCAGTGATGTGCTATCGGCATTTCAGCGCCATTTGTTCAACGGCCGTCTTGCACGTCTGTAAATTGGTCGCATATGCACCTACGCCGTCCCGGGTGAATCGGGAGAGTCGCCTAAACAGGCTGCAGAGGAAGGCCATGCAAAAATCTTGCCTCCCAGGTCTCAAAGGCGAATCCTCACCCCAGCGACGAGGACCTGTCGCTGGGGACCCCGAGACATGGGGCACCCATTCTGTTTTGGCCCAGATTTCGAAATCATGCGGCGCCGGAGCTAGTGGCTAGAAGCTAGCGGCTGGTAGCTGCTTTTTCAGTCCGCGAAGGCTTCTTCCCGGACCTTGGCTTCTTCGATCAGCTTCACGGGGTAGTAGGCGTTGCGGGTGTACTGCTTCACCATGCGGTTGGTGTTGAAGAAAGAGCCGTTGAAGGCCAGGGTGTTGCGCATCAGGCGCGCCCACCGCTCAGGAGCCGCAAGGTAGAGCGGAACGACGGCGGTTTCGAGTTTGTGGTAGAGCGAGGCAGCCTCTTCGGTGTCGTTGGCGCCGTCTTCGATGGCCCAGCCGGTGAAGCCCTCGATGCAGCCCTCGATCCACCAGCCGTCCAGGATCGACAGGCTGGGGACGCCGTTCAGAGCGGCCTTCATGCCGCTGGTGCCCGAGGCCTCATAGGGCCGGCGCGGCGTATTCACCCACACATCCACGCCCGCAGTGAGCAATGCGCCCAGGTCCCAGGCGTAGTTCTCGAGATAAACGATCCGCAGCATATCGTTCGAGAGCTTGACGGCTTCCTCAACGACCTGCTGAATCAGGGCCTTTCCGGGCGCGTCCTGGGGATGAGCCTTGCCGGCATAGAGGATCTGCAAACCGCCAGCCGCGGTGGCGATGTCCGCCAGCCGTTGGGGATCGGTAAACAGCAGGGTGGCGCGCTTGTAGGTGGCGGCGCGGCGGGCAAAGCCGAGCGTAAGCACCTTGGGGTTCAGCACCAGGCCGGTGCGTGCGGCCACCTCGGTCAGCAGCACTTCCTTGGCGCGCGCATGGGCGGAAAGGATCTCTTTCTCCGGCAGGTCGATGGCGTTGCGCAGATAAAGATTGTCGCGCCGCCAGGCGGGAATGTGCTCGTCCAGCATCTGCTGAATCGGCTCGGAGACCCAGGTGGGCGCGTGCACGCCGTTGGTGATGGAGTCGATGGCGAACTCCGGGAACATTTCGCGGGAGACCTTGCCGTGCTGCATGGCCACGCCGTTGGCATAACGCGAGAAGCGCAGCGCCAGCAGCGTCATGTTCAGCATTCCATCGCGAAAGCAACCCTGTTTTTCCAGGCGGGCGGTGCGGTCGCCGCCCAGGATGCGGATGGTCTGCTCGGTGGAGAAGCGGTCGTGGCCGGCCGGAACCGGGGTGTGGGTGGTGAAAACGCAGCGCCTGCGCACCTGTTCGATGTCGCTCTCGGTGGCCGCACCCAGTGGTCCACCGCCCAACTGGCTTTCAAGCAGGGCCAGGGTCAACAGAGCCGCGTGGCCTTCGTTCATGTGATAGACGTTGACGCGGTGGCTGAGCGCCTTGGCCATGCGCACACCGCCCATGCCGAGCACGATTTCCTGCTGCAGGCGGTAGTTGGTGTCGCCGCCATACAGGTGATCGGTGAGGCCGCGGTCCCAGCCCGAGTTTCCGTCCAGATCCGTGTCCAGCAGGTAGATGGGCACCACGTGCCCGTAGCGGCCCACCAGGTCATAGCGCCAACAGCGCACCGTGACGATGCGGTCTTCCACTGAAACCGTAACCCGCGCCGGCTCCTCGGTACAGAAATCCGCCGGGTTCCACGGCTGAACATCTTCACTCTGCACGCCGTGCTGGTCCAGATGCTGCTGGAAGTAGCCCTTGCGGTGTATCAGCGTGAAGGCCACCAGCGGGACGCCGAGGTCGGCGGCGGAGCGAAGCGTGTCTCCGGCAAGCACGCCCAAGCCGCCGGAGTAGGTGGGCATGCCGGGGTTGATCGCGATTTCCATTGAGAAGTAAGCGACGAGGCCTGAACTGGGGAAGGTTTCGTACGAGAACGGCTTGGAAGATGTAGGCTGCATGGTCGTGATGTCTCCACGGCGCTCTCTACCTGAGAAGCGACGCACTGGGAATCGAGAATCCGGTGCGACCGATCGGGCATTGAGTATCCCACCCGGTCGTGATCAGGACAAACTGTGTCTGATTTTAACAGGAATGCGTATTCTGGCAGCGGAGTTGCCCGCCTCTTTGGAGTGCACGAAAGATACTCCGCAGGTTACCGCCGGGCGCGAGGAAAAGGTTTTCATCCTACGCACAAAAAGCCGGGGCAGATTCTCTGTGATGGAAAATCCGCCCCGGTCTTTTGCCCTTGCGAAGTGCCGATCCTCTATTCCAGCCGGTGAGCGCCGCCTGATGCGTGGCAGATGTGAATCTGAGGCACGATGCCGGTCTGGCTGGAGTACCGTGCGCCCAACGCCTCAGCAAACGCGGCGGCGTGTTTGCGCTCGACCAAATTGATTGTGCAGCCGCCAAAGCCGCCGCCCGTCAGCCGCGCGCCGATCAGCCCGGGCAGATCCTGCGCCAGGGCCACCATGGCGTCGGCCTCCACGCAGCTGCCCTCGAAGTCCTCGCTGTAGCTGCGGTGCGCCTCGGCCATCAGGCGGCCAACTTCAGCCAGGTCACCCTTTTCCAGAGCCTTTTCCGCGGCCACCGTGCGCAGATTTTCGCTGATCACGTGGCGGGCGCGCAGCAGCGATTTAGGCGCCATTTCGTGGCCCCACTTTTCCAGGTCCTCAAGCGTCGCATCGCGCAGGAAGGGCACTCCGCCACGATGGCCGTTGATGATGGCGCAGGCCGCCTCGGACTCGGCGCGGCGCGTGGCGTAGTCGCCTCCGGCAATGGAGTGCTTGACCATGGTGTTGGCGATGACCAGAGCCACGTCGGGTGGGATGGGCGCGAGTTTGAAGCTCAAATCGCGGCAATCGAGCAGCAGGGCGTGGTTCTCCTTGCCGTTGGCGGAGATGAACTGGTCCATGATGCCGCAGTTGGCGCCCACAAACTCGTTCTCCACCCTTTGGCACAGGCGGGCCAGCACCGGGCCTGGGTACGTGACCCCAATAAGCGAAGTGACGGCCAGCATGGTGGCTACCTCAAGCGCAGCCGAACTGGAAAGGCCGGACCCCAAGGGTACGTCGCCCCACAGGCTCAGGCTGAAACCGGGAATCGTGTGGCCTTCGCCGGCGAGGATGGCGACCACCCCTAGCGGATAGTCGGTCCAGTGTTTGCCGGCCTGGGTGGGCATGGCCGCCGCATCAAAGGTGCGCTCCTGGGCGTAGTTCTCAGAATAGAGAACGATTTTGCCGTCCGTGCGCGGAGAGATGCCGGCCAGGGTGGCAAAATCGATGGCGGCGGGCATGACAAAGCCCTCGGCGTAATCGGTGTGTTCGCCGATCAGGTTGACGCGGCCCGGCGCGACAAAAATAGCGGGCTCCGCATGGAAGCGGTCGAGGTGCAGAGTGCGAAAAGCGGCTGGATCATGCATGTGAGGTCACAC
>JBEKTB010000193.1:0-5514 GCA_049516495.1 Occallatibacter sp.
TAAATCTGCCACACAAAGCTGGGCTGGGCCGGGTTGCTCATCCAGGTAATGATGGCCGTGGTGGGGTGGAACATCTGCGCGTTACGCCCCTCATACATGGCGCGGAAAGCTTCAAAGTTGGCCAACTGCGCCTTGCGGACAAAGTCGGCGAGGTTGGCGATGTTGCCGTAGCGGGCGGCCAGGATGGCGGGGTAGGTGTCGCCGCCGGAGGCTCCCTTGGCCAGGTCGTGCTCGGCCCAATCGTCGTTGATCGTCTCCCAGTCTTTTTGGGGCATCATGCCGTGCACGGATTCAAGCGTAGGCACGGAAACGCTGCCCGTCTCGGTCTTGAAGTAGTCGTCATGCACGGTGTAGAACTCGCGCGGCGTCCGCCAGCGGTAGGGCCCATGGGAGCGCACGCCGGCTCCGTCGGTGGAACTGGGCTGGTAGCGGCGCGTGGGTTCGAGTTCCGCCATCAGCTTGCGCAGAAGCGCGTCGATCTCCGGCGGCGGATAGCCCTCGTTGCGCGCGCACCACACGGCGATCGAAGGATGGTTGCGGAAGCGCAGGATCTTTTCCCGCACGTTGGCGATATAGGTGGGGATGTCGGTCGGATCAGGCCCATCGTTGGGATTGGGCTGGAAGAATTCGTCCCACAGCAGGATGCCGTACTTGTCGCAAAGCTCGTAGAAGTCTTCCCCGGTGCTCTGGCCCACCCAGTTGCGAATCAGGTTCATATTGGCCAACTGGTGCATGCGGATCTGGGCTTCGAGCCGCTCGCGCGGAATGCGCTTCAGCGCTTCATCGAGCCCCCAGTTTCCGCCGCGGATGAAGACGGGAACACCATTGACGGAGATCGTGAGCGTATCGGTGCCGGGAACGCTGTAGGTGATCTTGCGTACGCCGAAGCTGACGTCCTGTTCGTCCGAGACCTTGTTTCCAACCTTGAAGCTCAGATGCAGGCTATAAAGATTCTGTGCACCGTAACCGTTGGGCCACCACAGCCGGGGATGGTCGATGTGCAGCGCGGGCGTGTTTTTGGAATCGAAGCTGACCAGTTGCTTGCTGTGCGGAGCCAGTTCGACCGGCTGCTCGAAGGCGATATTTTCGATGCTGCCCTGGAGTACGCCCTTGAGCGGCTTGTCGCCTGCATTTTCCACCGTGGCCTGGACGCCCACATCGCTCGAATCGGTCCGGGGCAGGGGCAGGTCTGTGGTGACCAGCGGGTCCTTCACCAGCACCGGCCCGGAGGCGGAGAGAAAAACCTTCTGCCAGATGCCGGTGTCGCGGTCGCGAATGGCCGGAATCCAGTCCCAGCCGATGGTGGAAAGAAACGTCGGTCCGTCGATAGCCGATTCGCCGCCGTTCTGGCCCAGGCCATCGCGCAATGTGTGCTCGTGCGAGACCCCGGGATGCGGTTGCGGCGCCACCAGCACAGCGAGCACGGCGTGCTTGCCCGGCTTCACCAGGGACGTGATGTCGAAGATGCCCCGGCTAAAGGCTCCGCGCATCACTCCCACTTGCACGCCGTTGACCCACACGGTTGCGGAGTAGTTGATGCCGTCGAAGTTGAGCCAGACGTGGCGGCCGCTATAGGACTTTGGAACCTCAAGCTCAGTCCGATACCAGTAAGAGGTGCGCGCCAGGCTCTCGGGAATCTTCTCCGGCCGGTTGTTTTCCCCATAGAGCGGCTCGGGATAGACCTTGTTGTTCACCAGCGTGGTCAGCACGGTGCCGGGAACAGTGGCCGCGTACCAGCCGCCGGTGTTGAAGCCCGCAGCCGCAATTTCCGCGCCCGTCTGCGTCACCTTGGCCACGTCCTGCAACTGCCAGCCGGAGGTGAGAACCACCGGCTGCGGAAGAGCGGTTTTTGCCGCGGCGGAAACAGGCGCCAGCGAGGCAAGCATCAGTGCAAAGGCGGAAAAGATCGAACGGCCAAAACGTGTCTGCAAGGGGTCTGTACCTCTACGCTCTTCCGGCTGATTCTTTGGCTCTTGTGCGCCGGACACTCGGATTATAGAGACTGAGGGTCGCCTTGGTTCGGGATTTGTCCGGTTGCGGTAATAATGGAGCCATGGAATTCGAGCGTTCCTCCGGAGTACTGCTCCACGTCAGTTCCCTGTCCTCCTATGGCGGCATTGGCGACCTTGGCCCAGCCGCACACGAGTTTGTGGCTTTTCTCGCCGCGGCCAAACAGCACGTCTGGCAGGTTCTGCCTCTGTGCCCCACGGGCTACGGCAACTCTCCCTACGCCGGTTCCTCGGCCTTTGCAGGCAATCCCTCCCTCATCAGCCTCGAATTCCTGTCCGACTGGGGCTGGATCGACGGGGAGCGGATCGGCGGCCTGGCCGGACGAACTGGCCCCGTCGATTTCGATGAAGTGGAGCGTCGCAAGCTTCCGCTGCTGTATGAGGCGGCGGGAAACTTTCTCGACCGCGGGCCGCACGATCCCGAGTTAGCCGGGCAATGGAAGCGGTTTGAGGAGTTTTGCCGCGCCGAAGAAAGCTGGCTCACCGACTACGCCCTCTACGCAGAACTGCGCCGTCAGCACCAGACCGGCGCGTGGACTGCATGGCCTGAGCCCGTCCGCCGCCGCCAGCCGCAGGCCCTCGCCCAGGTCGCGCAAAAGTCCGGTCGCGCGCTCTTGCAGGAACAGGTGCTGCAATTCGCCTTTTCGCTGCAATGGAGCAATCTGCGCGAGGAAGCGGCGCGCAATGGAATAAGGATTCTGGGCGACGTGGCCATCTTCGTCAACATGGATTCGGCCGACGTGTGGGTGCACCCCGAATTGTTTGAACTGGACGAGAACTTGAATCCGGTCAACATCGCCGGCGTGCCGCCCGACTACTTTTCGCCCACCGGCCAGCGCTGGGGCAACCCGCTCTACCGCTGGGACGTGCTGGCCGAGCGCGGCTTCGACTGGTGGATCGACCGCATCCGCCGCGCTTGCGCCCTTTACGACATTGTCCGCCTTGACCACTTCCGCGGCTTCGAGGCTTACTGGTCGATTCCCGCCGACGAGGAGACAGCCATCAACGGCGCGTGGGTGAAAGCGCCGGGGCTCAAGCTCTTCAAAGCGCTGGAAGCGGCTTTGGGACCGCTGCCGCTGGTAGCCGAAGACCTGGGACTCATCACCGCCGAGGTGGACACGCTGCGGCTGGAGCTGCTCATGCCGGGCATGAAGGTCATTCAGTTCGGATTCAGCGACAAGGGTGCGCATACGCATTTGCCCCACCAATACGCGCCGGCCACCGTGGCCTACACCGGCACTCACGACAACGACACCACGCGGGGCTGGTGGCAGACGACGAGCGAAGCGGAGCGCCTGGCCGTCGAGGCTTACCTGGGGCCGGTGGGCGACAACCCCGTCTGGCCGCTGATCCGGGCTGTTACGGCAAGCGTGGCCGAAATGGCGGTGGTTCCGGTGCAGGACCTGCTCGAACTGGGCTCGGAAGCGCGCATGAACACGCCGTCGGTAGCGTCGGGCAATTGGAGCTGGCGCGTCCCCGAGGGCGCCTGGACGCCGGAACTGGCCGCGCGACTGGCCGCACTGGCTGAAGTCACCGACCGTGACAACGATCCGCTGGCCGAACCGACGGAGGAGGAGAAGCCTTATTGATCCGGCAATTAAATACTGTGGGGGTGCCCCTCTTTCCCGCGTTTTGTGCGGGAAGGGGTGGGAACGAATGTCACTCTTTTCTCGCCGGATCAATAGAGCTTGTTACAGCGCGCAGTCTTTGGGGAACTTGTTCCTGGCTTGTCGACCGTCGCGCCATCTCCTTGCCGACAGAGAAGAGCGTGCTCTACACTGGGGCGGCCAGTTGCATTCCTGAGCACGCCCCAGGCAACACAGAGAGAGCGCGACCCGTTCTGGCGCAAGGTTGAACTTTTCATGCCGCGTCCCACCCGCATTCCCGTTCTTCTTCCGTCTTCTTATTTCGCCCTGAGCCTGGCTCTGCTGGCTGCGTTTTCGCCGGCCAATTGCGTGAGCGCACAAACCGGCGCAAGCATCTTCCGCAATATCGATCCATCTGTGGGCTACGTGGGATCGAAGAGCTGCGGCGCGCCCGGCTGCCACGAAGAAATCAATCGCACCTACTTCCCCACCCCGCACGGGCAATCGATGGCCCCGGCCAACTCGCCCACGGAATTGGCGCGCGCGCCCCAGCCTGTCACCGTATTCAACGCGAAGAACAACCGAACCTACACGGTCTACCAGCAGGGCGGAAACCTCTATCAGAGCGCCTATGAAGTGGACAAAAACGGCCGCAAAATCTATTCCATTGCGCACCGCATCGACTACGTCACGGGTGGCGAAAGCGTCGGCTACACCTATCTCTATCGCGTCGGCGCATGGATCTTTCAGGCGCCGCTCTCCTACTATGTCCGGACAAAAACCTGGGAGCTCTCGCCCGGCTACGCGGCCGACGACGTGGGCTTCAACCGCATCATGACCACCGGCTGCCTGCTCTGCCACAACGGTCAGCCCGACCCCGTGGCCAAGCGCGACGGCATGTACAAGGACCCGCCCTTCCGCTTCGGCGAACTGGGCGTCAGTTGCGAAACCTGCCACGGCCCCGGCGCGCTCCACGTCCAGGAGATGCAGGCGAAAAAAGGCCGCGTCTTGAGGCCCGGCGAGGTTGATACGTCCATCGTGAATCCCGCCAAACTCTCGCCTCGGCTGGCCGACGACCTGTGCCGCGAGTGCCACCAGGCCGGTGACGCCGTGGTGATCTATCCCGGCAAAACCGTGATGGACTACCGCCCCGGAACGCCGCTCACCGACACCATGGCCATCGTGAAGCGGCCCATCAAGCCCGAGCAGCGCGAGGAAGCCAACCGGCTCGAAACCGCCCCGCCCATTCGCGGCAGCCTGGAACAGCCTCTGTGGTGGAAGAACTCCACGCTCGAGTTGAGCAAGTGTTACCAGGCAAGCCATGGACGACTCACCTGCAGCACCTGCCACTCGGTCCATCACGCGCCGAAACCGGAGGACGAGCAGGCCGCCTATCGCGCCGCCTGTCTCACCTGTCACAAGGAATCCAGTTGCACGTTGAAGCCCGATGACAGCAAGCGCGTCGCGGTGAAGGATTACTGCATCGAGTGCCACATGGAGAAGCGGCCAGTGGCCGGCATCGCGCACTCCAACGACACCAAGCACCGCATCGTGCGCTATCCCGGCCAGCCCTTGCCGGAAGTTGCTTTCGAGCAGCCAAAGCCTGACCTGCCCGGCCTGCTGTGGCTCAATCGGCCGGCTGGCGACCCGGATGCGCGCATCCCCGATCAGGCGCAGTTGGAAGCCTATTTCACCGCCGCCCGCAAGGACCCAAGTTTATGGCCCTACTGGTTCCGTAAGCTCGACGAGTTGAGCAAATCCGCGCCCAACGATCCGGCGGTGCTCAATTCGCTGGGAGCGGTCGAACTGGCTCAGAAGAAGGACAACGCCCGGGCCGCCGGCGATTTTGCGCGTGCACTTGAACAGGGGTCCGAAGAGCCGACTACGTTCCTCAATCTGGCCACGGCGCTCGGGAATCT
>JBEKTB010000194.1:0-5413 GCA_049516495.1 Occallatibacter sp.
CTGCTCTCGGCCGACGGCAAGGTAGTCGACCAGGTCATCCGCTAAGCGGCGGACCAGCCATGCATCTGACTCCGGCCCGATGCCTCATTCTCGCTTGCGGTAACACGCTGCGCGGGGATGACGGTGTCGGGCCTTTTCTTGCCGAGTGGGCTGAGCGCCGCTTCGCCGACCGCGCCGAAGTGCGGGTGATCGCGCGACAGCAGTGGACGCCGGAGCTGGCCGAAGAGATCGCGGTCGCCGCGTCGGTGCTGTTTATCGACTGTTCGATTCAATCGGCGGCCGGGTCGGTCGAGGTGTTTCCTGTTGAGCCGGCTGCTCCCGCTCAGGGGCTCGCGACCCACCACACAGGCGCGGCGGAACTGCTCGACCTGGGACGCGAACTCTTCGATTCCCTGCCCCGGTGCGCGCTGCTGCTGACCATTGGCGCGGGCTCGACGGAATTGGGCGAAGAGTTCAGCGACGCCGTGAAGGCCGCGATTCCCGAGGCGTGCCGATTGCTCGAAGAGACCGTAATGCGACTGCTGGCCGACCCAGAGTAATTCTCCCGCCGCTTCACTTTGAGTGCATGATTCCCAAGTCTCGAAGGCGAGACCTGGGGCACCCGTGCGGTTTTGCGACCGACAAATGGAGACGGCGGCTGCGCCCGAGCGACTATTACGACCACCAAAACGCAAACGGCTGCTGCACCGAAGTGCAACCGCCGTTCGCTTCCAGGAAACATCGTTGTTGAATTGCTAGGCTTAGAACGCGGCTACCGTCTGGCGCAGGCTGTAGGAGCTGAGCGTCTTGATGTAGTTGCCGCGGTCGAACGGAGAAGTGTCGGGGACCGAGCGGCGGCTGAGGCAGCCACGCGTTTCCCAGAGCGAAGTGTACTCGCGCTTCTCCAGCCAGTACTGCATGTCGGCCAGCACCCGCTTGATGTGGTCGATGCCGTGGATGTGCAGGGCTGACGCCATCATGGTCACGCCGGCTCCGGCCATGATGCCCTTGAGCACGTCTTCGGCGGAATGAACGCCGCCGGAGATGGCCAGATCGATGTTGAGATGACCGTAGAGAATCGCCGCCCAGTGCAGGCGCGGCAACAGCTCTGAAGGCGTGGAGAAGTGGAGGGTGGGCCGGACTTCGAGAGTCTCGATGTCAAAGTCAGGCTGATAGAAGCGGTTGAACAGCACCACACCGCGTGCGCCTGCGTCTTCCAGCCGTGCGGCCAGGTGCGGCACGGAGGTGAACGACTGCGAGAGCTTGACGGCTACCGGCACCTTGACCGCGCAGCAGACGCTGTTGACCAATTCGAGCAACTGCAGTTCGAGCTCCGAGGAGGTCTGGCTGCGGTCGGTGGCAAGTGCGTAGGTGTTCAGTTCGACGGCATCCGCGCCGGCCTGCTCCATATCCCTGGCAAACCGTACCCAACCGCCGGGAGTGGCTCCGTTGAGGCTGGCCATGATCGGAATGTTGACGGCTGACTTGGCCTTCCGCAGATGGTCAAGGTAGACATCCTGCGTCATGCGGTAGTCGGACATGTCCGGCAGGTAGTCGAGCGACTCGGCAAAGGATTCGGTTCCTCGCGAGAGGTCCTCGTCCAGCGCGCGAGACTCCAGCGCCAACTGCTCCTCGAACAATGAAGTGAGTACGATCGCCGAGGCCCCTGCGTCCTCCATGCGCCGGACATTGTCCAGCGATTCGGAAAGCGGAGTGGATGAGACAACGATCGGACCATTGAGCTTCAGGCCGAGATATTGTGTTGAAAAATCAATCATTTAGGTCCTCCGGCAGCCACGGCCGCCAGTTTCTCTTCAGGCTTTTCCTGCGGGGCGATATTCGGCGTCTCGCCGCGGCCCGGCATTGCAGCCCGTGCGGAGTATACGCGCCATTGGCGCTCGACGTCATCCTGTGCTTCCTCAAGCAGCTTTGCGGCCAGCTCGGGGTTGCTGCGCACCAGCATGGTGTAGCGGGCTTCGCGATAGGTGTATTCCTTGAGCCGGATCGCCGGTGCCTTGGAGTCAAGCTGGAAGGGATTCTTGCCCGATTCGCGCAGATCCGGGTTGTAGCGCATCAGCGGCCAGTAACCGGACTGAACGGCGAGCTTTTGCTGTTCCAGGCCGTGAACCAGGTCGTATCCATGCGCAATGCAGCTGGCGTAGGCGAGGATGATCGACGGACCGTCGTGCGCTTCCGCTTCCTGGAAGGCCTTGGCCACGTGGGTGTCATTGCCGCCCAGCGCCACTCTCGCCACGTAAACTGAACCGTAGCTGACGGCTTCCATCGCCAGATCCTTCTTGCTGTTTCCCTTGCCGCTGGCGGCAAACTTGGCAACCGCGCCGCGGGGGGTCGACTTGGACATCTGTCCGCCGGTGTTCGAATAGACTTCGGTATCGAGAACCAGGACGTTGATGTTCTTGCCGGAGCCGAGGACATGATCAAGGCCGCCGAAGCCGATGTCATAGGCCCAGCCGTCTCCGCCCAGGATCCAAACGCTCTTGCGCACCAGCGAGTCGATGATGGCCAGAAGATTATGGGCATCGGACGAATTGACAGAGGCAAGCTTGTGGCGCAAAGCAAGAACGCGCTCACGCTGCTGGTTGATCTCCGCCTCGGTCTTCTGCGGTGCGGTCAACAGCGCGGTCGCAAGCTCGTCGCCGATCACCGGAGCAAGCCGCTGCACCAGCAACTCGGCAAAGATCTTCTGCTGGTCGAGAGCGATGCGCATGCCAAAGCCGAACTCGGCGTTGTCCTCGAAGAGCGAGTTGGCCCACGTCGGTCCGCGGCCTTCGGTGTTCTTGGTGTAAGGCGTGGTGGGCAGGTTGCCGCCATAAATGGACGAGCAGCCGGTGGCATTGGCGATATACAGGCGATCGCCGAAGAGCTGGGTGAGCAGTTTGACATAGGCTGTTTCACCGCAACCCGCGCAGGCGCCCGAGAACTCGAACAGAGGCTGCAGCAGTTGCAGATCCTTCACCTGGGTGTGCGACAGCTTGGAGCGATCGACCTCGGGAAGCCCGAGGAAGAAGTCCCAGTTCTCGCGCTCTGCTTCGCGCAGCGGCGCTTGCGGCGCCATGTTGATGGCCTTGTGGCTGGCGTCGCTCTTGCTCTTGACCGGGCAGACTTCCACGCAGACCGCGCAACCGGTGCAGTCTTCAGGAGCAATCTGCAGGGTGTAGCGATCCTGCTCCATGCCCTTCCACTTGGGCTTGGCCCACTGGAACGTTGCGGGAGCCTTCTCGGCAAGCTCGGGGCTGTAGACCTTGGCGCGAATGACGGCGTGCGGGCAAACCATGGCGCACTTGCCGCACTGGATGCAAAGATCCTTGTCCCATACCGGAATGAACTGGGCAATGTTGCGCTTTTCATACTGCGCGGTGCCCGTGGGAAATGCGCCGCCGGCCGGAATCGCGCTGACGGGGAGCAGATCGCCTTTGCCACCGGCGATCTGGCCGAGTATATCGTGGACAAACTTGGGAGCCTTGTCGGAGATGGCGCCGACGATGTCGAACTCCGAGGTAGCCTCGGTGGGCAACGTCACCTTCTCCAAATGCGCCAGAGCCGCGTCGACAGCAGCGAAGTTCTTGGCCACAACCGCCTCGCCGCGCTTGCCGTAGGTCTTCTTGATCGACTTTTTGATCTGCTCGATCGCTTCATCCTTGGGCAGCACGCCGCTGATGGCGAAGAAGCAGGTCTGCATGATGGTGTTGATGCGAGACCCCATCCCTGCATCCCGTGCCACCTTGTAGCCGTCGATCACGTAGAACTCAATCTTCTTGCGCAGGATCTCCTGCTGCGTGGTCTTGGGAATGTAATTCCAGACCTCGGAAGCAGGATAAATCGAGTTCAGCAGGAAGACCGCGCCGGGCATGGCTGCTTCCACGATGTCCATCTTCTCAAGGAAGCTGAAGTTGTGGCAGGCCACAAAGCTGGCGCGGGTGATCAGATAGCTGGAGCGAATTGGGTTGGGACCGAAGCGCAGGTGCGAGGTGGTCATCGAGCCAGACTTCTTCGAGTCATACACGAAGTAGCCTTGCGCGAAGTTCGGCGTCTCGCTGCCGATGATCTTGATGGAGTTCTTGTTGGCGCCAACGGTGCCGTCCGAGCCCAAGCCGTAGAAAAGAGCGCGCACGGTCTTGGGGTCTTCGGTAGAGAAGGTGGGATCGTAGGTCAGGCTGGTGTGGCTGACGTCGTCGTCAATGCCGATGGTGAAGTGGTTCTTCGGCTGGGGCTTGGCCAGCTCGTCGTAGATGCCCTTGACCATGGCCGGCGTGAATTCCTTGGAAGACAGGCCATAGCGGCCGCCGATCACGGTGGGCTTGGCGGCGAAGGGCAGGCTGTCTGCGTTCTCAGCCAGAACGGTTACGATGTCCTGATAGAGAGGCTCGCCGGCGCCGCCGGGCTCCTTGCAGCGATCGAGAACGGCGATCGACTTCACGGTCGCGGGCAGCGCGGCCAGAAAGGCGCTCGAGTCGAAAGGCCGGAAAAGGCGAACCTTGACCATGCCGATCTTTTCGCCCTGCTTGACCATGAGGTCCACGGCCTCTTCGGCCGCTTCAGCGCCGGAACCCATGACCACAATCACGCGCTCGGCATCGGGTGCGCCGTAATAATCGAACAGGTGATAGGCGCGGCCGGTCTGCTCGGCAAAGCGGTTCATCACCGACTGCACAATGCCCGGGACCGCGGCATGGAAGGGGCTGCAGGCTTCGCGAGCCTGGAAGAACACGTCTGGATTCTGCGCCGTGCCGCGAAGCACCGGGCGGTCGGAACTGAGGGCCCTCTGGCGGTAATCGATGATGTACTTGTCGTCCACCAGCGCGCGGATGGTCTCGTCGGCGATAGGGAGGATCTTGCCCACTTCATGCGAGGTGCGGAAGCCGTCGAAGAAATGGATGAAAGGAATGCGGGATTCAAGCGTGGCAATCTGCGCCACCAGCGCCATGTCGGCAACTTCCTGCACCGAGTTCGAGCACAGCATGGCCCAGCCAGTCGAACGGCAGGCCATCACGTCAGAATGGTCCCCGAAGATCGAAAGCGCGTGGGTGGCCAGCGTGCGGGCCGTCACATGCATGGTGGCCGGGGTCAGTTCACCGGCGATCTTGAACATGTTGGGGATCATCAGCAGCAGGCCCTGGGAGGCCGTGAACGTGGTTCCAAAAGCGCCGGCCTGCAATGCGCCGTGCAGCGCGCCAGCGGCGCCGCCCTCGCTCTGGAGTTCTTCCACGATGGGCAACGCGCCCCAAATATTCTTCTTTCCTTCCGAGCGCCATTGATCGGCCCACTCGGCCATCGGCGACGAGGGGGTAATAGGGTAGATGGCGACCACTTCGGAGAGACGATAGGCAACCGAGGCAGCTGCCTCGTTACCATCCAGAATTACCATTTTCTTTTCACTCATTCGCTTTGCCTCATCATGCGGCCGGCGGAAATC
>JBEKTB010000195.1:0-5395 GCA_049516495.1 Occallatibacter sp.
GCCATCGGCTCGGAGTTCCTGCCCCACCTCGACGAGGGCGCCATCTGGGTGCGCGGAACCCTGCCCCCCAGCGAAGGTCCCTCCGCCAGCATCGACTTCACCAACAAGGCGCGCCTGGTCATGGCGTCCTTCCCTGAAGTCACCCAGGTCGTCAGCCAGACCGGCCGCCCCGACGACGGCACCGACACCACCGGCTTCTTCAACACCGAGTACTTTGTCGACCTCAAGCGCAAGGAACAGTGGCGTCCCGTCTTCCACCGCGACAAGGAAGCCCTCATCGCCGCCATGGACAAGGAACTGGAAAAGTTTCCCGGCGTCATCTGGAACTTCTCCCAGCCCATCTCCGACAACATGGAAGAAGCCGTCTCCGGCGTCAAGGGCGAGTTGGCCGTCAAGCTCTACGGCGACAACCTGCGCACTCTCGAAAAGAAGGCTGAAGAGATTCAGACGCAGATGGCCACCGTCAAAGGCATTGAGGACCTGGGCATCTTCCGCATCATCGGCCAGCCCAACCTCAACTACACCGTCGATCGCGACGCCGCCGCCCGATGGGGCATCAACGTGGCCGACATTCAGGACGCCGTGCAGACCGCCGTCGGCGCCAACGCTCTGACCCAGGTGCAACTGGGCGAGGCCCGCTTCGACGTCACCCTCCGCTATCAAAGAGAGTATCGCGACACCCGCGAGGCCATCGAGAACGTGCGCCTGCTTTCGCCCTCCGGCGAACGCGTATCACTGGCGCAATTGACCACCATCTCCGCCGACGACGGCGCGGAGGAGATTTATCGCGAAGGCGGCCAGCGCTACATCGCCATCAAGTACTCCGTCCGCGGACGCGACCTCGGCTCAACCGTCGAGGAAGCCATCGGCAAAGTGAGCCGCAACGTCGTGCTCCCGGCGGGCTATCACACCGAGTGGGCGGGCGAATACGAGAGCCAGAAGCGCGCCGACCGGCGCATGGCCATCGTCATTCCCATCACCGTGCTGGTCATCTTCCTCATCCTCTACACCATGTTCCGGTCCTTCAAGTGGGCCATGCTCATCCTCGCCTCGGTCGCCATGGCCTCCATTGGCGGACCGCTGGCCTTGTTCATCACGCACACCAACTTCTCGGTCTCGTCGGCGGTCGGATTCCTGGCCTTGTTCGGCGTCTCGGTGCAAACCGGCGTCATCATGCTGGAATACATCAACCAGCTCCGCGCCCGCCGCAAGGGCATGGAAGTCTCCACCCAGGAGCACATCGTCGAAGCCGCCATCGAAGGCGCCGTTCTGCGCCTCCGGCCCATCATGATGACCATGCTGGTGGCCACGCTCGGCCTGCTGCCCGCCGCGCTGTCCCACGCCATCGGCTCCGACTCGCAACGGCCGTTCGCCATCGTCATCGTCGGCGGCCTCATCGCCAACCTGGTCATCGGCGTCTTCCTGCTGCCCACTCTCTACGTCTGGGTAGCCCGCGAGCACGACGTCCTGCCCGCAGTCGAAGCTAACGAGGACTTCTAAGTCATCCACCAGCTTCGCCGCCCCGCGGGGGATAAAACGAGCACCGCTCAATATCCCCCGCTAACCCGCTAGGTCTTTGACCGCTTGTTCTTGCACCAATTGTGAGTGCCCCAGGTCTCGATTTTGAGACCTGGGAAATCATGCACCCAAGGTACGAAATTATGCGGTCAGAGACCTTGCTTGCCTTCCCGCGCAGCGGGGCTAACTCGCTGCCGCCCACTGCCAGCCGATGCACACTGCCAATCTGCTGCCGAGGGCTAATTCCATACAACTCTGTTGAATCAGGAGTAATGTCAGGGTGGGCGACGATCCGGTAATAAACTCATTTTCGATATTGCGGCGTCGGGCTGCGGCGAGTCTGTGATCAAATCCAGTCAGTCAGAGGAACGACATGGATCATGCAACGAAACTGCTTTGGCAATGTGTAGGCTTTATCCTGATCATTGCACCGTTGGCCTTCTGGGCCGCACTATACTTCGTCGTTCGGCACGGCCGCTCTATTCCAGTTGCCGTCCTTCCGATTATCCGCGCCCTACGCTGGATGGGCTGGTCATCAGGGATGGCCCTGTTTGTCGCATCTCACTGGTTTCCACCACTTTCACTTGTGGCCCTTGGCGAGTGCGCTTTGCACCTTCTCGATTGGACTGTCTTTTCCTGAACGATGGGCCAAAGAGCGAATCGTCGTTTTCCCGTAACTGAAGACTGAGGATACAGCTGCCGCGTGCCCCATCCTTCGCGCTCTTTGCGAAGGGTGGGCTGGAACAACGCTCGCACTCGTACGGCAAAACTCCATCGCTGAAGCTGGCCTATGCGTGGACACCCGTCCCGCCCTGCCCCTCCACCGTCCGCTTCAACTGCCCGCAGGCGGCAAAAATATCGCGCCCGCGCGGGCGGCGCAGGTAGGTGGGAATTCCCTCCCCGGCCAATGTGCGACGGAAGGTTTCCACTGCATCAGCCGTAGGCATCGCGTAGCCAATGCCGGGACCTGGGTTCCACGCAATCAGGTTCACCTTGGCCGGCAATCCGGTCCGCCGCACCAGGCGCGCCACCTCCCGCGCGTGCTCCTGCTGGTCGGTCACCCCGCCCAGCAGCACATATTCAAACGTAATCCGCTCCCGCGAACGAAGCTGCACCCGCCGCACCGCGTCCACCACCGCCTCAATGGGCCACTTGCGGTTGATGGGCATGATCTCGCCACGAATCTCATTGTTGGGCGCATTCAGGCTGATGGCCAGCTTGGGCCGCACCTCCGCTGGCTCTTGTGCAAACCGCTCGATCCCCGGCACAATGCCCGACGTCGACACCGTCATCCGCTGCGGGCTCAGCCCCGTCTCCGCTACCAGCAGCCGTACCGCCGCCATGAAGTTGTCGTAGTTCAGAAACGGCTCGCCCATGCCCATGAACACCAGGTTCACGCGGTCGCGCCCCACTTCGACCCCCTGCCGCTCGAACACCGCCAGCACCTGACCGGCAATCTCGCCCGCGCTCAGGTTCCGCTGCAATCCCAGCTTGGCCGTGAAGCAGAACTGGCAGTTGACCGCGCAGCCCACCTGGCTGGACACGCAAATGGTCGCCCGCTCCCAGCGCTTCCCTGTTCCCGCCCCGCCGCTTTCGTCCTCTCCGGATTCCTTGCCGCTTCCCAGCATTTCCCGGCCGCCCGCATCGCTCCCGTCGCCCGATTCCCCGTCGTCCCCCTCCGGCATCCAGACCGTTTCCACCGTTTGGGCCGCGTCCTTTCGCCCCTGAACCAGGTAGCGCTCCGTCCCGTCCACCGACTGGAACACCTGCACGATCTTTGGCCGCCCCACCAGCCAGCCCTCGTTCACCAGCCGCCCACGCAACGCCTTGGGCAGCGTGGTAATCTCCTCGATCTCCGCAATTCGTTGACGATAAAGCGCTTCTGCCAACTGGTGCCCACGCCAGGCCGGCTCGCCCGCCTCCACCATCCGCGCCGCCAGCGCCTCCGAATCCAGCCCGAAAAGAACCCGACCCGAAAGCTCCGAACCCTCCAACGCGCCTTCGCTCTTGTCCCCCGGATTCCCGCCGTCGATACGGGCGATTTGGCTCAGTTTCTCGGTCATGGCTTGGGTCAGAATAGAGCATTTGCTCTTCCCGTGCATCCCGCCGAAACTCGTGCCCCTCCGAAATGCCACTCCAGCCCAACTTGCCCCCGGAATCCCCATCCGGACCGATTTGGCCTACAATCGAACTGACTGATGACGATGACACCCGAGCGAAACCTTCGCCGCACCGTATTGCCCAATGGCCTGATCGTTTTGACCGAGCGCATGGAACATATGCGTTCCGTGGCCATGGGCATATGGATCAAATCCGGCTCACGCTGCGAGCCCGCGGAAACCAATGGCATCTCCCACTTCGTGGAACACATGCTCTTCAAGGGCACCCGTTCCCGCTCCGCCCAGCTGATCGCCCGCGAGATGGACTCCATCGGCGGCAATCTGGACGCCTTCACCGGCAAAGAGACCATCTGCTTCAACGTCAAGTCTTTGGCGGACCATGTTCCCATCGCCCTCGATGTTCTGGCCGACCTGGTGCTCAACCCGGTGTTCGCCTCCACCGACATCGAGCGCGAGCGCGGCGTCATCCTCGAAGAAATCAAAATCGACGAGGACAACCCGGATGTGCTGGTCCACGAACTGTTCACCCAGAATTTCTGGAAGGACCATCCGCTGGGCAAGCCCATCCTGGGCACCACGGCCACGGTTGGCCGCCTGGACCAGAAGAGCCTGTTCGCCTATCACGGCGACCGCTTCCGCGGCGGCAACATGGTCTTCTCCGCAGCCGGCAACCTGGACCATGACCGCTTCGCCGACGAATTGGCGCAGAAGTTCATCGGGCTGGAGGGTGGCGACACCCTGAATGAACTCTCCGCGCCCCAGGCCAGTGCGCGCATTGTCTTGCGCAACAAGAAATCTCTGGAACAGGTGCAGATCTGCCTCGGCGTTCCCTCGCCGCCCATCACCGACGACAACCGCTACGCCACGCTCATCTTGAATACCGTCTTGGGCGGCGGCATGAGTTCGCGCCTCTTCCAGACCATCCGCGAAGAGCGCGGCATGGCCTATTCCATCTACTCCGACCTCAGCCCCCTGCGCGACACCGGAACCTTGTGCGTCTATGCCGGCACTTCCGCTGGCAAGGCGCTCGAAGTCGTTGACCTGATTCTGGACGAGTTCCGCAAGCTCAAGGAAACCCCGCTCCCCGACGACGAGTTGCTCCGCGCCAAGGACCAGCTCAAGGGCAACATCCTCATGGGCCTGGAGAGCTCGAACTCGCGCATGGCCAACCTGGCCCGCCAGGAGATGTACTTCCACCAGTTCTTCACTGCCGAGGAGGTCATCGCCCGCATCGCCGAGGTGGACGCAGCGCAGGTACAGGCCATGGCCCAGCGCCTCTTCGACCCCGGGCGCATCGCCGTCACCCTGCTCGGTCGCCTCGACGGCGTCAAGCTCGGCCGCGCCCGGTTGGTGTGTTGAGAGGCAGGGGTCAGGGAACAGGGATCAGTAAAGACCTCATCGCCATCTTCGCGCAAAGTCCCTGGGCGGCTCCAACCGCCAATCTCGCACAACTGACCCCTGATCCCTGCCCCCTGACCCCTGTCTTCCCGAGCGTCCCATTTCCCTTCCGCGTCTGTACGTTGTAGCATTTTCTCGAATGGGCTGGCGATCCCAGTCCCCTCCACGAGGCACTGAAAATCCATGAATCGCACGTCTTTGCTCTCCCGCCACCGCGGCGCACCGGCGGAAAGGCAGCCCAACGGCTTTACGCTGATGGAGTTGCTGATCGTCATCGCCATCATCCTCATCCTGATGCTCATGGCGATTCCCACCATCGGCAGCCTTAAAAAGCAGGCCAACGAGACCTCGGCCATCCA
>JBEKTB010000196.1:0-7959 GCA_049516495.1 Occallatibacter sp.
CTCCGGTGTACGACGCAAAAAACCACTCTCTGGTCCTGTTCGATCGCGGGGACGAGATCGTCGTCCAGGCCGGGCCCGAGGGCATACGGTTCCTGCTGGTTTCAGGCCAGCCGCTGGAGGAGCCGGTGGCGTGGTACGGGCCGATCGTAATGAACACAGAGGCCCAACTGCGGCAGGCGATGCACGAACTGCAGAGCGGGACCTTTATCCGCCACGGATGAAGAAAGAGGACCGTTCCCGGGAACAGCCGGTATGGTTTCCCACCCTTTCAGTCAAAAGACGCGGAAAGGATGGGGTACGGGGCTTTTCAGGCAACGCCCGCAAGAAGAGAAAAAAGCCGGATAGAGGCAAGGTCGGGCCCGAGAGAACCTTCGGGCCAGGTGTTACACCTCGACCGGCAACTCCGCAGAGAGAATGTTCATGGGAGTCAGTCCACGCTGGCGCAGGGCGCGGAGGCTGAGCGCGTCGTGGCGCTTGGCCAGGCGGCGGCCGTTGTGGTCCACCACCAGGCGGCAATGGAACCAGCGGGGATTGACGAAGCCGAGCGCGCGGTTGAGCAGGATCTGGCGGGCAGTGGACTTGAGCAGGTCGGCCCCGCGCACCACTTCCGTAATGCCCATGGCCGCGTCGTCGGCCACGCAGGCAAGCTGGTAGCTGGGCCCTCCACCCCACGGACGAAGACCTGTGCGTGGGGA
Source organism: Occallatibacter sp. (assembly GCA_049516495.1). Classification (GTDB taxonomy): domain Bacteria; phylum Acidobacteriota; class Terriglobia; order Terriglobales; family Acidobacteriaceae; genus Telmatobacter. The sequence continues at coordinate 696 of JBEKTB010000196.1, forward strand.
CCCCGGATCTCCACCCCACGGACGAAGACCTGTCCGCGGGGACCCCGGATTGCCGTCGCGCCGCCACACCACGAAATCTCCGAAGTCGCGGCCTGCAACAAACCGCTGCGGACCGAGGTTCTGGTCTTCAAACTCGACTACTTCGCCATCGCGCACACGAAAGCGCCAGTTGACGTCGCCGGGGTTCTCGATCGGCTCCGCCGTGGGGCCGGGCAGTTGCGGAATGTTGCCCTGGAGGCGGCGGCAGGTGCCGGGATAGATGGGCTCATCGTCGAGCGGCTCCAGCTTTCCGTTACTCTGCTGCGCTCCGGGCGAGGAGCTTTCATGCGGTGCGGCCAGGGCGGCTTCAAGGTCCTTGCGCGAACAGCGGCAGGGGAAGAGCAACCCCCGGTGAAGGAGTCGGCGCCAAGCATCCAGGTAAATGGCGCGGCGCCGGCTCTGCACATAGGGAGCAAACGGGCCGCCGCGATCAGGGCCCTCCTGCCAGCGAATGCCCAGCCAGCGCAGATCTTCCATGGCCGCTTCCGCGTAAATTTGCCGGCTGCGGTCGGAGTCAAGGTCTTCCATGCGCATCACCAGGGTGCCGCCCGCGTCGCGCGCCCGCTGCCAGGCTGTCCAAAAGGTGCGCGCGTGGCCCACGTGCAGATAGCCGGTGGGCGAGGGCGCAAGCCGGCCTCGATAATTCGACGTCGGCGTTGGAGGAAGGCTGGCCATGCTGAATTTGAGTGTAGCCATCCCGGTCCGCGCTGGATATGAGGACTTTGGTTCCCTTTGCGGGGAGGCGAAACGGAAGCTGCGAGCAGGAGCGCCACCTCCACCTTGTATCCTAGGAAGTTGCCCCAAAGGTTACCCCTATGAGCCAAACCCTGAAAGCCGTTCGCGGCACGCGTGACCTGTTGCCGCCGGAAACGGCGCTTTGGAATCGGATTGAAGCCACCGCCCGGGACGTTTTTGCCCGCTACAATTTCGGCGAGATTCGCACCCCTGTCTTCGAAGACACTTCTCTGTTTGCCCGCGGCGTGGGCGAGGAGACCGACATCGTCTCGAAAGAGATGTACACGTGGGAGGACCGGGCGCGGGCGCAGTCGGAGAAGCCGCAGTCGTTGACGCTGCGGCCCGAGAATACGGCTGGGGTGGTGCGCGCGTACATCGAGCACAAGCTGGGCGACGAAACGGGCCAGTTGCAGAAGCTCTATTACATTGGCCCGCAGTTCCGCCGTGAACGGCCGCAGAAGGGCCGCTATCGCCAGTTTTCGCAGATCGGCGCAGAGGTGATCGGGCCGGCTTCATCGGGAAGCGAGAGCCCGCTGCGCGACGCCGAGGTTCTGGAGATGCTGGCCACGCTGCTGGATGAGCTGGGCATCACTGGCTGGACGCTGGAGCTGAATTCCGTCGGCTCCTCGGCCGACCGCGCCCGCTACAACGAGGCCCTTCGGGAAGCGCTGGTGCCCCTGGCGCCGCGGATGTGCGCGGACTGCCAGCGGCGCACAGTCACCAATCCGTTGCGGGTCCTGGACTGCAAGGTGCCCGAGGATCAGCCGATCATCGAGACGCTGCCCAAAATCGCCGATTCCCTGGATGAAGTTTCAAAGACCCACTTCGCCGCGGTCACGGCGGCGCTGGATGAAGCGGGCGTGCCGTATACGCGCAATCACCGGCTGGTGCGGGGCCTCGACTACTACACGCGGACGACTTTTGAGTTCACGCACGGAGGTCTTGGCGCACAGAATGCGCTGCTGGGCGGCGGGCGTTACGACGGACTGAGCGAGGCGATCGGCGGACCGAAGGCTCCCGGCATCGGCTTTGCCATGGGAGAAGACCGGCTGGTGCTGACCTTGCAGGCGCTAGAAACTGCCGCGCCCCAGTTGGCCGACGGCTACATTGCGCCGCTGGGCGAGGCGCTGAACGCCGCGGCCCTGGGTCTGGCGCGGGAACTGCGCCGCCAGGGGCTGTGGATCGAGCTGGGCGAGGGTAGCTTTCGGCTCAAAAAATCCTTTGACGCCGCGGACAAGACCGCCCGCCACATCATCATCCTGGGCGAGGACGAACTCAAATCCGGTATTCTGACGGTGAAGAACTTCTCCACTGGCATGCAAACAAAAGTTCCTCGCGCGGAACTGGCCGTCTTTCTTTCCGCACCCGCAAGCGAGTAAAGGGACACCCAAAGTAAAGGAAACTAGTCGTGCTCGATTTTCTAGGTAGCCTCGAACGGACGCATCACTGCGGCGAACTACGCGCCGCCCACGCCGGCCAACAGGTTGTATTGATGGGCTGGGTCAACCGCCGCCGCGATCACGGCAACCTGATCTTCCTGGACGTGCGCGACCGCACCGGCATTGCCCAGATCGTTCTGGACAAAGAGTTGGTGCCCTACGGCCATGCGAAGGGCGAACAGGTGAGGCCGGAGTACGTGGTGGCCGCCGTGGGCAAGGTGCGCCTGCGCGATGCCGACGCCATCAATCCCAAGATGCCAACAGGCGAAATCGAGATTGAAACGACCGAGTTGCTGGTGCTGAACGACACGCGCTTGGCGCCGTTCTCGCCGTCGGAAGAGGCGATTCAGAACGAGGAGGTCCGCCTCAAGTACCGCTACATCGACCTGCGCCGTCCGGAGATGCAGCGCAATTTCTGGCTGCGCCACGAGATCGTGCTGGCCATTCGCGAGAGCCTCAGCCGGCAGGGTTTTCTGGAAATTGAAACGCCCATCCTGACCAAATCGACGCCCGAGGGCGCACGCGACTTTCTGGTGCCCAGCCGCGTGCATCCGGGCGAGTTTTACGCGCTGCCACAGTCGCCGCAGATTTTCAAGCAGATTCTCATGATCTCCGGTTTCGACAAGTACTTCCAGATTGCGCGCTGCTTCCGCGACGAAGACCTGCGCGCCGACCGCCAGTTGGAGTTCACGCAGGTCGATCTGGAAATGAGCTTTCCGCACCAGGAGACGGTTTTTGCGGTGGTGGAGCAGTTTCTGTCGGCGGGCTTTGCCGCGGCCGGGGTTACACTGCCGACGCCCTTTCCGCGCATTACGTACGACGACTCAATGCGGCAGTTTGGCAGCGACAAGCCGGACCCGCGTTTGCCCGGGCTCACCGATGTGCGCTCCGCTTTCACGGACGCAGCGCTGGCTGAGCTGCGGATCGATCCGGCTCTGCCCGTGGTGGTCTTGCGCATTCCGAAAGTCGGCGAGCTTAGCCGCAAGGAGCGCGAGGACAACCACCCGCTGTTCGATTTGAAGAAGGGTGCCAAGTTCATCGACGACTTCAAGCGGCTTGCCAAGGGATTCCCTGAGTCGGCGGCCAAGGTGCGTGAGCTTGCCGGCGCGGCCGAGGGCGACTTTGTGATCATCGTGGCCGGCGACCCGGCCCACCCGGTGAAGGCCAGCGATACCAAGTTCGAAGGACGTTTGAGCGAGCGCGAGATCAACGTCTACTCGGCTGCCGGCAATTTCCGTACCGAGCTGGCAAAAAAATATGCTGACCGGCACGGAGCCTTCGGCGTCACCGAAAAGGTGGTCCAGGAAGCAGACCCGCAGACTGGTGTCGCGGTGGATGGCTCGGCGGCATTTCATCCCATCTGGATTACCGATTTTCCGATGTTCGAGTACGACGCGGCGACAGCCAAGTGGATGCCGGCGCACCATCCCTTCACCGCGCCGCACGAGGCCGACATGGCCAACCTGCTGACCGACCCGGCCAGCGTCCGGGCCAATTGCTACGATTTGGCGATGAACGGCCTGGAACTGGGTTCGGGGTCGATTCGAATCCACCGCAAGGACATTCAGCAGCAGATTTTCCAGTCGCTGGGAATTTCAGAAGAAGAGGCGCGCGCGCGTTTCGGCTTTTTCCTGGATGCACTGGAGTACGGGACTCCGCCCCATGGCGGCATTGCGCTCGGTATCGACCGCATTGTGATGCTGCTGACTGGAGCGCCCAGCCTGCGCGAAGTGATTGCCTTCCCCAAGACCGCCAAGGCTATCGACCTGATGGTGGACGCGCCGACCACGGTGACGGACCAGCAGTTGAAGGAACTGCACATACGAGTGGCGCTAAAGAGCTAGGTCTTCTGAATCCCAGGTTTCAAAGGCGAGACCCGGGGGCACCCGGCTTTACGACTGCGGCGGGCGGTCCGGGCAGGTTAGTTGGCCTGCGGCTCGCCGCCCTCTTCCTCTTCGCCTTCGACGGAGATGCGCAGGGAGCGCAGGAAGCTCAGGTCGTTCGAAGTGAAGGGAGCTTCCGCGTCGCCCTCGTCTTCGGCGGCATCGGCGTCTTCGGCCTCTTTGGCGGCCACCTCGTTGAGACCGATGGTGGCCTCGAGCATCAGCAGCACGTCGAAGCCGTGCTTGCGGATATCCTGAACCACCCCAGCGATTTGCTCGCTCTCAATGACCGACTCATGGATGGCCTCCCCTAATTGCTGGATCAGTTCGCGCAGGCGGGATGTCACAGGGTACCTCCAGTGGCGGCGGCCGGCGCGAGCAACTGGCGCGGGTGGCGGCATGGGATTTCTCTACCTTACGTCTGACGCCGTTTCAGGGCAACTGGGAAGCGTAAACAAACTGCGAAAAGCGTTTCCCATGGGTCGCTGATACCATCATAAACGGAATGAAACCTCAAACCATAGGCCGCGCACTGGGTATCGGGCTGCGAGTTGGCGGGCGAATCGTCGGCCAGCGCATTGCCGGCACGGCCCAAGTCCCGTCCCCAGCGCAAACGGCTGCCGGCTCCGGACGAGATGGACGAAACGCAGGCAGAGCGGCCGGCAACGTCAGCGGGGGCCTGGTTCGCGGCGTGGGCGGATTCCTGCGCCCTTTCCGCCGCGTCGGCGGCATCCTGTGGCTCGAAGTGATGGGGGTCTTTTTTCTGCTGCCGGTGGTTGTGTTCGCCCCCATCCTGTGGCGCACCAGGGCCAGCTACCTTTACGGACCCGATCACAGCACATTTCTGCTCACCGCGGTCGTCATGCTCGTGTTTCTCTATCTGAGCGTAAGTTCTTTCTGGCGGGCGCGGAAGCGGTGATGCAAGCGCCCCCTCCGCAACCTCACCTCAGGTCTCTGCGGCTTGAGACGAGCGCCCACAGAAGCGCTCCGGCGACCACGATCGCCAGCATCAACCAGGCGCCGGCAACCCCGCCGCGGGCGTGAAATATCCGGAAACCTCCGAAACGCGCTACCGCCAAAGCAATCGTTCCTGTAGTAAGCATCGTTTCCTCCGCGGGCCAAGGCTGCTGGCTCCGCCGTTCGATGAAGTAAGGGCCCGGATGGAGGATCGAGTTGCCGGCAAGCAACCTCCCTCGCACCTTTCAAGCTGGCATTCTGCGACCCAGTCGCGGCGCAATCGCATAATTCAACTGCACCAGCACTATAGCCCCAATGCTGACCCACGTGTTGATAAAGCAAAGCGCCGCGCCCGCCGCATAGAGCGATTGCGCGATGAGCACGCGGCGGCAGATGCTGCCGCGCACCTCTTCGGGCGTGTCGGCTTTGACGAGGTTGGCGTGGGTGGCATGGGCCCAGCTCCAATAGAGCATGGCGCCGGGGACGAAGATATTCAACCAGTAAATGCCGAGGGCCGCGCGGTAGGTGATGAACTCGGCCAGCAGGCGCGTGGAAAGCGGCATGAGCGTGATGGCAAACAGAAACCCAAGGTGGATCCAGGTCAGATCGCGCGTGCCCTCGGCGATGTGGTTGAGCTGGGTTTGCTGGCCGGCCCAGAAGATGCCCAGGGTAAGAAAGCTCATGCCATAAGCGATCCACTGCGGGCCGAGAGCCGCAAGAGCGCCGAGCAACTCGCCCTCCGAATGCACCTGGGCGGCGGTGGGGATGTGCAGGTCAAGCACCAGGAGCGTCATGGCCACGGCAAAGATACCGTCGCTCAACGCGGCCAGGCGTTCCAGGCTGCGGCCCTGAATGCGGTTGTAGAGGTTGGGCACGGGAATGCCTTTCGACTCAAAGATACTTGCGGATCACGCTGCTGAAGCGCGTGTAAAGGAAAGAGACGGCCAAGAGGGCAAGGCCCAAAACGATCAGAGTGGTGTAGCGGTCGGAGGGCGAAAGCTTCCACACATCCATGAGCAGGATCTTGACCACGCTGACCAGCAACAGCGCCAGGCCGGCGATGCGGAAACTGCGCTCGCCCACGATCAGGGCGAAGAGGAAGACGGCAAGACCAAAGAGGCTCCAGGCGATGGTGATGTGGCCGGAGCTGAGCTTGACGGCCAGCGCCACGACTTCCAACGCAAACGCGGCAAAGAAGAAGACCTGCTCCGGATGGCGGAAGACGAGATCGAGGTCGGCTGGCGGCTGAATGGGTGAATCAGCGAAGCGATCCTTGCTGCGGAGGAGGAGAGCAACCGGCAGAGCGGCAAGCAGGATCAGCGCGGTGACTCCCAGGTGCAGGATCAGCGCGGTGACTCCCAGGTGGAAAAGTGGGCCGTGCCAAAAGTCCGCGGGGCTATCGGCGGGCAGGTCCAGGAAGAATGCGCGGACCAGAGCCGCGGCGACCAGCGCCAGCGCTTGGACGAGGAAGGCTCTGCGGCGCATGAGCCAGGCCAGCGTGAGCAGGACAGTCGCCATCCCCGCCCAGATCGGCGTGACCCAAGCCTCGCCGCCGGGGACTGGAACCCAGGCGGACGGGAAGCGATAGGCAAACCAGAGCCCGATGGACAGAGTGCCGAGCGCATCGGCGAGCAGACCGGCGATGTGTTCGCGGCCGGTGCAGTGTTCGCGGTCGCGGGTGCGTTCCAGGAGGCAATAGCCTGCCGCCGCAAGGACCAGGACTTCAAGCAGCAGGGATTTGGTGAGGCTGAAGGGTAACGGAGATTCCAGTAGATCGCCCGATGGAGACAACACGATCAATGCGGCGGGTGGTCCGCCAAACCTCATGGGCAGATCAACTGCTAGATATTGGACAAAAGCCAGCGCGACCAGGAAAAATCCCTGCCAGCGCAGGAAGCCTTTACGGGCGAACCAACCGATTTCAAAAAGGGCCAGACCAAGCGCGACCCAGACCGGGATGAGGAGCCAATCCGAAGAGAGGACCAGATGCCAAGCTAGAAAAGTCAGCAGCAGGGTCGCAGCCCAGGAGTACGCGGGAGCGACGTAGTTGCCTGATCCAGTAAGCGCCGTTTTGCGGCGCATCCCGGCATAGAGCAAAGCGACGGCGGCGATCAGAGGCGCGTCGTAGGTCCACCAGTTGCCGCTTCGGAAAACGTTCCAGGCGAAGAGGCCGGCCACTGCAGCCGCAGCCAGCAGATCGGCCTGCAAGGC
>JBEKTB010000197.1:0-5915 GCA_049516495.1 Occallatibacter sp.
GCGGAAGACGAGATCGAGGTCGGCTGGCGGCTGAATGGGTGAATCAGCGAAGCGATCCTTGCTGCGGAGGAGGAGAGCAACCGGCAGAGCGGCAAGCAGGATCAGCGCGGTGACTCCCAGGTCGAAAAGCGGGCCTTGCCAAAAATCTGCGGGACTGTCAGCGGGCAGGTCGAAGAAGAACGCGCGTCCGAGGACAACAACGGACAGCACCACGGCCTGGATCAGGAAGGCTCTGCGGCGCATGAGCCAGGCAAGCGTCAGCAGGATTGTGGCCATCGCCGCCCAGATCGGCGTGACCCACGCCTCGCCGCCGGGGACGGGAACCCAAGAAGACGGAAAGCGATAGGCGAACCAAAGCGCGATGGACAAAGTGCCGAGCGCATCGGCGAGCAGACCGGCGATGTGTTCGCGGCCGGTGCAGTGTTCGCGGTCGCGGGTGCGTTCCAGGAGGCAATAGCCTGCCGCTGCAAGGACAAGAACTTCTAGGAGGAGGGATTTGGTGAGGCTGAAGCTGCCCGCGTTGAGCGCTGGAAGCTGCTGGCGGGCGAAGTTGCCAAAGGTGTCGGGCAGATCGATAGCAAGATAGCGCACAAAAGCGAGCGCTACGAGGAAGAATCCCTGCCAGCGCAGAAAGCCTTTGCGGGCGAACCGGCCCAGTTCAAAGAGCGCCAGTCCGAGCACAGTCCAAATTGGAATCAGGAACCAGTCCGAAGAGAGGTCCGAGACGAGAAAAGCGAGCAGCAGAGTCGCGGCCCAGGAGTAAGCAGGGTCAACGTAATTGCCTGATCCGGCCAGCACCGTTTTGCGGCGCGTCCCGGCGTAGAGCAAAGCGACGGCGGCGATCAGAGGCGCGTCGTAGGTCCACCAGTTGCCGCTTCGGAAAACGTTCCAGGCGAAGAGGCCGGCCACTGCAGCCGCAGCCAGCAGATCGGCCTGCAAGGCCCGGTAGCACAGTCCACAGGGCAGCGGTGGCCATCACGGTTCCGACCAAACTGGCGATAGGCAGAACGGCGGCCGTCCAGGCGCTGAGGTCGAGATCAAGAGCCGAAACAGCTTGGGGGCTGAAGACGATACGGGAGAGCAAGCGCGGGAAGGCCTCAGAGCGCGCCCAGTAGGCCACCGCCACCAGCGCCAGTACGACCGTCTCCGCAGGATGGTGGCTGGGGTCGGGCGAATCCAGGCGGAACAGGGCCAACGGGGCGATGTGGTGGAAAATCAGCACGACGGCAGCGGCCAAGCCCAGAACATCAGTCTCAAGCGCCAGCATGGACCCCTTGAAGCGATGCGCTGCGAACGCCAGCACCAGAACCAACCCAAGCCAGCCAACCGGAACCCAGAGATCGGGCAGCGCGACCCACAGGGCCGTAGCCGCGGCGGCCACGGCGAGCCAACTGGTAACGCGGAGGGCGAAGGCTTCGCGGTCGTCCTCCGCAATCTGCGGCCAACGGCGGGGATAGAGCTCCGCGTGGACCCAGTAAAGAGTCGCCGCCAAAGCCAGGGCTGCGGTAAGCGCCCAATGGCGGCCTGGGTCCGAGTTGCCGAGGCGGAAGAGCAGCAGCGGCAGAACGTCGTGGAAAACCAGAACTCCGCCAGTGACCAGCCCCGCAAGCAGGCCCAGGCGGCGGAAGACGGGCTCACCCAGCCGCAGGCCGCAGACAGCCAGCACCTGCGCCTCGACCAGCCAGAGAACCGGCCAATTGACGCCGTGGAACCGGAAGGGAACGGCGCTGACCAATAGCACCGTGGCGATGGTGGAGAGGACGATGAAGGCTTGCCTGCGCCGCGCCCGCACACGGAAGGCCAGCGCCATCTCCACCGCGCCCAAAGTTGCCAGCGCCCAGAAGGCCCACTCGGGATGGGCGGACTGGAGCTTGAGCAGGCCGAGCACGCCGGTCGAGTTCAGGACCGCGGACAGGCTGGAGATGTTTTCCTCGTTCTGATCGAGCGGTGTGCGCAACACGTAGGCCAGCCGAAAGATCAGCCAGTAGAGCAGGATGAGGATTGTGGAGGACCAGAACTCGGCGAAGGTTGCGCGATTATCAGGCAGCACGCGGGTGAGCCAGACCAGATGGCTGAGGTAAACGGCGGCCAGTCCGGCCAGTTCCAGCACCGCCCAGTGGCGCACGGTGGTGACAACGACCAGCGCCAGCGCCAGTACGAGGCTGGCCGTGAGGCTGAAGACCACGGTGCCCTCGGCCGCCTCCAGGTGGCTGGTGAGCAGTGTGGCAAAGCCGAGCAGGAAAGCCAGGCCGGTGACCGTCTGCGAGCGGTAGCGGAGCGAGTGGGCGACCATGCCTGCGGCGACCGCTAGCATCAGGACGAGGTCGGCGGCCAGCGAGTCCAGAACGTGCGCGGCGGGAATGTGGTGCAGGGCGAAGGTGGTAAAGAAGGCCAGCGCCCAGCCGCCGCCTATGCCGGCGCGGGCAAAGATGCGGTAGGTGGCCTTGCGCTCCAGCCACACGCCGCCGGCCAGCAGCACCAGACTCACAGCAAAGCCGCACAGAACCTTGCCGACGGGACCCCAGGTTTCGAGCTTGAGGGCCAGAAAGAAGGCCAGCCCGATGACCAGAATCGCGATGCCCAGCTTGTTGAGCCAGTTAGTGCCGAGGCGCTGTTCAAGCGAGGAAAGTCTCGCCTCCGCGCTGGGCCCCGGCTCTTGAAACTCCGGGCTTGTCGGGCCGAGGGCGGGAACCCACGGTTTGGGTTGCTGTGGCGGAGGCTGGGTGGCTGGGGAGGGTAGTGCGTCCACGGGTCGGACTGGCGCAGAAGGCGGAGGTGCGATGCCGATGAAGGCGGCAATCGGAGGCGCGGGCGCATGGGTTGCGGCGGCCGGCGGGTGGGTCTCGGCTGGCCGGGCGGGTGCGGGAACCGGCGGGGCAGGTGGAGTCTGTGCGGCCGTGGACGGCGCGGGAGAGGTGTGAGTCTGCTGGTGTGCGGCCAACTGCGCCCGCAAGCCGCCGATCTCACGATCCAGGCTTTCGATCTGGTCGCGCAATTGGGCAACTGCGTTCTGGCCGTCTCGCCAGACCGCAAAGACCACCACTGCAAGCACAACGATAAAGAAAGCTTCCATCGGACGATTGGGCGGAATTATAGCGGGTTTGCCGCTGAAGGCAGGGAGTTATTTTCAGGCTTGGTTCACGCCCGCGGCTGGGGCGGTTTGCGTGTAAGTCTCCAGATGCCCACGGCCACCGCCAGCACACCCAAACCGTAAGCCAGCAGGGCGTGCTGCCCGGTATGGAGGGTCCAGCCCTGGTAGAGGGCGACCCCTCCCAAAATAATCATGATGATGCCGCGAGCCTGATTCATGCGTCTTCCCTTTCGGCACAGTCTGCCTACTTGATCCTAAGCCAGAGTGGAGGAAAGTTTGACCGGGCAGCCGCCGAATCCCTATCGTATGCAAGGTGCAGTTGCGCCGAAAGGAACACCCCATGACTCTCCCCATGCAACCCGAAACCACCCCGACTGAAACCGCTGCGCCGGCCGCTTCCCCGCTGAAAAAGACCGCTTTGAACGCCACTCATCGCGCGCTGAAAGCCAAGATGGTGGACTTCGGCGGGTGGGACATGCCGGTCGAGTATCCATGTCCGGGTGGAGGGTTGATCGCCGAGCACATGGCCGTGCGCACCGGCGTGGGCCTGTTCGACGTGAGCCACATGGGCGAAATCCAGTTTCGCGGGCCCGGCGCGCTGGCAGCCGTGCAGCACATCACGATGAACGATGCCTCGCGCCTGAAGGACAACCAGGCGCAGTACTCCGCGCTACTCACGCCGGAGGGCACGTTTGTCGACGACATCCTGGTCCACAGGCTCAGCGAGAACGACTACCTGCTGGTTGTGAATGCGGGGACCAAGGACAAGGATTTTTCCTGGATCCGGAAAAATGCAGGGGCCATGCCATCAATTCATATCAGCGACTACTCGGCCTACTACTCGCAGTTGGCGGTGCAGGGGCCGAGGGCACTGGAGACGCTGCAGAAGCTGACCAAGGTCGATCTGGCCGCCATCAAGAACTACTGGTTCACCTGGGGCACGGTGGCCGGGGTGCCGAACGTGATGATCGCCCGTACCGGCTACTCCGGCGAAGACGGCTTCGAAGTCTACATTCCCGCCGACGTGCCTACCAGTGAAAAAATGTGGAACGCGCTGATGGAGGCGGGACAGGAGTTTGGGATTCGGCCCTGCGGCCTGGGTGCGCGCAACACGCTGCGCCTGGAAGCCGGAATGCCTCTCTATGGGCACGAACTCTCCGACTCTATCAACGTTCTGGAGTCCTTCGTCGCGCGGTGGCTCAAACTGGACAAGGGCGATTTCATTGGCCGCGAGGCCTTGCTGGCCGTCGAGGCCGCGGGCGGGCCGAAACGCAAGATCGTGGCTCTCGAAATGGTGGAGCGGGGCATCGGGCGCGACGGGTACCCGGTGCTTGCGCTGGATGGAAACGAGATCGGCGTGGTGACGTCCGGCTCGCCTGCGCCGTTCTTGAAGACCAACATCGCTTTCGCACTGGTGCCGGCAGCTGCGGCCGCCAGCGGCGAAGATGTGCTGGTGCAGGTGCGCGCGAATCATGTGCGGGCCAAGCAGGTGCCGATGCCGTTTTACAAGCGAGCGAAGAAGTAGCGCGAGGGCGCGTGAACTTGACAGGCCCAGTCCACCCAAGTTTCAAGGCGAACAAATGGAGAACCGTACCCCCCGGGGGGGGGTACATTCAAATTCCGAGTGCAACAGATTTCGGGAATAGATTCATAAAGATAGCTCTAGCCGTGCCGTGGGAACGCGGTTGCTCTCGTATTTTCTGTGCCACGCAATCTGAACGCGCGGTGCGGCTTCTCAACTCACCCTATTTATTCCAATGATGCGCCGGCGCAGGCTAATTGTCTGCAAACCACGGAGGTGGGGGTCCTTGCGTTGAAGAAGGCGCGAAATGTCAAGGTTGCCTATTCCCCAGGCCACGACTGCGGGACCTGGGGGAATAGGGTTGACTTCCCGGCTGACTTTTCTTTAGGCGTTCAACTGCTCCTGCAGCTTGTTCAGCATGCGGTGCAGGTCCTTGTCGGCGCGACGCTGCTCATCGATCTTGGCGATCGAGTGCATCACCGTGGTGTGGTGCTTGTTGCCGAACTGGCGGCCGATTTCAGGCAGGCTGGCTTCGGTCATCTGCTTGGCCAGGTACATGGCGATCTGCCGCGGCACCACCACGTTGCGCGAGTTGTTTTTCTGCTTGAGGTCCGTGACCCTCATGCCGAACTGCTCGGAAACCGCGCGCTGGATGGCCTCGATGGTGATCTTGCGCACCTGCATATCGATGAATTGCTTCAGGCACTGCTGGGTCGAGGCCAGCGTGATCTCCAGATGGTTCATCTGGCACCACGCGATCAGCCGCGTCATGGCGCCTTCGAGCTCACGGACGTTGGTGCGCACATTCGAGGCCACAAACAGCGCCACATCGATGGGCAGCACCACCTGCTCGCTCTCCGCCTTCTTCTGCAGAATCGCAACCTTGGTTTCGAGATCCGGCGGCTGAATGTCGGCGATCAAACCCCACTCGAAACGGGAACGCAGCCGGTCTTCGATCTCCGCCAACTCCTTGGGTGGACGATCCGAAGCAATCACGATCTGCTTCATGCTCTCGTGCAGCGCGTTGAAGGTGTGGAAGAACTCCTCCTGGGTGCGCTCCTTCTGGGCGATGAACTGAATGTCGTCGATCAGCAGCACGTCCACGGTGCGGAAACGGTCGCGAAAGCTGGTCATGCGGTCGTTGCGCAGCGAGGTGATCATCTCGTTGGTGAATTTTTCCGCCGAGACGTAGCAGATGCTGGCCATGGGCTGGCGGCGCTTCACCTCGTGGCCGATGGCATGCATCAGGTGGGTCTTGCCCATGCCGACGCCGCCATACAGGAAGAGCGGATTGTAGGCCCG
>JBEKTB010000198.1:0-9300 GCA_049516495.1 Occallatibacter sp.
CAGCACGTGGCCCACGGCGAACAGCTCAGCGCCTGCGCCGAGGCCGTCGCGCGTTTTCCCCAGACCGTCGCCATCGGCGTCAACTGCACCCATCCCTCCCTCATGCAGGCCCTGATCGGCGAATTGCGCGCAGCCTCGAACAACCCGATCGTGGTCTACCCCAACTCCGGCGAAGGTTGGGACGCCGCCGCCCGCTGCTGGACCGGCTCAGGCGATCCGGCCGGCTTCGGCGCCATGGCGACCGGCTGGTTTGCAGCCGGTGCGCAAATTGTCGGAGGTTGCTGCCGCACCCGCCCCGCCCACATTCGCCAGGTCTCCGAAGCCGTCAAGCGCCAACCACTGACCCCTGTTCCCTGATCCCTGTTCCCTGTTCCCTGTCCCCTGCCCTTCACCTTCCCAGCACCTGCTTGGCAATCGTGGCCAGTTGCATGTTCGACGTGCCCTCGTAGATCTTGCCGATCTTGGCGTCGCGATAGTACTTTTCCGCCGGGTAATCGCGCACGAACCCGTTGCCTCCGAGCACTGGCTGGCCACTCGCTCCGCCACCTGCGACACAAAGTACTTGGTCATCGCCGCCTCGCGCACAAACGGCTGACCGGCGTCCTTCAGGCGCGCCGCGTTATAGACCATCAGTTTTGCCGCTTCAATCTCCGTCGCCATCTCGGCCAGCGCAAACTGCACCGCCTGGAACTCGCTGATGGCCTTGCCGAACTGGCGCCGCACCCGGGCATAGCGCACCGCATGGCCCCACGCGCCTTCAGCCAGCCCCAGCATCTGCGCGCCGATCCCGATGCGCCCCTCGTTCAGCGTTTCGATGGCGATCTTGTACCCCTTGCCCCGCGCGCCCAGCAGGTTCGATTCCGGAACCGCGCAGCCGTCCAGCACCAGTTCACAGGTGCTGCTGGCCCGTATGCCCAGCTTGTCTTCCTTCCGTCCCACCGTGAATCCCGGCGTACCCTTTTCCACCACAAAGGCCGATATGCCGCGATAGCCCGCGCTGGCGTCGACCGTGGCAAACACGATGAACAACCCAGCCTCGCGCGCGTTTGAAATCCACATCTTGCGCCCGTTCAGCCGGTAGCCGCCATCGACCGCCTGGGCCCGGGTTTGCAGCGCAAACGCATCGGAACCTGAGCCGGTCTCGCTCAGGGCGTAGGCCCCCACCGTGCCGGCCGCCAGCCGCGGCAGCCAGCGCTCCCGCTGTTCTTCGCTGCCCCACCGGCTGATCGCATTCACCACCAGCGTATTGTGCACGTCCACCAGAACCGCTACCGCCGGGTCCACGGTCGAAATCGCCTCGATGGCCAGCACCGCGTCAAAAAAGCTGCCGCCCGCGCCGCCCAACTCCTCGGGAATCTCGATCCCCATCAGTCCCAGGTCGAAGATCCGCTCCACCAGCCCCCCGGCAAACTGCTGCTCGTCGTCCATGGCGCGAACTTGCCCAGCGACGGTCTCTTCGGCAAACTTCCGAACGGTTGCATAGAAGAGGTTCTCCTCTTCTGAAAGTCGGGTCAGCGGCATGGCCTGCGATGCTTGCACCAAGGCGTTTTCCTCCGGCCTCGCAGTGTATCAAAAGCGCCGTCCCGCAGGTTCCTGTATCCGGCTTGCCAGGTCAAAGTTCGACCCGCTGTCCAGATCGCCGGCAAAAATTGCCGCGCAACGCGACCCGAAGTTGCAACCGTCCCGGGAAGTTTTTGGCTTATTCATCTGCTCGCGGTCAACTCTCCGAGGCGCATCGCGTCTAATCAGGTTGTCACTATCGCTGCAGTCACCATGGGGACTTGGCTCCCGGTCCATCTCTGGGCGGCCTCTGGTTTTTCTTCCGCATTTGTTTTGTGCAGGCGCAAACTGAAAGAAAGGGGGCGGCATTTTCCGCGCTCCGTCAACATTGCAACAGTTCTTGAGCGGAGGGATACCCTGTTCCCAATTCAGGCAAACCATCCTATTGCGTGGCTATTTTGAGTCCACAAGCCGGTGACGGGATAGCGTTTGACAGTCATTGCTGCTATTTTCGGGTCAAGCCGCAACATTTCATCTGTTCGGGGGTTCACCCCCGAAGGAAGGTCCAGGAAAACCCATATGCGTTCCATGAGTTCGGCCCCTCTCTTTGTATTGGCCAGCGCAGTGCTCTGCTCGATGGCAGGCATGGCCCAGCAAGTCGCACCCACGGCCCAAATTGTTAACCGGATCGACGAACGCAATCTGGTGACGCTCAGGGGCAACACCCTCCCAGTGGCGAATGCCAAGAACGATCGCGGACGGGTCAGCCCCGACCTCCCCATGAACGATCTGGTTCTGGTGCTGAACCGCAGCGCGCAGCAGCAGGCGGCCTTCGACAAGTTCGTTGCCAGCCAGTATGAAGTTGGCTCCGCCAATTACCACCAGTGGCTTGAGCCGGAGGAAGTGGGCTCCAGGTTCGGCCCGGCACAATCGGACATCGATACAATCTCGAACTGGCTCACCGAACACGGCTTTTCGGTCGGCGAACTGTCGAAGGATCGCATGTCCCTGCGCTTCAGCGGCACCGCCGCGCAGGTTCAGAGCGCCTTCCACACCGAGATTCACAACATTGAAGTAAAGGGCGTCCACCACATCGCCAACATGAGCGATCCCAGCATTCCTGCCGCGCTGGCGCCCGCCGTGGTCGGCATCAAGTCTCTGCACAACTTCGTCCCCAAACCCATGCATCGACTGGGCGGCAAGGTTGAATTGAACCGCACGACGGGAAAATGGCAGCGCATCGCCAGCCCCGAGTCTGACGGAGACAGGACTCAGGCCGCGGCCAGAAAGATACGCGCGCAATTCGGCACTACGGACTCTTACGGCGACGTGATTGAGGACGTGGCGCCTTACGATTTTGGCGCCATCTACAATGTCACGCCGTTGTGGAACGCCAGCACGCCCATCAATGGAAAAGGGCAAACCATCGCCATTGCCGGAACCAGCAAGCTTGAAGGAAGCGCTACCAGCCCTACCGACGTGATCGCTTTTCGGACAGACTTTGGCGTGGTGCCCAACACCCCGTCCTTCAACACCATCGTCGGCAATGACTACGATCCGGGCATCTGCACCAGCACGAGTTCGACCGCCCTGTGCGGAATTGGCGATCTGACCGAGAATTCGCTGGACGTGGAATGGTCTGGAGCGGTGGCGCCAGGAGCCGACCTCGTGCTGGTCGTTTCCGGCTACAACAACGCGACGAATCCTACCAACGATCCGATCTACGATTCGGCAAGCTACATTGTCAAGAACAAGACGGGAAACATTCTCAACGTCAGCTACGGCCAGTGCGAGTTGTTGGAAGGCACGGCCGGCAACGTCTCGTATTACGACCTGTGGCAGTCGGCCGCCTCGGAAGGCATCTCCGTCTTCGTGTCTTCCGGCGATTCCGGCTCGGCCTCCTGCGATGACGACTTCGAGCCGACTACGTCGTTAACGCCGTATGCCGCTGAGTACGGTCTCACAGTAAGCGGTCTGGCCTCCACTCCCTACAACACCGCCGTCGGCGGCACCGACTTCAACTGGTGCCCAGCGTCTTCCTCGTCCTGTACGGCCGCGCCCTATTGGGGCACTTCGAACGGCACCGGCCAGGCGAATGCGCTGGGCTACGTGCCAGAGATTCCCTGGAACGACAGTTGCGTCAGCCCGACGGGAATTGCGCTTGCGCAGTACTTGGCAGGTGAGCTCGAAGTCGCGAGCCCCACAAGTAGCGAGGCGGCCTGCAACTTCTATCTCGAGTATTACCAGGTCATCTATGACGAAACTGAGCAGGACGTTTCCGGCTTTGTCAATACGGTAGGCGGCAGCGGCGGCCAGAGTAACTGCGTGGTCAACAGCACAACCAGCACAACCATCGGAACTTGCACCGGCGGCGCGACCACGACCGGAACCGCCAATGGCTCCATTCCTCTTGTCAATAACGGATGGCCCAAGCCCAGTTGGCAGGCAAATTCCAGCATTACCGGCTACGTGAACGACGGGGTGCGCGACATTCCCGACGTCTCTTTCTTCGCGGCGGACGGGCTCAATAACAGCTCCTATTTGATCTGCGTCTCGGCGAATGGCACCTGCGCCTACACGGGCGATGCCGACAAAACTCCGCTGGATGCGCAGGAAGTAGGAGGAACCTCGGTAGCTTCCCCGGCCATGGCCGGCGTCATGGCCCTCATCAACCAGAAGGCAGGTTCGGCGCAAGGCCTCGCCAACCCGGGACTCTACGCCCTGGCAGCCAAGCAGACCTACTCCAGTTGCAGCACGGAAACCGTTACGGCGTCCAGTTCCTGCTATTTCAACGACATTGACAAGTACACTGTGTAGTCAGCACGGTAGGAGACGAGATTGGCGTTCTGGTCAACACCGCCACCCCCTCGCTGGGCGGCTACAACGCGATCGCCGGCTACGACATGGCTACCGGACTCGGGTCGCTGAACGTGGCCAACGTGGTTAATGGCTGGACCGCGACCAGCACTACGCCATCGTTCGCGCTCAGTAACAGCGGCGCCATTTCAGTGGCCGCCGGCGCAACCACCGGGAACACATCCACAATCAGCGTGACGCCATCCGGCGGATTTACCGGCAGCGTTGCTCTCACCTGCGCAGTCACTCCAACCGCTGCCAGCAGCCCGGCCACCTGCGCTCTGTCTCCCACCTCGGTCAGCATCACCGGGGCATCGGCATTGACGTCCACCCTGACCGTAACCACCACGGACTCCACAACCACCGGAACCTACACGGTGACGGTGACCGGCACGAATGGCTCAACTTCGGAGACCACGCCCGTCACCCTGACTGTCACCACGACCGCGCCTATCGGTTCATTCGCACTGACGAACAGCGGCGCAATCACTGTCAGCCCCGGCGCAACCAGCGGCAACACGTCAACCATTACCGTGACGCCATCCGGCGGATTTACCGGGACCGTCGCCCTAACCTGCACGATGACCACCAATGCTTCCAACGATCCGGCGACGTGCAGCCTTTCTCCGACGTCAGTCACCATCAGCGGCACAACAGCGCAAACGGCCACCCTAACCGTTTACACCACGGCCGCCACCAGCTCTCTCAACCGGACCAACAAGCTGTTCTGGCCATCGGCGGGCGGCACGGCTCTGGCGCTGGTCTTCCTCTTCGGCATCCCCAAGCGGCGGCGTAACTGGCTGGCCATGCTGGGCCTGCTGGTTCTGGTCATCTCCATAGCCGGCATGGGTTGCGGCGGAGGCGGAGGCGGCACCACCGGCAACACCGGCACCACACCCGGAACCTACACGGTCACGATCACCGGCACTTCGGGCACATTGACAGAGACCACCCCTGTTAGTTTGACCGTAAATTAGCCCGGCTCCACAGACAGCAACACGATGGCCCTTCCTTCGGGAAGGGCCATCGTGTTTTTTGGGCAGACTCTTTTTCGGATCCTTCCGGACGCCCTCTCAAGCAGACTCGGTCGCCGCCCGGCTCACCAGTTCGAGCGCCGCCGTTCCCTTGCGCGGCGGCACAAAGCTCTCTGCGCGCCAGGCGATGGCCAGCTTCTCCCGGCTGAGCAGTTTGCGAATTTGCCCCCGTGCATGGTCGGCCCAGGGACCGCTCGAGTCCAGCCGCACATACGCCTGCCAGTGCTGCAGCGCAGGCCGGCGCTGGCCCTTGCGCTCGTGCGCCAGGGCCAGGTTATAGTGGGCGTCGGCATAATGGGGCGAAAGCGCCACCGCCTGGCCGTAGGCCACAATCGACTCATCCAGCCGCTCCAGCTCGTCCAGCACGTTGCCCAGGTCGAAGAAAGCCAGCACGTACTCCGGATCGGCCACCGTCGCCTGCCGGTAAAGCTCCTCGGCCCGGTCGAACTCGCGCAGGTGAAAGTGGATCGTTCCCAGGTTGATGCACGCCGGCGCATAGCCGGGATCGAGTTCCATGATCTGCTGATAAAGCTCGATCGCGCGCTGCTTCTCGCCTGCCTCCTCGGCCTGCACCGCGGCCAGAAAGCGACCCTGGATGCCGCGTGGGGTGCGCTTGCCCGCCTTGCCCGCCGGCGACCGCTCCGGGCCCAGCGACAACGGACCAAGCCCTCCCGCTCTCTCCAGACGCTCGAAGTCGAACAGCAACTGCCGCCGGATGGGGTCCACCATGAAGCCATGGTGCCGGAAGACCAGCCGTGTACCGCTCCTCACCACCGTCGCCTCCAGCAGCGGATTGGCCATCCCCGCCACCGCCTTCATAGCCACAATGGAGTCGCGGATCGACGCCGACGACACGGATTCCTCGCGCAGGGACCGGATGGTCCTGAGCTGGCCCAGGTCCTGGAATGTGTAGCTCTGTTGTTGAGGAATCAGTCCCGCCCGTTCCCACCCCTGCAACTGGCGGGAACCGATCTGCAGGATGCGCAACACGTCCTGGCGGCTATAGCTGGTCACTCTTCAGTGCTCCCGTGGGTGGTCCCGCAAGTGCTTGGGTGTCGAACTCAGGTTCTGACCTTGGGTTCTGGACCCCGCCCCCCTGGACTCGGCTCTTGGAACAGTTACTGAGAAACCGCTCTTGCTGCGATTATGCCAAGAGTATGCGTGGATAAGCAGACACGAACTACCGCTGCAACAAAAAAATAGGTGGATAAAGGGTGTCAGATTTGGTTCAATGCGGGCTGAAGTGCCGCTAGCCTGTGGAAAACCGAGGAGAAATGCACAACTCCAGACGAATCCCGGACGGAATCCGGCTGCTCGCAGCAGACGTTGAGGATGGCCGCCGCAGTTCCTTCGCTCCAGAATGCGCGCCACTTGCGGAATATTCACTTCTCCCGGAGCACACTGTTGATGGAGATCCGCGGGGAAAGGATGTCAGGCAAAGACCCTGGTTTAAAGTGTCAGGGATCCGCCCGGTTTATACCCCCAAAAGGCACCCCCCTACCCCCCCTACGAGTGGTAACACTTTGTGGTAACTAAAGTTTGTTCATATCGAGAGAGTTTTCGATTCAAGTCTTAACAGAATCTTGGGGGTGCCCCATCCATTCGCGCACTTTGTGAATGGGTGGGAGAGCATAGACGATCGCTTCGGTTGTGAACAGTAGAGTCAAAAACGATATAACAATCATATAATCAGCATCATACGGAAAAATGCAGCGCTCGCTCCGCAGACACTTTACCGCAATGTGGGAGATTCTCTCCTGATTGCCGGGTGCCACGAAGGCGTAAACCTCTCCTTGCGAGTAGGGAAACCCTGGAAATGCCAAGTGCTCAGCCGACCGCGCGTCACGCTAGTTCGGCGTGCCCGTGCTCTCTTCGGTCGCGAACGTGCATTCCCTGCACTGGCACACCCGGCGCAGATACTCCCACGAATAAATCCCGCCCGAATGTCCGTCCAGCCAGTTGAACTGGATGGCGTAGCGGCCGACTGCCTGTGCGCTGGCGGGCCTGGGCGGCGGCGCGTACATGGGCAGCACGGCCGTGGGTTTGGATTTGGGCTGGCCGACTTTGCGGCCTTCGTTCACCCGCTCCTCGTTGCAGGTGGCGCAGGGGCAGGCGTCGCGCAGCCAGGCAAAGCTCCAGGCGCTGCGGTGGCCGTCGGTCCAGTCAATCTCCATGCCCTTGCCTTCGCTAAGCAACACCCGGACCTTTTCCGGCGTGATAGCGATGCGCGGCAGTGGACGGTTGGCTTCCTTTTCGCGCTCTTCCTGCTCTTTGGGGACAATACGGACGCCTTCGTGGCTCATGCCCCTATTTTACAGAGATCAGGCGTCAGGGATCAGGGGTCACGTGGAAGCGGTTCGGGACAGGCAGTCAGCATCCTTGGCAAACAGTGCTCTTCTGTTCCCTGCTCCCTGTTCCCTGCCTACGACCGCCAGAAGAACCATGCCGCCATAAAGAGGCCGATGAAAACGACCAGGCCGCGGAGCACCGGTTGCGGAACCCGCCGCGCAAGGCTGGCCGACGTGTAGCCGGCAATGGCGCAGGTAACCATGGCCAGCAGGCAATAGCGCCAGACCACCTGCCCTCCAACCACAAAGATGACGAACGCGATTCCGTTGGCCAGGGTTGTGGAAACCACCTTGAGGGCGTTGATCTCGTTCAGGTCCTGGTAGCCGAACAGCGAAAGTACCGTGATGATCAGAAACCCCGCACCGGCGCCAAAATACCCAATGTAAAAACAGACCACGATGGTAGAAAGAAAGACCGGCAGCCGGCGCGGCGGATGCATCGTGCCCGCAATCGCCCCTTTTCGTCGTTCAAGCCAGCGGGAGACCGGCCCGCTGACGGCAAAGATGGTAGCCGCCACCAGCAGCAGCCACGGCACCAGGCTCATAAAGGTCTTCTGTGGCGTGTTTAGCAAAACCAGTGCGCCGGCCGTGCCGCCCAGCAGTCCGGCGAGCGCCATGGGCAGCGCCAGGCGCCTGTTCTTGCGAATGTCGTCGCGATAGGCCGCAACCGAGGTGAGCTGCCCCGGCCACAGAGCCACCGTATTGGTAGCGTTGGCCTGGATGGGCAGCATCTTCATGCTCAACATGGCGGGAAAAAGCAGAAAGGAACCCCCACCGGCCACAGCATTCAGCAGCCCGGCCAGGAATGCGGCCACGGTCAGCCAGATCCAGTGCCAGTCCATCAGCTGGGGAAGGCCAAGAAGATGCGTCATCTGACCCTATTGTAGAGGGCCGTATGCGCAGGCCGATTTGTACGGATAGCCGCCGCGGGATCGAGTTGGAGGAGTATCCGGCCGCCGTCGACCGTCTCTCGCTTCCAATTGAGGCGGCGCGGTTTGTAGTTCATTGCAAGCGGCTGAAAAGACTAAAGATAACAATGTGATTATAAATGTGAGCGCACAATGCGCACATTTTGTGAATTTATTGTGCTATATTTGTATCAGATTTGTTGAGCGGCCGGGACTCATCCTTCTGGCCCCATCCATACAGAATCCATCAGGAGGTACGCACCATGGCAATCACTCGTTGGGACCCGTTCCGGGAAGTCGCAGCACTGCAGAACCGTGTCAACTCGCTCTTTCGCGATATGAACGGAGAGAACGATCCGTTGGCCGCGGCCAACTTTGTGCCGCCAGTCGATATCTATGAAGACGCGCAAAAAGTTGTGCTCAAGCTCGAGGTTCCTGGCATCGAAGAGAAGGACCTGGACATTCGGGTCGAAGACCACACGCTGACCGTCAAGGGCGAGCGCAAGTTCGAAAAAGAGGAGAAGGAAGAGAACTTCCATCGCATCGAGCGGCGATATGGCAGCTTCTATCGCGCCTTCACTCTGCCCTCTACCGTATCCACAGAGAACGTGTCGGCCAGTTACAATGCGGGCGTGCTCAAACTGGAGCTCCAAA
>JBEKTB010000199.1:0-5103 GCA_049516495.1 Occallatibacter sp.
CGAGCGTGGTGGACCGCTTGGCGTTCTGCTCTTCTTCGAGGATTTCCTTGCGGCTGACGACTACGTTGCCGCGTTTCTTGTTCAGCTTGATGACCCGGACTTCAATCTGCTGGCCGAGATAGCCGTCCAGATTGCGAACCGGGCGAATCTCAAGCTGCGAGCCGGGCAAAAATGCCTTGAGGCCAATGTCGACGGTCAAACCACCCTTGACGCGGCTGACGACGGTACCGATAACCGGGGTCTTGTCGTTGGCTGCCTTCTCGATCACGTCCCACACGCGCAGGCGCTGGGCCCGCTCGTAGCTGACCAGGTAGCCGCCTTCGGGCTCCTCGCGCTCGATTACCACGTCGATCACGTCGCCGGGCTGGAACTTGACCGCACCGGTGTGATCCAGGACCTGTTCGAGCGGCACAAGGCCCTCGGACTTGAGGCCCACATCGACCACCAGGTGCTTCTCAGTCTGCTTGATCACGGTGCCGGAAACAATCTTGTCGCCATATGCTTCAACGGCTGCGGCCTCGGCGGCCTGCTCCCGTTCAAACGCCGCCAAAGCGGCGGAAAAGTCGTCCATGGACTCAAGGCTGTGATCTGCGTGCGCGGCTGCCTTTGCGGGCGCCGGCGCTGCGGCAACCGGAGCAGGCGCAGCGGCCGCTTCCGGTGCGGCCTCTGCCAGCTCAACTTCAGCGGGCGGAGCCACTTCTGCTTGAGGAGCTGATGCTGCGACCGGAATCACTTCAGCGACAGGAGCCGCTTCGACTTCAGGGGCGGCTGCGGCTTCGGGTTCGGCTGCGATCGCGGATTGGGTCTGCGCTTCGGTCGCGGATTGCGCGGTATTTTCCGCGACAACCGCTTGAGCGGGCGCGGCCTCGGCCGTGGTTTCCACCACGGGTACGGCCTCGATTTGAGGCTCGGTTAGGGTATCGGCGTCCAGCGTGGCCAGTGCTGCTGCGGTTACTTCGGCGGTTTCTGTGTTGGACGTGGATTCGTGCAACGGCTGTTCTTGCTCCGTCGCAGGTTCGAGGGTTTCCAGTTCGGTATTCAGGGTTATGCTCTCGGTTTCGGGATTGAGGACGTTTGCCATCACTGCCAGCTCCGGGATTCCTTGCACCCGCGACGGAAATTGCCTGCCGCTGGGGGTGGCCCCTGTGCTGCGATTGCCGCCAGCCAGGGATGCCGGAGACCATATCCCTGCGGCAGTCATGTACCTGTGACCGTGATGTTTTCGCGAGAGACAGTTCTCCCAACCGATTAAGCTGGTGTGGAAGGCGACTGGTCTCCTTGGGAAACACCCGGCAGGCAACGGCTAGCTGGAGGGCGGCCGCAACTCACTGCTGGAATCCGCGCAGGAAGCTACGCTCACGAGTGTAACAACCGCGGGTTTGCCCCGTCAATCCAACAGATAGCCCGTCCCGCATTGCAACCACTTTTTCACACTTCAGCCCGGCGGAAGCAATGGACTTACCGCGAAATTGCCCGTATGTCCGGCGGAAGAATGCAAAAGTTGTTTTTTCGTGAAATGGGACGGCGCGGGACGCGAACCCGCAGGACGCCGAGTGGCAAAGGCCGTGTGTGCCCCGACTCAGGGACCGGGGACTCAGAGACCGGGGAGCCGGGCAAATCTGACGTCTGGCGTTGGCCGGCTGCCAAGCCTCTATACTGGTGCAGACGGAACCCACCCAATGGACCTTCTCTGGACTCCCTGGCGCTTTGCTTATATCACCGCGGCGGACAGCGCAACGCGCCCCGGCGTTCCTGAGAGCCTTTCGGCCTGGCCTGGCGACCTGGGTTGCGTGTTCTGCAACCTGATTGCTTCCATCGACTATGCCATTGCCAACGGGATAAAAGCGGAGGAAGCCGAAGCGGCCGGCGGTCTGATTCTCCGGGGAAAGCACTGCTTTGTCTGCCTGAACGCCTTCCCTTACACCTCAGGCCACGTGATGGTGATGCCTTACGCGCACGTGGATCGGCTGGCGGGGCTGCCGCCTGAGGCGGCTCATGAGTTGATTGAACTGGCGCAGCGCACCGAGCAGGCGCTGGAGCGGCTTTACAGCCCGCACGGCTTCAACTTTGGCATGAACCTGGGACGGGCCGCAGGAGCGGGAGTGGCCGGACACCTGCATCTGCACGCCCTGCCCCGCTGGAGCGGCGACACCAACTTCATGACCACGGTGGCCGAAACCCGCATCCTGCCTGAAGAACTGGGAACCACGTGGAAGCGCATGCGCGCGGCTTTTGCGGCGCTCGCCGGCTGAAGTGATTTCCGCGCACGGCTCGGCACCTGCTCGTCAGCGTCACGATTTAAGGTGGGGCCACTCGCCGCAGTGAACGCAATTCCACGCTGATGACCGAAATGAAGACCCCGCACAACAAAAAACCCCTTTGTCCGAAGACAAAGGGGAGGAAGGTCACGCGACACCGAGAGACTTTAAAGACTCGAGATCGGGACTGAAAGTCAAAAAAATCTTCTCGACGGCGGGTTGCGTCAGTTTCCGGAACCCTGCGCGGGGGCCAGTACGAAAGTCATTTTCTCAAGAACGATCTGTTCAAGGACCTGGACGCCGCCAACGGTGTTGGTGGTCACGGAACGGCTGTTGCTCTTCTTTTCCACCAAGTGCGCGGTCACGGTCACGGGCTTTTGGCGTCCGGCTTCAAGGGTGAGCTGGACATCAGGACCGCTGCCGGTCCAGGTCACTTTGCAATCCCCTTCGGGAAGGGTGGTTGCGCCAACCTGTACAGGGGTGGAGAGGAGTACTTTCACCGAGCTCTGCGCAGCGTGCATTGAGAGAGAAAACAAAACCATCAGGAATCCAACAGCCAAAGAACGTTTCATCGGTATCTCCTTGTAGCCGGAGCGGAAGGATCCGCGACTCAACGGCGTGCTTCAGAGCCATTTTCCGGACACTCACCATTTGAAGGCTTCTTGTCGAGTGAAAAAAGCTTCAACGTGTAGGGGAGCCATGTAGCAAACTCAAACACATGAATATAAACGTGATAACTCGATGATCGCCGGCGTCTCAGGGAATGTATCATACGGGAGAATCGAGGACTTGGCCGGATTTTGCGCGGATACAAGAGGAAGGCGCGGGGCGGAAATGAAGACGTTTACCACGCTTCCACTGCCAGAATCGTGGGAGGGCCGGGGTGGCCCTCGAAGACGTCGGTCTGAATCACGGCTTCCAGATTCATCTGTGCCCAGTTCCGGGGCGCCTTCTGGAGCAGCGAATCCAGGTAGACAGGGTTGTAGAGCGCCTCACCTGCGGCTTCGGTGCCCTCGCCCAGGATTCCGGCGATGATGATGACCGGCTGTCCGGTGGTGCTGTCGTGAATGCGCGCCACGATGGCGTAGTCGCGAACGACTTTATGATGGGACGAATCGAGCTGCGGGCTCCAGGAGGCTGCGTGTGCGTCTTTGCGATCGACCAGTTTCCCGGCGCCGTTTTCACTCTCAAATCCAAAGCGCAGCTTCTCGGTGACGCGCAAGGTCCAGATGTTGGAGAAGGCGCCAATGAGCACGACAGGGCCCTCGCGAAGTTGATCAAAGCTGGTTTGGGAAGAGGAAAGCACACGAAAAGCGCCGCTGCGGGGAACCAGCGGAACAATGGACCGAGCCAGGGTGACCACGTCCGACAGATTCAGGCCTCCTGAAAGAGACGGGTCCTCAATCGTAACCCCTGCGGTTCTTCGCATTTCCAGATAGGCGCCTGGTTCGCCGATGCAATACGTAACCGGCCCCGGACTGGAGGTGATGGGCGCCCAGAATCGCTCCATATTGGAAACCGGCGGCTGCGGGCGATGGCGGCCAATCGCCAGACCCGCGGCCATGGCCAGCAGCAGCAGGACGGCCAGCCGAATCCTTCGATAACTCTGTGCGCTCAGCGCACCCGGAGGAATCTCCGGATGGGGCTGAGAAACCGCTGCAAGCTGGGATACAAGGTTTTCCGGGCTTGTCTCCGGCTCACGCGTGGAAGCACCGAAGGCGCCGGCGTTCACTTCAGCGTCGGATGTTTCGATCCTGGCCAGATCTGACTCGCGAAACGACGGCACATAGGACCCGGCGAACAATTCAATGACCAACTCGCCGGCGTGGGCGGAATCGTAATAGTACTGAATGAGCCGTTTGCGCACTTCGGCGGCGGAGGTGCGCACCACTGGATCGACGTTCACATCGTAATCCGCTTCGCGCCCAAAGGCCTCCACGCCGATGGTTCGCTCTTTGAGGTTGGCGCCATTGCCCAGCAGCGTCTGCTCCACGATGTAGGCGAGCAAAACCGGGTATCGCTTGCTATGCGAGAAAAGAGAATGGGCTCTCAGGCGATTGAGTTGCTCGCGGATCAGGGACGCATCAGGAACGGGAGCGGGCCGAGGAAGTTCCGGTTCGGATTGCGGCGCAGCCGTCATTTTCAACTCCAAATTCGCCTGAAAACCTGCCAGGGTCTACGCGCCTCTCTACCTTGGGTGCCCATGAGCCGGCACTCGTCTGCCGGCAAAAGGACAAACTCCGCTCGAGAGAGAGGTTACGCATGTATCATACATTTCGCTTTCGACCGCAGAGGACCCCAATCGCGCAAAACGGCATCGGCCGCAGAGGCCGCACTGGACCTTTTTCGGGAAGGGCACTTCGCGGGGGTTGATGCGGCTCAGGCCGCGGGTTGCTCAGTGGTTGAGGCCTCAGCATCGGGCGAGAGTTTTTTGGGCGAGGAGAGAAGAGTCTGCAACTCGGCGGGCAGTGCGGAGAAGGGTACGAACTGGGCGAAATCCTCTTTCGTTAATTCGCGAACGTCTCCTTGGTCATTCGTCAAAGGTTTTGAGCATGCCATATTTGCGCGCCTCCCGGTCGTTGGCCTTGCGGAAGCTGATCACCCGAATTCCGCGTTCCTTCGGCAGAAAACAGAGAACGTGCAGCCTGCCCCTCAAATACCCGACGGCAACCAGGCGATGTTCTCCCCTTCGGACCTCGCCAAAATAAGAAGCCGAAGCAAAGTCAAACTTCTCGGCCTCGTCGAAGCCGAGATTGCGTTCCCGAAGGGTCCGTTCGCTCTTACGTGGATCGTACGTGATCTCCACATGAGTGATTGTAGCCGGAAACTCGAATTCCGGCATCAC
>JBEKTB010000200.1:0-5017 GCA_049516495.1 Occallatibacter sp.
CGCGTCCAGCGCATATTCAAAGCTGCGATCCGGCTCCGGCTCAGTTGGGGTCTCGGCCTGCGTTTCAATACCCGCCGGATGAAATGGCGCCTGCGCGTCGCGTTGTGAAAACATGCCTGCCAACAGACCATGAGACATCTCCGGTTCCCCTCCTCCACCCTTCGGTCTTGCCCATTCTATTGAGGGCCGTATGCCCGCGACCCGCTCAATCTGCCGCATGCCGAGAGGGATTCCCGGATCAGGATCGCTCGTTCCAATTTGAGCAGGGTCCGACCCTTTGCAATTCCACTTGGAATCTTCGCCGCAGCGGGCTGGCCTCCGCTTGCCGGCAGCCTGATTTGCGCCTTTCGCTGAAGCAGTCGAAAATGGTCTGCCATGGGATGGTTTGAACGGATGAAGCTCGACTGCCTCGAGAGTATGCTGGGCGGCCTTGAACGACTAGCGAACTTGCGCAGCGGGGCGAAAATGCCAGCCCACCTGGCAGTGGGCATCAATGGTGAACAAGCGGCTTTCTTTCATCTTCGCCGCAAGGGGTACACCGTAGTGGCGCAGCGCTGGTCGGGTGGACTGCCGGGAGACGTCGACATCATCGCCTGGCAAGGTCCGATGCTCTGTTTCGTGGAAGTGAAAACCCGCACCGCCCACGACATCTCTCCCGCCGAGATCGCTGTCGACTCGCACAAGCGCAACACTCTCCGCCGCCTGGCCCGCCGCTACGTTCGCCAGTTGCCCCAGCAAACTGCCCCGCCGGTCCGTTTCGACATTCTCAGCGTGTATCTTGTGCCCGGCGAGAAGAAGGAGTTCGTGCACTTCGAGGGCGCCTTCAGTTGGAGCGAGTGGGAGGACTCTCATGAGCGCTAATCGGGTCCAGAATCACCCTCGTTTTGCTGGGCAGAACCCAACAGCTCAAAACCCACCCCGGTTGGCCACGTTGCGCTACAGCGCTTCTCCCATTGCTATACCCCGAAAGCACGACCGCTGAGCGGCTTTCTCCTCAAGAAATAGCCACTTTGAACTGGGCTTGCAAGGACACGTGAACCGGAGAACCTCTGTAAGGCGGCTCCATGCCTGCCGTAGCCGGGAACGGCAGTCAGCATTTGCGTTTCCCCATCTGCGGCGGGATGCGTGCGCCACTTGCAGAGAATTATCTTCCCCCGGCGCACAATGTCAATTGGAGGCCCGAAAGGCAACGATGGCGAACATAGGCCCAGCATCGAAGGGGGTTGATCGGGAACGTGAAGAACCTGGCCTCTACCCCCCCCCGGGGGTGATTCGCCGTATCTTCGCCTATCGAACCGCGACGCTCTGAACTTTTCCTGGCTGGTATCGCTCTCCATACGGGTACAGAAATCCTGGAAATACCCCAAGGAAACAGCCACGCGCCGTCGGACTATCCCTGCGCGTCCTCGAACTCTTCGTGCCAGGCCATCTGGATGGCTTCCAGCCGTGACTCGTTCGACTTTGCCGGGTCGTCGGCAAAGCCCTTCAGTTCGGTAACGTGGCGATGCAGATCGGTGAAGCGCACCGTCAACGGGTCCAGGCCGGGAAACTTCTCCGCCAGCTGAATGCCGATCTCCTCGGCGTCGGTCCACAGAATCTCGCGCGGCATCTTCGCTCCTTACTTTTCTTCCGCCAAGGCCAGCGGCTTGCCTTCAGTGACGTAGTTGCGATTCCACTTGGGAATCTCGACCACGTAGTCGCCGGGGCCGGTGATGACCGCCTGGCAACCCAGCCGGGAGTTCAACTGCTGGTCGGCAGCCATGTCCATCCGGTCAAGTTCGTCGTCGTCCGCCGGACTGATTCCCGTCTGATCCTTGATCCACAGATGGCACGTGGTGCAGGCGCATACGCCGCCACAGGCGTGGTCCAGAAAAACGTCGTGGTTCTCCGCCACATCGAGGAACGACATGGGCTTGCCGTGATGCTGATAGGGCATGGTGCCGTACTCGAATTCGACCGTCCTGCCTTCGGGAAGAAAGGTTACGCGCACCAGCTTGTCGGCCGGAATGCTTTTCTCGGTTGCTTCGCTCATAGAATCCGTCCTTCCGTGCCCACCTGCCTGCCATCCCATCGCTTACGCACAGAAGGTGCAATGGATGGAGTGCCAGGCTGACTTGCCGACCCGCCGACTCGCTCTATTTGAACTCTGCCGCGGCCATGGGATGCGGCGCGGTCACGCCTTCATCCAACTCTTCGCCGGCCGACTCCATGGTTTTGCCGCGCAAGGCGGTCGAGACGGCGGCTTCCATCATCAGTTCGGCAAAGCGCCGCGTGGCCTGATCCAGCGCCAGCGTCGCGTTGCGGATCGCGGCCGAATCCTCGCCCAGCTTGACAGCGGACAAGTGATCGCGCGCCGCTGCAATCGCGGCCCGCTCTTCTCCGGTCAACTGCTTCCACGCCGGGCTTGAAGGCGCCCGCTCGACGGCACTAAGAATTGTCTCCGCCTCAGTACGCGCCTCGATCAGCAAACGCTTGGCAAAGTCCTCTTCGGCGTGGTCGAACGATTCCAGAATCATGCTCTCGACCTGCTCATCGGTCAACCCATAAGTCGGCTTCACTTCGATTTTGGCTGCCAACCCGCTGCGCTGCTCGCGCGCGGAGACTTTCAGAATGCCGTCGGCGTCGATGAGAAACTTGACCTCGATGCGCGGCAGTCCGGCGCTCATCGGCGGAATGCCTTTCAGGTCAAACCGCGCCAATGAACGGCAGTCGGAGGCCAGTTCGCGCTCGCCCTGCACCACGTGAATCGCGACGTTGGTCTGGCCGTCCACTCCGGTCGTAAAGTGCTCGGTGGCCGAGGCGGGAATGGTCGAATTGCGCTGAATGATGCGCGCCACGGTTCCGCCCAGGGCTTCGATGCCCAGCGAGAGAGGGGTCACGTCCAGCAGCAGCATTTCCTCGGTAGTTTTGGAAGCGCCGGCCAGAATATCGGCCTGCACCGCGGCGCCCAGCGCAACCACTTCGTCGGGATTCAACTCGATGCGCGGCTTCTTCCCGCGCGGGCGGAGCTTGAATAGTTCATCGACCAGCTCACGCACCGCGGGAATGCGCGTCGAGCCGCCCACCAGCACCACTTCATCAATCTGCTCGGCCGAAAGGCCGGCGTCGGCCAGCGCCTGCTTGCAGGGACCAGCCGTGCGCTCCAGCACCGGCTCGATCAACTGCTCGAAGACCTCGCGGGGAATCTCGCGCTGATAGCGGTCGCCATTGGGAAGCTCGATATCGAAGTGCGCAATCCGCTCAGTGGACAGCTTGATTTTGGCGTCGATGGCAGCCTTGCGCACCGCCTGCACTGCGCTCGGATGACGCCGCAAGTCCACTCCGTGCTCGGCGTGAATCTCGTCGAGAGCGATGGCCAGCAGCAGGTTGTCGATGTCGTCGCCGCCCAGATGCGTGTCGCCATTGGTGGACTGCACCTCGAAGATGCCGTCGCGCAGCTTGAGGATGGAGATATCGAAAGTACCACCACCCAAATCGAATACGGCGATGGTGCCCACATTGGCGCGATCCAGGCCGTAGGCCAGCGCGGCCGCGGTCGGCTCATTCACCAGGCGAAGCACTTCAAGGCCGGCCATGCGTCCGGCATCCTTGGTCGCCTGGCGCTGCGCATCGTTGAAGTAGGCAGGCACGGTGATGACGGCTTGCGTAACGGGTGCGCCGAAGAACCGCTCGGCGTTGCGCTTGAGTTGGCGCAGAATGTAGGCCGAAAT
This sequence comes from Occallatibacter sp., assembly GCA_049516495.1. Lineage (GTDB taxonomy): Bacteria > Acidobacteriota > Terriglobia > Terriglobales > Acidobacteriaceae > Telmatobacter. The sequence continues at coordinate 3,711 of JBEKTB010000200.1, forward strand.
CTCAGGCGGCGTGAAGCGCAACTCGCCAAGCTGAATCCGCGGCACCTCGCCCGGTTCGACGTCTCCGGCCAGGTGGAAGGGAAACAGCTTCAGCTCTTTCTGAACTTCTTCCAGCCCGCGGCCCATGAGCCGCTTCACTGAGTAGATGACCCGCTCCGGCGTCTCGATGAGCGCTTTGCGCGCACTGTTGCCCACGGTCACCGTGGGACGGCCGCCTCCGGCCGGGATGGGATCGAGCGCCACCACCGAGGGCACCAGGTTCGATCCGTCCACGCCGGGAATGACCACCGGTGCATCGCCTTGCATATAAGCGACCAGGGAGTTGGTTGTTCCCAGGTCAATTCCGACTACGCGTCCTTCCGCCATCTTTTCTTTCAAGCTCCAAGGGTTTCTGTAACATCGCGGACCAGATTGCTGAGGTATCGGCGCCGGTCCAGCAGGGCCACCATTTTCTTTTGCGCAGCCCGCCGCGCGGCATCGTCTCCGCCGTCCCACGCCTCCCATTGGATGCGCAGATCTTCGTCCACCGCCTCCAGCAGGCCATCGAATTTATCCTTTGCGTCGGTAAGGCTTGCCTGCAGACCCGTATCTTCTTCGCCCATCTTCCGCGCCATGCGCATCTCTTCCAACTGCATGTTCAGCTCGAAGACTTCTTCCAGCAGATCTGCCGGAACTCGCGAAGGGTCTTTCCCGTTGTCGGTGCGATTCTTGCCGGCGTGCTCCTCGCCAATCTCCACACCCACCAGTTTGAGCAGATATTCGGTGCGGCTCAGAGGATTCTTGAGCGTGCGGTAGGCGTCATTCAGCAGCGCAGTATCGGCAAGGCTCCACTGCTTTTCGTTTTCCAGGGCGCGAGCAAACCGGTCGGGGTGCAGCTTGCGACTGAGGCGGTGGAATTCGTGCTCCAGTTCGACCAGGTCCAGGTCCAGCCGCGGCTCCAGTCCGAAGACAGAAAAGTAATCGCCGCCGGGCGGGGGCTGAATCTTGCTGCAGTGCGGGCAGAAGAGAGTCGAATCGTTGTGACCGATGGAGCAGGACCAACACGCAATGGGGACCGCAGAATCGAGAACCTTGAACATAGTTGAACTCTCGCGAAACAAACCCTACGACGAAAAGGACGAACCGCAGCCGCAGGAGCGCGTGGAGTTCGGGTTGATGAAATTGAATCCCTGCCGCATCAGTGTTTCCTCATAGTCCAGCGTCATGCCGTGCAGGTAGAGGAACGACTTGGGATCCACAAAAACGCGCACCCCGTCAAACTCGTAAATGCGATCGCGTTCGCGGGGCTGGGTATCGAACTTGATGGA
>JBEKTB010000201.1:0-10441 GCA_049516495.1 Occallatibacter sp.
ACCTTTTCCAGAAGAATCTTCGACCCGCTCTGGGTCACAACCCGAAAACTCTTTCCCAGGGAGGCGTCGTAGTTCACTTCAACCTCCATCTTGGCGGCAAGCGAGGTCCCAAAACCGTGGTACTCCACCTGGTAGCGGCGAAGCGATTTGTACTGCCTCATCGCTTCCGTCCGCGCCTGGTTATGCCCCTCCATCTGCGTCACAATCTGTGCGGAGGTCAGGTTTGCGGGCGCGGGCGAACCAGGAACCTGCGCCCACGCCGCCCCGGCCAGAAGAAGCGACACGGCCGCCAGGAATCGACTGCTTCCAGATTGGAAAAGCATGAGGCCATGATACCGCCGGGATTTGAACGTCCTGTAACTCCGGGACGAGGCGGCGTTGATTCTCCTCCACCCGCTCTGGCCCCGGATCGGAAGAGCCATTTGAAGGTTGGGATTTCGCCCCCATTCGCCAGAAGAGAGGTGAATAGATGGGGCATTTTTAGCGGAGTTCGGCACTGGTCATTTTGACCATAACGTTCCGCGGTGCGTTCGGCTGTCCCAAACGACACATTCGCAAAACGCGAAGAGCCCCGCGCCAGTTCCTGAGATACAGGAATTGAGAAACCCCGCGAGACTCGGCCCAAACCGGGTTATCCTGTCTCCACATCTATGAATCGACGGCTCTTTCCCCCCGTCCTGGCCGCCTTCACCGGCGCCGCGCTCTTCGTCCCCGCCATTACCGCAGCCCAGGAGAGCACCATGAACGCGACTGCCTACCGCGATGAGCAGCCGGTGCGCGCGCGGCGGGGAATGGTGGTGAGCGTCCACCACCTGGCCTCCGACGCTGGCCTGGAGGTGCTGCGCGAGGGCGGCAACGCCGTGGATGCCGCTGTGGCGACGGGCTTTGCCCTGGCAGTGGTGCATCCAATTGCCGGCAACCTGGGCGGAGGCGGCTTTCTGCTGCTGCGCGCCCACGACGGAAAAACCACCTTCATCGACTTCCGCGAAAAGGCTCCGCTCAAAGCCACCGAAACCATGTATCAGGACGCCAAGGGCGAGGTCATTCCCGACTCGAGCGTGATTGGCTACCGCTCCATCGCCACGCCCGGCTCGGTGGCCGGACTGGTACACGCCGAGCGCAAATATGGCAAGCTCGGCCTCCGCCGCGTCCTTGCTCCGGCCATCAAGCTGGCGTCCGGGGGATTCCAGCTCTCTGCCGAAGAAGCAAAGGAACTCACCGATCCGGATCTGGCCCGCTTCCCCGACTCCAGGCGCATCTTCCAGCGCGACGGGCGTTTTTACGCGGAGGGCGATACTTTCAGGCAGCCCGAACTGGCCCGCACCCTGGAGCGCATCGCCGCCGATCCCGATGACTTTTACCACGGCGAAATGGCGCGCGAACTGGTCGATGACCTCAAGAAAGGAGGCGCGCTGCTCACCCTCGAAGACCTGGCCGGCTACACCGTGGTCGAGCGCGCCCCCATCACCGGCAGCTTCCACAACTACACCGTCCTCAGCGCCCCGCCGCCCTCTTCGGGCGGAATCGTATTGATCAGCGCCCTCAACATCCTCGAAGGCTACGACCTCTCCCGGCTGGGCGACCGCTCTCCCGAGTCCATGCACCTGATTGCCGAGGCCTTCCGCCGCGCTTACATGGACCGCGCGGACTACCTGGGCGACCCGGACTACAATCGCATCCCCGCCGCCGAACTGACCGCCAAAAAGTACGCCGACGCCTGGCGGCGCAGCATTTTGGGCGATGCGGCCAGTCCCAGCGCCGCACTCCACCGGCCCGACGGTTTTTTGCCCCCAGCGCCCAAGACCGCCGGCCGGCGCGCAGAGTCGCAGGACACCACGCACTACTCGGTGGTCGACGTTGAGGGCAACGCCGTCGCCGTCACCACCACGCTGAACGACTCCTTCGGCTCGCACGTTACCTCCGGCTCACTCGGCTTCCTGCTCAACGACGAGATGGATGACTTTGCCGTGAAACTCGGGGTGCCCAACATGTTCGGCCTGATTCAAGGGCCGGCCAACGCCATCGCCCCGGGCAAGCGCCCGCTCAGTTCGATGACTCCCACGATCGTGCTGGAAAACGGAAAGCTGCGCTACGTGCTCGGCTCGCCCGGCGGCGCCCGCATCATCTCCACGGTAGCCAACATCTTCCTCTCCGCGGCCGAAGGCGGCCTGAACATCCAGCAGGCTGTCGATGCGCCCCGTTTCCACCACCAGTACCTGCCCGACAAGCTGTACCTCGAACCCGGCTTCTCTCCCGAGACTCTGGCCGGCCTCCGCGCCATGGGCTACGCACTCGACATCAAGGACGGCCACTGGTCCAACGGAGAGTGCATTGCCGTCGATCCCAAGACCGGCGAACTCGAAGCCGGCCAGGACCATCGCAGCCATTATGGCAAGGCCGCCGGGTATTAGGACGTTTTGGCTCAGACGGGAGAGGGCCTTCAGGGCCCCGAATTTTGGAGTCCGCGTCGAATTCGCTTTTTTTGGGCCTCGCAGGCAACGTATTTCGGCACGCAAGGCTCTAAGCAGACGTGCAATCGCCAAGGTGGTCCTCCAAGAGCGCTGCGCAAGGCGGATGGAAGACGTCCATCCCGAACCCCGGGCCCTGATCCAACGGCCTCGCCCCGGATGCGCGCCCTATCAACCGCGCAGTTGCGGCGAGTCGGCTGTAACACTCTTGATTCGTTCCCCGGTCATGCGTGCTCGAGATGCAGGCCTGTCGGATCCGAAGACTCTCAGGCCTGCATTCCGGGTTTTAGTTCAGGCCAGGGTGGCCCGAACGCGACCATCTTTCAGTCGTGAAGAATCACATTCAAGAGAGATTTATGGACGTGTATCCCGCCGTTATATTCAATAAGCCCCAGCTTGCGAAACCGGTTCATGAAGAAGCTGACGCGTGAGCGCGTCGTCCCGATCATCTCCGCCAGAGTCTCCTGCGAGATTTTTGGAATCAACGTCTGCTCGGCGCCCGATTCGCCGTATTCCGCCATCAGAAGCAGAATCCGCGCCAGGCGTTTTTCGCTGGAGTTGAACAGTTGATCCACCAGGTCCGCCTGGGTGCGCATGCTGCGGGCCAGTAGAAACTTCAGAAACACTTCGCTGAGAGCATGCTCCTCGCGTAGCGCGCGGATCATCACTTCCCGTTCGATCTTGAGCGCCGTGCAACTTGAAAGCGCCGTCGCCGTCGCCATCCGCAGCCCAGGAGTTCCCGCCATCGACTCTTCGCCAACAAAGTCGTTCGCGCCAAGAAGCGCGATGGTCGCCTCCTTGCCCGTTTTTGAAATCACCGTCAGCTTGACGCGTCCGCTTTGCAGGTAAAACAGGCAATCAGCCACGTCGCCCTGTGCAAAAAATGCCCGCCTTGGTTTTACATGAACAATCTTTCGACCCAGCCCAGCTTGCGTTAAATATACAGCTGGATCAAAGCAGGTCTGCTTCCCATTCATCATCCGAATTCTTGTTCCCCCCGCGCCCCGGCTGGTGACTATTCGATCAATGCATGCACGACTCAACCTTTCCAATACCGCGCTGAAGCGCACGCATAGTTCGAGCTTTCTAAGAACCTCGCCTGATAGGATGCATCTGTCTGTTCCGTATTGATCAGTTTTTGTCTTTTCATTTTCAAAAAACCAACAATGATTTCGCCTTCGTGAAAATCGAAAATGCACGTCGGCGCGGCCGCCTGCAAGTTCTGCCGCCAACCCCGGCCCGCCCTGCCTCCGCAACATCGCGACCAATCGTAAGATGTTCTAAAAAAATGCGAAAATAGAGGAGCTGTCCGGTTTGCCCTCCAAAGCCGGCGCGGGGGAAGCTTCTTGACCAAGTTGCGAGTCCTGTCAACACACCTCTACCTGAATCAGCGCCTTCATCCTGGATTGCTGGAGTTTGCGGCCAGGGCGGGCGCGCAGGCAGTGGAGATTTTTGCAGCGCGGCAGCACTTCGACTACACCAGCCGCGAGCACGTCGCCGAGTTATCCGCCTGGTTCCGATCCAACCCCCTTCAACCCTGGTCCATGCACGCCCCGCTTTACCCGGACCGCGAGATGGGCCGCGCCGGCGCGCCGGCGGTCAACGTGCTGCACCCTGAAAAAGCCCGCCGCATCCAAGCCATGGACGAGATCAAGCGCGCTCTCGAAGCCGCCGAAACCATCCCCTTCCGCAACCTCGTCGTGCACCTGGGAGAGCGGAGCGACGAATGGTCGCCGCGCACCGTCGAATATGCGCTCAACGCCCTCGAACACCTGGGAGCCTTTGCCAACCCGCTGGGCGTACGCCTGCTGGTTGAAAACCTGCTCAGCGAGCCCACGTCCCCCGAGCACCTGGTCCACGTCCTTGAAGTCGGCCATTTGACTTCGGTCGGCGTCTGCCTCGATCTCGGCCATGCGCACATCACCGTCGGCATCCCCGATGCCATTGCCACGCTCTCCAGTCGCATCGCTTCAGTCCACTTTCACGACAACCACGGCTTCAAGGACGAGCACCTGTGGCCGGGCGACGGCAACATCGACTGGGCGGCCACGGCGAAAGCCCTCAACGCATTGCCCGAACCTCCCGCCATCGTCCTCGAGCTCAGTTCGAAGGTCCACAACGAACCAGCCGACCTTTCCGACCGCGTCCGCCAGGCATTCGAGCGGCTGGACTGAGACCGGCTGCGGAACGCTGGATCCGAACGCCCCAGAGCGTGCCGGTAGAGATCCGGCCATCGACAATATTCTCGTAACAGGCACGGCTGCCCACATGGCGAGAACGGCCGAAAGCAGCGTATCGCAAAATTCTAAATAGGGTATCCCACGGCTGCCGCTTCTTTCGCTTCTGCCGCAGGGCGTTCCGTGGGATACCTTCTAAATGGAAAGAGCCCTCAGCAGATGCGCGGCAACTGCTCGCCAATCTGGGTGGGAATCACGCGATTGGCGCCCATCGCCGTGCGCGCCACCAGCATCCCCTTGTGCTCGGCCGTCACGTGGCCGATGCGCGCAGCGTCGCGGCCCAGCCAGAACCTGCTCGGCCGCCTCGGGCGCGACAAAAAGCACCACCTTGCCTTCGTTGGCCACGTACACCGGGTCCAGTCCCAGCAGTTCGCAGGCCGACTGCACCTCCAGCCGCACCGGCAAACTCCGCTCATCGATTTCGATGCCCACGCCCGAAGACTGCGCAATCTCGTTGAGCGTGGATGCCAGTCCTCCGCGCGTGGGGTCGCGCATGGTGTGTACGGCTGGGCCTGCCGCTGCCAGGACGTCTCCAATCAACCCGTTCAGCGCCGCGCAATCGGAGCGAATCTGGCTCTCGAACTCCAGGCCCTCGCGCACGCTCATGATGGCCATACCGTGGTCCCCGATCATGCCCGAGACCAGGATCGCGTCGCCGGCCTGCGCGCGGTGCGGACCCACCTGAATCCCCGGCCGCACCGCACCCACGCCCGCCGTGTTGATGTAGCAGCCATCGCCGTGTCCGCGTTCCACCACCTTGGTGTCGCCGGTCACGATCTTCACGCCCGCCACAGCCGCAGCCTTCGCCATGTCGTCCACAATGGCCGCCAACTGCGCCAAGGGAAATCCCTCTTCCAGGATGAAGCTGGCGCTCAAGAAGCGCGGCTCCGCCCCGGAAACGGCCAGGTCGTTCACCGTCCCATTCACAGCCAGTTCGCCAATCGATCCGCCGGGAAAAAACAACGGCTGCACTACAAACGAATCCGTGCTCATGGCCAGGCGCGCGCCGCCCAGGTCCAGCACCGCTGCGTCGCCCAGATTTTCGAGCTCGGGATTGCGGAATGCCGGCAGAAACAGGTGTTCCACCAGCTCATTGCCCAGCTTGCCGCCGCCGCCGTGGCCCATCACGATGGTCGGGTAGCCGGCCAGCGGCAGCGGACAGGACCAATTTGAGAAATCCGGTACAGACTGGGAAGACTCCTGCGTGCTCGCCTTCACATCCTCACCCATGCGCCACTCCGGTCAGCGCACTTCCGGCGCCCGCCAATTCTTCGGCGGAAATAAACCGCCCATAGTTATAGTAGGCCGCGCAGGCCCCTTCGCTTGAAACCATGGTCGCTCCCAGCGGATGCCGCGGCGTGCACTCCTTGCCGAAAGCCGAACATTCGGCCGGCTTGATGGCCCCGCGCAGCACATCTCCGGACCGGCACAGCGGCGACTCCTCGGTATGAATGCCGCTGATCTGAAACCGCTCCTCGGCGTCGAACTCGCGATAGGCCGCGCTCAGCCGCCAGCCGCTTTTGGGAATCACGCCAATTCCACGCCACGCCCGGTCCGTTACCTCAAAAACCTCGGCCAGCAGTTTCTGCGCCGCCTGGTTGCCGTCGAAGGTGACCACGCGCTCGTACGCGTTCTCCACTTCGTGCTTCCCGGCTTCCAGTTGCATGATCGTCCGCCGAATCCCGTCCAGCAAATCCAGCGGCTCGAACCCGGTGACCACCAGCGGGATTTTGTACTTTGCGGCCAGCGGCGGATATTCCCAGTACCCCATCACGCTGCACACATGGCCGGCCAGCAGGAATCCTTGCACCTTGTTCCCCGGCGACTCCAGGATAGCGGCAATGGCCGGAGGCACCAGCACATGCGACACCAGCAGGGAAAAATTCTTCAACCCCCGCCGTTTGGCCAGGTGAACGCTCATCGCATTGGCCGGGGCCGTGGTCTCAAACCCCACGCCGAAAAACACCACCTGCCGGTCGGGATTTTTGACCGCCAACTCAACCGCATCGAGCGGCGAATAGACCACGCGCACGTCGCCGCCACGGCCCTTCACCTGAAACAGGTCCGCATCGGTCCCCGGCACCCTGAGCATGTCGCCAAAGGAGCAGAAAATCACCCCCGGCTGCGCGGCAATCGCCAGCGCCTTGTCGATCAATTCGAGAGGGGTGACGCAGACCGGGCAGCCCGGCCCGTGAATCATCTCGATGCCGGCGGGCAGCATCTGGTCAATTCCGTTGCGAATGATCGAGTGCGTCTGCCCTCCGCACACCTCCATGATCTTCCACGGCCGCGTGGCGATCTGGTGAATCTCCCGGGCTATCCGCTGCGCAATCTCACCATTCCTGAACTCGGTTAGGTACTTCATTTGCTGCTGCAACTCCCACCCATCTCGCGGAAGACAGCCAGCGTCTTCTGGGCGCTCTCCTCGTCGATCTTCGACAGCGCAAACCCTACGTGGACAATGGTATAGTCGCCAACTTCGACCTCCGGCACGTAGTCAAGGCAGACCCGCTTGACCACTCCGCCAAAGTTCACCCGTCCCACCCGGACATCGCCCTCGGTGAGAATTTCTTCCACTTTTCCTGGAATCGCAAGACACATGGCACTACCTTATACCGACTTTGGGGGCGGCGTACAGGGTGATATGAATCACGCGCAGGGAGGAAAGCGCAACCTGCGCCGCGGCCGGAGACCGCTATCGGAAGGTGGCCAGAAAACGACGTCCCAGCCGACCCATCGAGCCCGGCTGGGACGTGCTGAAATAGGGGGTAAAGCCCCGGTCACCCTCAGCGACGGTGGTGCTTCTTTGCTTCTGCGTGCTTCTTTGGCTTGGCCGACGGAGGAGCGGCCGGAGGCGCATCGGAGGTTGCGATATCCGAAATCGCCTTCCACGTTCCATCCGCCTGCTTGCGATAAACCGTCACGTAGCTGCCGTGACCGTTGACGACCTTCTTCGTAGCCGAATCTGTCGCAGTGATGGAAAAGGTGCCCTGCGTGTAGGCGAGGTCGCCCGATTTGGCCACATCCACCTTGGTCGGCTCAAAGGTCAATTTCAGCGCGGGATCGGCCACCATTTGCTGTAAAGAAGCTCGTATCGCGTCTTTGCCGGAAATCGCCGGCATCTCGGGAACCATCAGGACCGCATCGTTCGCGTAGTGAGCAACAAGCTTGTCCACATCTTTTGCAACGTAGTCCTGATTCCATTGGATTTCAATGGTCTTGATGGTCTTTACATCCGCATCGTGCGTATCCGCTGACTGGTTGCAGGCGACCGCCATCAGGGCGACCGCAGTCGTGCCAAGGAACATGGCAATTCGCTTCATTGGTCTTGCCTCCGTGAGCAATTCCCGGGACATCGGGAACCCGGCAACTCCTCAGGCTGCGAATAGTACCGAACACAACGCGATGAATCAAGCCAAATGATCGGCGGCTCAAAAAGGCCGGCCGCCTCGAAGACCACCTCCGCTCAGTTCCCCTACTTCGCGTCATTCTGGGCCACCCGGGCCTTGACCAGTTTCCTGACCAGCGCCTCCGCCAGCGGCTTGTCCAACGGAAAGTGAAGCGTTCCCTTTGAAACGCGGAAATCCTTCAGTTCTTCCCCAAGAGAATCAATCAGCGATGCATTCATCGGGAAGAAGCTGCAATGATCCTTGAACGCCGCATAGGCCACCAGGGCACCTTTGTAGCGAAAGGCCGGAATCCCATAGCTGATGGCCTCTGCGGCCTCGGCCGGCGCCGCCGCGCGAATCGCCGCCCGCACCTGTTCGAGCGTGCTCCGCGCGGGCTCGGGCACCTTGGCAAGATATGCTTCCACGTCCCTCGCGCCGCTGTCTTCCGCCGCCGAGCTTTTGGCCTTTTTCATCGCAGCCATCGCCAATACTGCCCTTCAGAGTGCGCCCGGAGTTTGGCTCAAGGTTTCCGGTCTGGGCAGGTTATATCGCCATCAGCGCACTCTTCAATAGCCCGCCTCGCGCCCGTGCCGGACTGCCAGGATCACGACCTCTTTCCCGTCGTAGTGATACAGCGCAACATAGGCCCCGCTTCCGAACTCAATCACCCATTCGCGAAACTCGGCGGGCAACTCTTCGACCGGATGACCCAGCTCAGGATGTTTTTCCAGCAGCTTCAGTCCCTGGCGAATCGTCTTGACAGCGCGTTTGGCCGCGTCACGGCTCTTGGGAGCCAGAAAATCGTGCAACCGTGCCACATCCCGCAGGCTTTGCGGCGACCACTTCAGACGTGGCATTCAGGTGCCCCGGCGTCCTCACCTGCTTCGAGCCTGGCCAGCCAGGCGTCGGCCTCCTCGGCTGTGGCGTGCACTCCGGTTGCCTGGTAATCCCTCCAAGCCGCCAGTGCATCTTGCTGGAACTGTTCGCGCTTCTCTTCGCGTCCCACGTATTGCTCAACGGCTTCGCGCATGATCCAGTGCGCCGACCGCCGGCGCGTCGAGGCGAGCCGCCGCACACGCTCCTTGAGTTCAGAATCGAGCTTCAGGCTGGTTGTTGAGGTGGTCGGCATATCGGGTACTCCAAGGTGTTACTTTGGACCACTATAGCACACCTGAAATTGCGAATGCATGGACCCAGCAGCCCGACTCTCAGGCCCGCAGCGCCCGTTGCTCCTCAAGGTACCCCAGCCACTCTTCCATCCCCGCCCCAGTCTTGGCCGAAGTCTCAAAAATCCGGATCCCCGGCCGTATCTCGTTGATGTTCTTTAGGGCCGTCTCTCGGTCGAACCCGCACGGCTCGGCGATATCCATCTTGGTAATCACGGCCGCGTCTGCGGAGTTGAACATCGTCGGATATTTGAGCGGCTTGTCCTCGCCCTCGGTGACGCTCAGCAGGGCCACGCGAATCTTTTCGCCCAAATCGTAGCTCGATGGGCAAACCAGGTTGCCTACATTCTCGATAAACAGGTAGTCCAGCCCGCCCAGTTCCGCGCCTTCCCAATCCTCAAGGTGCTTGCCGATCATCTCCGCATCCAGGTGGCAAATGCCATGGGTATTGATCTGCCGAACCGGAGCGCCGCTCGACGCCAGCCGCCGCGCGTCGTTGTCGGTTTCCAGGTCGCCCACCAGCGCCGCCACCCGCGCACCCCGCGTCTTCAACTCCCGCAGGGTCCACTCCAGAAACGCCGTCTTCCCCGTCCCTGGGCTCGACACCAGGTTCAGCACCAGCACGCCCGCGGCGGTGTAGCGGTCGCGTAGTCCGGCCGCCAGTTCGTCGTTCTTCTTCAAAATCCCACGCCGCAGTTCCACAATCCGGGTCGTCATTTCGTCTCCTCTACTTCCTCGATCTCGATTGCCTCGATCTCCAGTTCCCGTCCCTGCCGCAGGTCGTAACAGGGCTCACCGCAGCGCGGGCAGCGAAAGCTTTGCAGACCATCGAGTTCCACGTCCTGGCCGCACGGCTCGCAATGCATCACCACCGCCAGCACATTCACCACCAGGATCGAACCCTCCAGCGGCGTTCCCTCGGTTGCAATCCCGTAGCAGAAATCCAGCGACTCCCGCACCACTGAGGCCAAAGCCCCCACCCTGAGCCGCACTTCCTTCACCCGCGCGCCCGGATAAGCCTCCAGGGACTCCGTTACCGACTCGACGATGCTCGAAACGATCGAAAGTTCATGCATAAAAGATGGATTCTACGCTCCCGCGGTCCTGCCGCATCCCAATGTATGGAGGGTGCTCGCTCCGGACCATCCATAACTCCAGCCAATTCAACAGGCCTGAGCCGC
>JBEKTB010000202.1:0-4746 GCA_049516495.1 Occallatibacter sp.
AGGGCGGCGGCGCGCATTTGCATGCGCCCGGCGTCGAGCGCAATAATTATCTTTGATCACTGAAAGCCAATTGGAAGCTGCAAGTCTCCATCCGATGCGGAGCGAGACCGCGCAGGAGTATGTGCGATCGAAGGATGGAACCCGGATCGGCTTCACCCGCATGGGAAAAGGCCCTTCCATCGTCTTTGTGCATGGCAGTCTTTCCCGGGGCGCTGACTGGCGGGGCGTAGCGACCTGCCTGTCGCAGCAGTTCACGTGCTTCATGATGGACCGGCGCGGTCATGGGTTGAGCGAGTCCGGCGCTTCCTCCTATTCCATTGGCCGCGAGTATGACGATGTGGTCGCGGTGCTGTCGGCGGCCGGGCGTGACGCGAGTCTCGTGGGCCATTCCTATGGCGCGATCTGCGCATTGGGGGCCGCGATGCGGACTTCGGTGCGGAGGCTTGCCCTCTACGAGCCACCGCTGCCGATCGGCGGGCTGATCGCGGGTGAGAATCTGGCGCCCTATTGCCGCGCGGTTGCCGATGGCAGGCTGGACGACGCTCTCGAGATCGGACTCAGGAAGTTTGTCGGCCTGCCGGGCTCGCATGTTCACGCGATGCGCTCGTCGAGATCCTGGCCTCGACTGGCAACCCTGGTGCCGACCTGGCCACGCGAATTGAAGGCTATGGATGGGCTGGCGGGGGACGTGGATGAGTACGTCGCGATTACCTGCCCGACCCTGCTGCTGCTGGGAACCGAAAGCGCGGACCATCCCTTTCGACACGCCATTTCGGCGCTGTCGCAGACACTGCCCGATGTCCGGATTGCCAGCCTGGCGGGCCAGAGCCACATGGCCATGCGCTCGGCGCAGAGCCTACTGGCTCAACAGATTTCCGATTTTGTTGCGGATTGAGCGCTTTTCGGTCTCGCTGATTGCGGCTGAGGTGAGTTCTGTTGTCTCCCACCCTTGAATCAAAAACGATTCAAGGATGGGGCACCCAGAGTCTTACTTAAGTGTAAAACAATGCTCTGGCGTTAAAGCGCTGGTTGCGCGGTGGCTTTGAGTTCTTCGACAACTGCCAGGGCAGCGCGGCAGTTGTCGCGGATTGCGTTCCATCGCGCGGCGGCAATGTCCTCGCGGTTGGCGATCCAGGTGCCGCCGATTGCCAGCACCGACTTCTCTTCGAGATACTCCCGCATGTTGTTCAGGTTGACCCCGCCCGTGGGAATGAAGCGGACGCCCAAATGGGCGTAGGGCAGAGCGATCGAGCGCAGCATCTTGACTCCTCCGGCGGCGCCAGCGGGAAAAAACTTCAAGACCCGAACGCCCAGGCTCAGCGCGCCCTCGATGTCGCTGGGGGTCATGATTCCAGGCGAGAACGGAAACCTGATTTTGATGGCCTCACGGACGATCTCGGGATTGAATCCAGGGGCTACACCGAAGGCCGCGCCGCATTCGGCCGCGCGCCGCAGGTCCTCCGCATTGAGCAGGGTTCCGGCGCCTAAGAGAATGCCGGGGCGCTGGCTGGCGATGGTTTCGATCACTTGAGCGGCGGCGGCGGTGCGGAAGGTGATCTCGGCCAGCGGCAATCCCCCTTCGAGAAGGGCATCGGCCAACGGCAGGGCGTCGTCAGGATTGTCGATGGCAATCACCGGGACGATGCACAGGGAGCCGATTCGGGCGTAGATTTCACGATTTTCCATATTCTCAGTTTCTCTTATTTCAGTGGCCAAAGACCAATTTGCCGCAACGGGCACGGTTGATCCGCGGAATGCTGCGCACGATCAGCCGCCGGCGTGCAGGGTGCATGAGTCCTATTGATCAGACAGGGGTGGTCCGGGGGGCTAGAGTCAGGGACGTAAGGATAGATAGAGCCCTCGAAGTTACGAGGGACGTCATCACCAGATTCGAAATCCTTATGGTGGCTGTTCATGCCGGGTTGTTCTTGACGGCTGCGCGGCATCCCACGCAACACAAGGAACCGCAGACACCCCAAGGGGGTCACACATGTTCGGACTCAGGGCTCTTATCGGTACTACAGCATTACTCGCCGGCCTGGCCATGGCGCCAGCCGCCCAGGCGCAGCTTGTCGTCAGCGTTGGAATTCAACCCGTCTGTTCGTACGGCTACTACGACTATGCCCCTTATGCCTGCGCGCCCATGGGCTTTTATGGATCGGGATACTTTTACAACGGCATCTTCCTGGGCATGGGTCCCTGGGCCGGCTGGGGCTATGGCCACGGCTGGGGCGGGCATCGCTTCGTTGAAGGTGGTGGCGGAAGTTATCGCGGCGGCGGCGGAATCGCAGCCAATCACAGCCATTTTGCCAGCGGCGGAGCAGTGCGCGCCGGCGGCGCAGTTCGCACCAACGGCGGCGCTCCTCATGCAGCGGCTCGCCCCAGCGCCGCACATGCCAGCGCGGCACATGCGGCGCCCCACGCGGCGGCTTCCCACGGCAGCGGTGGCGGCGGACATGCTGGCGGCGGTGGTGAACACCGGTAACCGGTAGCTGCTGCCTCAGGCAGCGGTTTGCAGGGCAGGCGGCGGAACAAACCAGCTCCGCCGCTTTGCATTTCGGGGCGTTACGGCCACCCAAATTCCAATTCAGCCATCCCCGGTTCTCAACCGAGCGATCGCAGATCAAAGGAAGCGCGCAGCGGATACGATCTAAAGCTGTTTTGCCGGAAGAGACGGGGCCGCGAATTCAATCCCCGGAAGGCCTCCGCAATTTGCTCCCCGGTACCGCTTATTGATCACCCGTACCACTGATTTCGACAAACAGGCCGGATGGGTTGGGGAACCCGCCAGGAGCGTTGGTCACGAAGAAATCCAGCGTGTTGATCCCCGGCTTGAAACCGGAGGTGAGGCTGAAAGGCGTCAATGAGGCATAAGTCGGGCTCGCCGGTCCCACGGTCACGCCATTCAATTGAATGTAGCCCGAGTTATCGGTTGCGTAGGAGCCGCTGATCACCACGGTGCCAAGGCTGAAACCGGTCAAATCGAAAGTCTCCCGGTAATCGTAGGTACCGACGGCGTCGCTCAAATCCTCATCGCCTCCGCTATCCGGGCCGATCCATTGGGCGGTGGATGTATTCGCAAGCCAGAGGGGAAACGGATATTGGCCTGTGATGGTGACAAAAGGCTTGCTGCCGCACGCCCCGGCGGGGCATGAGATCAAAGAGAAGTTGCCATCGGCGGCACCTTGCGCCGCAAATCCCGGCCCTCCGGCCACATAGCCGGTTCCGAAAATGGCAACCGCGGCCGGGGTCAAAACAGGAGGAATCGTCTCGCTGGTTCCACAGGTACAAATGCCGTGCCCGCTGCCCAGCACGTTGATGAAGGAACACTGCGCCTGCAGGTTGGCAAGCTCGGTTGCGCCCAGGGAGGAATCTGAAAACTCGGTTTCGGTAATCGGGTAGGCGCCGGCCAGGACATTCTCAATGTGAGTTGCCCAGGCTCGAATGTTGGCCTTGGGACTCACGCTGGCGGTTGGATCGCACGCCGAACTGGTCGCCGCAGCGGCCACGATCTTGATCGCGCCGTTATTCGAAACCACGCCGGTGAGGGGGTTCGATGTCAGGTCATGCTTGACCGATAGCGTTCGTAGGCCGTCGTGGGTTTCAAGGCATCCGCAGCACTCAGTCATTTGCTGATCGTTGTCGAACACGTAGACCATGGCGCAGAGGTTCCCATACGTCAGGCCGGGATTGTCGATGCGGACCGTTGCATCGGGCGCTGCAGCGACGTTATTTGCAAAGTAGTTGACTTTGAACACATCGGTTGAGCTTCCGATGGTCTGTGCTGAGGCGAGGCCGGCGGCAGCGGCAACGATGCCAGCGACTGCCAGGGCAGCGGAAAACAAGCTACAGGTTGTGCGAGTCATCGGTCTCCCCTATAACGTATTCGTTACTTTCTATGGAAAAGGCGGGCAGCGTTCAATGGTCACTCTAGACAGTATCCCGTAGATTGCAAGTGCCCAATTGGCCTACTCCACGCGGTGCGCTCGGCAACGCCGCGGCCTGCCGGCGTTTTTCATCGCGAGGCTTGCAGCGGGGTGTCCGCGCCGTGAAACGGGCTTCGCTGAAAAGGGGGTCTCTTGAAACTGGCTCCGCGGCTCAACTTTGCCCAGCGTGCATTTAGGATGAAAGCAGCGTGCAAACGATACGAGTAGAGACACCTTCGGCGAAGTATGGCGTGGTTGCAGGCAGCGGGCTGGTCGAGTCGCTGGCGCCGCGCATTGAGCGGGTTGCGGGCAGCCTGCCGCGGCGGGTTTTCGTGCTGACTTCAGCGCCCATCTGGGGGCTGTGGGGCGAGACGTTTCTGGCCTCTTTTGCCGAGGCCCCAGTGGTGCTGTTTCTGGAGCCCGGCGAGAAGTTCAAAACACTGGCCAGCGTAGAGAAGCTGCTGCGCCAGATGGCGCGGGCCAGCGGAGATCGGGGCAGCCTGCTGATCGCCTTTGGCGGCGGGATTGTGGGCGATGTGGGCGGATTTCTGGCGGCGGTCTTCATGCGCGGCATCCGCTACGTGCAGGTGCCGACGACGTTTCTGGCGCAGGTGGACTCCAGCGTGGGAGGCAAGACGGGCGTGAACCTGCCCGAAGGCAAGAACCTGGTGGGGAGCTTCCATCATCCGCTGGCGGTGTTTGCCGACATTGGAGTACTGGGTACGCTGCCGGAACGGGAACTGAAGGCCGGGCTGATGGAGAGCGTGAAGGCGGGGATCATCCGCGACCGGACGCTGGTGCGGTTCATGGAAGAGCACGT
>JBEKTB010000203.1:0-8524 GCA_049516495.1 Occallatibacter sp.
CCTGATCCCTGTCCCCTGTAAAATGAATCCATGGGATTCGAAAGCGTGAAGAAGGTCGCCGAGGCGGATTTCCCCACACGCTGGGGAGCCTTCCGCATCCTGGGTTTCGAAGGGCGGCTGGCCGTGCCGCGCCCCTGCGACGAAGCTCCGGCCGGCGATGAAAGCAAAGGCGAAGTTGAGGGCCTCGTTGCCCTGGTCATGGGCGACATCCACTCCGCGCCGCCCGTGGTCCGCATCCACTCGCAGTGCCTCACCGGCGACGTCTTCGGCTCGCTGCGCTGCGATTGCCGGCTGCAACTCGAACTGGCCCTGGGCCGCATCGCCGCCGAGGGCGCGGGCATCCTGCTCTACGAGCAGCAGGAGGGCCGCGGCATCGGCCTCATGGCCAAGCTCAAAGCCTATGAACTGCAGGACCATGGCCTGGACACGGTCGAAGCCAACGTCAAGCTGGGTTTTGCCGCCGACTGCCGCGAGTACGAACTGCCCGGCGAAGTCCTCAAACTGCTCGGCGTCTCTGCTGTCCGGTTGATCACCAACAATCCGGAGAAGGTTGCGGCCCTCGAAGCCGCCGGCATCGCTGTCGTCGAGCGCATCTCGGCCGAAGTCGAAGCGCTCGACAGCTTCGCCGACTACGTCCGCACCAAGCAGGAAAAGATGGGCCACATTCAGGATTCGGTAGTCACTGAAAGTCCCATTGTTAGATCCGCGACTTAGGTGACCGTTTGAACTTCCGCCCTGACGGAGAGGTTACAGAGGTCGTGTGCCGAAGGAAGCGGCAGCTGCGGTCACACATTAATGGTCGTTCTTTGAGTTCCAGACCGACCACCTGTTAAGAGATTCTCAAGCAGATTAAGCTTTTGCGAAACCTCGGGTGGAATGCTGTTACCATCAACGAGCTTGATCAGTCGATGCAACTCCCCCTTCCGCATAAGCATGGGTTTTTGCAACTTCGTACCGAGCCTTCGGAAGAACTCTTCTGCAAATGAACTTAGCTTAATGCGTTCCGTCTTACTCTCCCAGACCAGCCGCGCAGAGTCTCCGGGAGAACCCTTCCAGGTTTCGAAATCCGCCGCACTGCCACCAAATACTTCTTCCAATACTAGTCCGTCGAGAACGGCCTGTATCTCCTGTTCGACAACATTGGAGAAGAGGTTCTCATCCCCATAGTGATTCAAGGCATATCTCCGCAGCAGATCGGGAGTGACGAAATAGTTTTCAGCCTCATACCTGCGCCAGTAAGATATTCGAAGTCCGCCTTCAGTTGAGTCCGTTCGGCTTCGCCCATCGTTATCCAAGATTGCCAAGCCCTTTAAATCCGGAAGCAAGGAGCGTAGATTCCTAAAATGTTCCCTCGGCATTACCCCATAACCCATTGCAACCCTGTCCAATTCACTCTCTAAAGACATCTCAGGGTAATTATTCTGGACATAGTATGAATTGAGCCGTTCGTCCCACACTTCGAAAACAGGATGTCCTAGGCGCTCCGCAAAGGCCCAGAGCATATCCACATCGGTACTCCCCTCAACGTACAGCACATATCCTCTATCGCGAGCCTTAACATAATTTTCAGTGCCAAAGATTTTCAGGCTGTTTTCGACGTTTGCCTTACTTGAAATATCCTCTACTTTACCGTCAAGTATTAGCGTCAGATTATTGTCGACCGCTTCCTCCAATATCACTTCGGAGTGTGTCACCAGAATTACTTGGGAATCATTTTCGGCGGCTATATCCCTCAACAATACATACATTTGCTTCTGCCTTAAAATTTCCAGATGTGCGTCAGGCTCATCAATTAACAAGACGCTTTTTTTGTGCCCATAAAGATAAGCAAAAATGAGCAGCATCTGTTGGAATCCTCGTCCAGATGTCGCCAGTTCAAGCGACTCCTTAGGCAAACCAACCGGGGAATAATACAGCTCAATGCCTCCCTGTGTATTCTCGGTGGGAGTCTTGAGTTCCACATGAAATAGGCGGTGCATCAACCTCTGAATCTTCGACCATTCAGCGTCTTCGACCTTATAGCACAAATTACGCAAAACCTCAGCCGTTCTCCCTTGCCCCATCAGAGTTCCAATGAACTTGTCTTGATAAACAGGTTCTAGCGTGCTTAGCCCTGACATGGGATACAAGAGCTCGACCTTAATATCTATGACATGCTGTAAGAATTCTCTCTTCTTCTCTTCGTCAACAAGAGTTCCGTAGCTTGAATCTTCTTTGACCCGGCAGTATACGAGCTCATCTCCATCATTATGGAAGCGCATTGCCAAGGGGATGACTTCTCCGTGAAACTCTACCCCTACTGTGATTATCAGATAGACATTTTCATTAGACCCTTTCTTGACCTTCATGTTTAACCAGAAATATCGCGTCTTTTGAACCGGGACGGACACAATTTCGAGACGGTTTAGCTGAACCCCCGAACGTTCCTTTGCCTTTGAGGCACCACGGATGCCGTGCCAAGTTCTCACAGCTTGTGACCAAAGAGCCAACGCCTGGATTGCGCTGGTCTTGCCGCAATTGTTCGGCCCGATCAAAACGGCGGGGTGATCCAACTCGATTCGCTGCTTGTCGCCAAAGAGCTTAAAGTTCTCAATCTCGACGTAGTGAAGAAGTCTCACGGGCTTTCCCTCGTTCAATATCACTTTACCCTAGCCCGCCGCCGAAATATCAATGAGATACCCGCCTACTCCCGCAGCGCCTTCAGCACCTTGGCCGTCGTCACCACCTGCCCCACGTGCCGCTGCGTGTGATCGGCCACGTGCACCAGCGCGCCGCCAATCGAGGTCGGCAACTGCTTGCGGCCTACGCCGCGAAAGGTATCAAAATCCGCCCCGGCCAGCACGCGAACCCGCCCGGCCGCATTCGTGAACGAAGCCTCAACCTCGGCCAGCAGCACAGCCAGCGTCTCGCGTTCGTCGTGCTGCGGTCCCACCTGCTCGGCCTTCAGCGCAGTCAACTGCGCGGCGGAAAGCTGCCCGCCCTCGGCGTAGGTCAGCAGGCGGTCGACCGAGCGCGCAATATGACGCAAATGGAAGGCCACCGGCGGCAGACCCAGCGGCAGCGTGTGAACTTCAAGGTCCGTCAGCCCCGCGGTCCATTTCGTCAGGTCGTCCAGGGCCAGATCGAACGCGTGCAGCACGGCGCGGCCCACCGCCGGAACTTCCGGATGGGTTCCACGCAGCCACGGTTCAACATAAGGCACAGAAGCAGGAGCGGTACTCATGGGGAAGTCCTCCTTGCTTGCATTCATTCAGGGGCCGATGCCCCTGATGGCGAAAAGGGACGAGCCTCAGCCCGTCCCCCTGCCGACTCTTGCTTTCTTCCGACCCTCAGCCCGCGCTCTTCACCCGTACCACGGTGATCTTCTCAAACCCCTCTTCAAACACCGGCGGCTTCAGCTTCTCCGCCATCTTGCGCATCACATCCTCACTCACCGAGCGGTCGCGCTGGCGGTTGCGGTCCAGGCACACATCCAGCGGCACATCGAAAAACACCGCCTGCACCTCGTAGCCGAAGCTCTTTGACATCTTGATCCACTGCCGGCGTTCATGGATGGAAAGATTGGTTGCGTCCACATAATTCCATGGCATGCGCGCAATCAGCCTGGCCCGCAGAAGCGAACGCAGCGTCGAAAACACCAGCCCCTGGTAGCGCTGCTCCTCCACATCGTCAAAGAGGATGTTGCGCAGCAGGTCGCTCGACAACGGCGTGACCCCGCGGCGACGGAACCAGGTGGTCTTGCCCGAGCCGGGGAGTCCGATGGCCAGTACCACATAACCCTTGGGAGCCTGCGGCGAGCGCTCGGCTGCCACGGCCTCCGGCGACGGCACAGACGGCGACTCCGGCTGGGTTTCCAGCTCAAAGCGCCCTGTCCCCGCCTGCTCATTCCAGTCCTGCCGCGCGGGCCGTTCCGGACGTGCGGGCCGGTGTTCCTGAGGGCGTGCTGCGGTCGGCGCCTGCTCTGCCAATTTCGGTTCAGCCGATCTCTGTTCAGCCGGGCGCGTCTGCTCCTGCCGCCGCTGAGGTTCCTGCGGCCGTTGTGCCGAGTGGTGCGCAAGCGGAGCGGGAACTTCGTCCGGATAAAGCGGCACCAGCGGGGCCGGTTGATTCGATGGGAGTTCCTGGCCGATTTTGCCAGTCGATTCGGAAATATTGGGAGTGCGTCTCGAGCGTCTTCTCATGCCACTTTCAACACCTTCGTACTCCTACCGGGATACCATACTTACCGAGGGCGCGGCAAATAGAACAAAATCAGGGATAACCCCTTCGGAGCCACAGAGCTCTAGTCGACGCGACCACCGGGCCCGGGGTCCCCGGGCGACAGGTCTTCGTCGCCGGGGGCGGAGCCAGCGGCGACCTCGAACTCCGCTGCGCAAGGCAGCATGTCCCTCGTTTTGCTCGACTGTGCACCCCGTCACATACGATCGTGTACCCCATTGGGCACACTTGTGTGGAGGGGCATTCCGGACTGAACGCGGGCTGATCCGCGTTGGATTTCGTCTCCCGCTGGCAACAATGGTACGATCATGAGTTTGGTGGAATCGCCTGCTGGGCTTCTTCCAGCCGCCGAACTGCAAGTTTGAAAAAGCTCAAAACCACAGCTTCACCGACTACGAAGGAGAATACACACAATGGCAGTTAAGGTTGGTATCAACGGCTTCGGCCGCATTGGCCGCAACGTTTTGCGCGCCTCTCTTGGCAATCCGGTCGCCGTCAACGACTTGACCAGCCCGGCTACGCTGGCCCACCTGCTCAAGTACGACTCGATCCTGGGCAACCTGAAGAACGAGATCGTCGCCGGCGCGGACTTCATCTCCGTCGATGGCAAGAAGATCAAGGTTTGGGCCGAGCGCGACCCTGCCAAGCTGGACTGGGCTTCTGTCGGCGCCGAGATCGTCGTCGAGTCCACCGGCCACTTTACCGACGGCGCCAAGGCCAAGGCTCACCTCGGCGCGACCGTCAAGAAAGTCATCATCTCCGCTCCGGCCTCCAACGAGGACCTGACCATCGTGCTCGGCGTCAACCAGGACAAGTACGATCCGGCCAAGCACAACATCATCTCCAACGCCAGCTGCACCACCAACTGCCTGGCGCCCGTCGTCAAGGTCATCCTCGAGACCAGCGGCCTCGTCAGCGGCCTCATGACCACCATCCACAGCTACACCAACGACCAGGTCATCCTCGACTTCCCGCACAAGGACCTGCGCCGCGCCCGCGCCGCTGCACTCAGCATGATTCCGACTTCGACCGGCGCCGCCAAGGCCCTCAAGCTGGTCATCCCTGAGACCGCCGGCAAGCTCGACGGCTTCGCCATCCGCGTCCCCACACCCAACGTCTCGGTCGTCGACCTGACCTACATCGCCGAGAAGCCCACCACCGCCGAAGAGCTGAACGCCGCCTTCAAGAAGGCCGCCGAAGGCGAACTGAAGGGCATCCTGGGCGTCGACTCCAACCTGCTGGTTAGCTCCGACTTCAAGGGCAACCCGCTCTCCTCGATCGTTGACGCGCCTCTGACCAAGGTGGTCGGCAACCTCGTCAAGGTGCTCAGCTGGTACGACAACGAGTGGGGCTACTCCAGCCGCGTCGTCGACCTCATCAGCTTCCTGACCGCGAAGGGCCTGTAAAAACAGTAGACAGTGGACAGTGCACAGTGGACAGAAATAACCCACCGTGCACTGTTCCTCGTCCGCTTCCCACTGTCTGACCACTGTTTTCCGTCCACTGTTCACTGTTCACTGTTCACTGTTCCCTGAAAAATCCCATGCGCAAAAATATCCCCGGCACCTCCCCTTACGAGCCCATCATCGGCTTCTCTCGCGCCGTTCGCGTGGACGACATCGTTCATCTTTCCGGAACCGGCCCCGTTGGCGCAGAAGATCAGGACGCAGCGGGCCAAACCCGCCGCATCTTTGCCATCGCCGCTGAGGCCCTCGCCCAGGCCGGCTCTTCCCTCGAAGACGTTGTCCGCACCCGCATCTATCTCACGCACGCCGAGGACTGGGAAGCCGTGGGCCGCGTGCACGGCGAGTTCTTCGGCCACATTCGTCCCGCTGCCACCATGGTCGTGGTCGCCGCGCTGCTCAATCCCGCCTGGCGCCTCGAGATGGAGATGGAAGCGATCCTTCCCTGTTCCGACTGCTGCTGCGAAGACGGCGAGTGCGGCTGTGAAAGCGACGACTGTTGCTGCGAAGGCGACGAACCCGACGAACCCACTGACCAGTAACCCCCTCAATCAAGGAAGGCATATTCCCATGTCCAAGCTCTCCATTCGCGACATCGATCTGGCCAACAAGCGCGTCTTCATCCGCGTCGATTTCAATGTGCCGCTCACTGAAGACGGCTCGACCATCACCGACGACACCCGCATTGTGGCCACTCTGCCCACCATCCAGTACGCCCTGCAGCACAAGGCCAAGGTCATTCTGGCCTCGCATCTCGGCCGCCCCAAGGGCAAGCCGAATCCCAAGTACTCGCTGCGTCCGGTCGTCGACCGCCTGCGCGCCCTGCTCGACAAGGCCCTCGGCGAGAAGGTCAACGTCGGCTTTGCCCCCGATTGCATCGGCGAAGTCGCCACCACGCTCTCCCGCCAGCTTGAGTCCGGGCAGGTCCTGCTGCTTGAGAACCTGCGCTACCACGCCGAAGAAGAAGCCAACGATCCCGCCTTCTCCAAGGCCCTGGCCTCGCTCGCCGAGGTTTACGTCAACGACGCCTTCGGCTCCGCCCATCGCGCCCACGCCTCTACCGAGGGCATCACCCATTTCCTCAAGCCAGCCGTCGCCGGCCTGCTGATGGAAAAGGAAATCACCTACCTCGGCAAAGCCCTTGAAAACCCCGAAAAGCCCTTTGTGGCCATCATCGGCGGCTCCAAGATCTCCGGCAAAATCGACGTCATCGACAACCTGCTCGACAAGGTCGATACCCTGGTCATCGTCGGCGGCATGGCTTACACCTTCCAGCGCGCCCTGGGCGTGGCCACCGGCAAGTCGCTTGTTGAAGAGGACAAGATCGACATGGCCAAGGCGGCTCTCGACAAGGCCAAGGCCAAGGGCGTCAACCTTCTGCTGCCCGTCGACAACATCCTCGCCGACAAGTTCGCTGAGGACGCCAAGACCCAGGAGTGGGATTGCTCCGTTGACTTCCCCGCCGACTGGCAGGGCCTGGACATCGGTCCCAAGTCCATAGCGGCCATTGAAGCGGTTGTCGCGACGGCCAGGACCATCGTCTGGAACGGCCCCGCCGGCGTCTTCGAGTTCCCGCGCTTTGCCGTGGGCACCAACGCCATCGCCAAGGCCGTAGCCGCCAACAAGGCAGCCATCTCCATCATCGGCGGCGGAGACTCGGTCAGCGCCATCAACAAGACCGGCCTCGCCGACCAGATCACCCACATCTCCACCGGCGGCGGCGCCAGCCTGGAGTTCTTGGAAGGCAAGAAACTCCCCGGCGTCGAAGCGCTGACGGATAAGTAGCACCTGCGGTGCGGCCAACCCGCCTGCGGCGCTGAGGCTGTGCCAGTCATCAATCCCCGCATCCAGTGAAATTCAGCCTGGATGCGGGGATTTTTATTGCTCGTCGACGAACTGCCT
Source organism: Occallatibacter sp. (assembly GCA_049516495.1). Taxonomy (GTDB): domain Bacteria; phylum Acidobacteriota; class Terriglobia; order Terriglobales; family Acidobacteriaceae; genus Telmatobacter. The sequence goes on from JBEKTB010000203.1 coordinate 7,584, forward strand.
TCACCCATCTTTCAATTAGGACCCTGACCGTTTGTTCTTGTATCCGCTTCGGGTGCCCCAGGTCTCGATTTTGAGACCTGGGATACGACGGACTCAAAGTACGAAATCACGCAGTCGGAATCCTAGTCTTCGAACAAAGATAGCCGGGTGCCCCATCCTTGCCGCAGTCTCATCGCGGCAAGGGTGGGACAGCATGAAGCCGGCTCTCCAACTCCCGATTCTGGGATCTGAAGCATTGCCGCATGACCTCCGATTGTGATGTCGGAATTCGAGTTTCCGGCTACAGTCACTCATGTGGAGATCACGTACGATCCACGTAAGAGCGAACGGAACCTTCGGGAACGCGGGCTTGGCTTCGATATGGTAGCGGAGTTCGATCTTGGTTCAGCCGTATACTCCACCGATACGCGCAGGGACTATGGCGAAGTTCGCACGCGGGCTCTTGGGTACATTGGGACTACGCTTTATGCGCTGCTATTCACCATGCGCGGAAGCGCTTTCGGCGTCATCAGTTTGAGAAAGGCCAGCCGCAAGGAGCGAAATCGATATGCAAAGGCCAGACCCTGAGTTGATCGACGACGAAAATCCGGAATGGACCGACGAGGACTTCGCCAAAGCGGTACACTTCTCCGCACTACCCGCCGAGTTGCAGGCTCTTCTCTCCTCGCCGAAAAAACTCTCCCCCGATGCTGACGCCTCGACCACTGAGCAGCCAGCCGCCTGAGCAGCGTCTATCCCACCGAAGTGCCCCTTCCCGAAAGAGTCCATTGCGACCTCAGTGCCCGGATGCCGCGGTACGCGATTGCGCTCCGATGCAGCCAACGGCGAAATGTATGATACATGCGTAACTTCTTTTGAATTGGGCGTGTCCTTTTTGCCGCCAGACCAGGCTCGAGGACGCCTCAAGGTAGAGAGGCGCGTAGACCCTGGCAGGTTTTCAG
>JBEKTB010000204.1:0-4695 GCA_049516495.1 Occallatibacter sp.
CAGCGGCTCATGAACCTGCTGGGCATCAAGGAGCTTCGCCGCGGGGTGGATAACGACCCCAAATCGCCGTTCGCGGCCAACTACGACGAATCGAAGGCCGGCGTCTACCCCAATCTGCCCAACCCCCTGGTGCTCAAAGACGGCCAGCCGGTGACATCGGCCGGAGTCTGGTGGACCAAGCGCCGGCCTGAGATCGTGGAAGACTTCGACCGCGAAATCCTCGGCCGCGCTCCCGCCAACCTGCCCACGGTGACCTGGAAGGTGGTCAGCATCACCCAGGAGAAGATCGGCGATGTGCCGGCGGTGACCAAAAAGCTCCTGGGCCACGTGGACAACTCGGCCTGGCCGGCGATCGAGGTGGACATCGATCTCACCCTGACCACCCCGGCCAACGCCAGCGGTCCCGTCCCGGTGATCATGGAGCTGGCCTTCAGCCGGGAGTTCATGGCCGCCATCGCCAGGCGCATTCCCGAGATGACTCCAGGGGGCCCCGGCAACCAGGGACCGACCTGGCAGCAGCAGGTGCTGGCCAAAGGCTGGGGCTATGCCGAACTGATTCCCACCAGCTACCAGGCAGACAACGGCGCCGGACTGACCCAGGGCATTATCGGATTGATGAACAAGGGTCAGCCGCGCAAGCTCGATGATTGGGGCACATTGCGCGCCTGGGCCTGGGGAGCCAGCCGGGCGCTGGACTACTTTGAGACCGACAAATCGGTCGACGCGAAGCAGGTTGGCCTTGAGGGCCACTCGCGCTTCGGCAAGACGGCCCTGGTGACCATGGCCTATGACCCGCGGTTCGCCGTCGCCTACATCAGCTCTTCCGGCGAGGGCGGCGCCAAGCTCTACCGGCATATCTTCGGCGAGCAGGTGGGAAACGTGGCCGCCGCCAGCGAGTACCACTGGATGGCGGGCAATTTCTTGAAGTACGCCGGCCCGCTGACCCCCGGCGACATGCCGGTGGACGCCCACGAGTTGATCGCCCTGTGCGCGCCGCGGCCGGTTTTCATTGGAGCCGGCGCCCTGAACGGCGATGGCTGGGCCGACGCCCGGGGCATGTTTCTGGCTGAGGTGGGAGCGGGACCGGTCTACCGGCTGTTGGGGAAAAAGGACCTGGGAACCTCGGAATTCCCGCCCATTGAGACTCCGCTGGTCGCAGGTGATCTGGCTTTCCGGCAGCACTCCGGCGGCCACACGCCGGGGCCGAACTGGCCCACGTTTCTCGATTTCGCCAGCCGGTATCTGCACGCGGCGGGACCAAGAACAGCCTCGATCGAGGGGTCGGACAGGCGGTAGCGGCGGTCTCAGCTTTCGTTGCGACAAACGATTTGTTGAATTCGGATTGCAGGTTGTGGCAAAGTTCCAGTATGGACAAGGGTTACGTCATCCAGACGCTTCGACTGCATGAGCCTGAACTGAAGGCTGCCGGGATCGTGCATCTGCGGCTGTTCGGCTCCGTGGCGCGTGGGCAGGAGTCCGCTCAATCCGACGTGGACCTGATGGCCGATCTCGACCGGTCGAAGCGGCTCTCCCTGGTGGGCATGGCGCACCTGGAGAACCGGCTCAGCGACTTGCTCGGCGTGAAGGTCGATCTTTCTCCTGCGAATTCGATGAAGGAAGATGTGCGGGCACGGGCCGTTCGTGAGGCCATTCATGCCTTTTGAGGATGCCAGATCGCATCTAAGCGACATTCTCGCGAGCATCGTCCTTATCGAGCAATTCGTGAGCGGAATGGACTTTGAGGGTTACCAGTGGGACGACAAGACTCAAGCTGCTGTCGAGCGCAAAATGCTCATCATCAGCGAGGCGGCCGTCAGACTGAAGGACGAAGCCGAGGTCCTCTGTCCGGGTGTCCCATGGCGCGATATTCGCGGCATCGGCAACTGGCTGCGCCATCAATACGACCGAGTCGAAGTTGAGACGGTTTGGAATACAATCCAGGATGATCTGCCGCCCCTCAAGGCCGCTGTAGAAGCGGCTCTGCGGTCGTTCAAGCCTGCGGCGCAGCCTTGAGTGAAGCGCATTCCGTCAGTCGCCTGCAAGACGATACAAGATTCAGAGCGGTTTGGACATGACGATGCAGTGGCACTCCGCGCCGGGTTTGAGCTCGCGTGAAAAAGCGAACTCTTCTCTTCCGGTCTCGACAAAGCCGAAGCGGCGATAGAGTGGCAGCAACTCCGGCCGCAGGCTGAGGACGCTGATGTCCACCGCGACGCATCCCTGACCGCGCAGATGCCCCTCGGCTGCCCGGACCAGCAGGCCGGCCAGCCCCGTGCCCTGGCGCGCGGGATGGACTGCCAGCATGCCCATGTAGCCGCGCTCTCCGCGTACTTCGGTGTAGATGCAGCCAACAGGCTCGCCGCCCTGGTCTTGAATCGCCAGTTCGGCCAACAGGATGTCGCCCTTGCGCATGGTGGCTGCAAGGCGCTCTTCGTCGGTGCGCGTGCCTTCAAGGAAGGTCTCGATGGAGAAGGCGGCGTTGACGAGCGGAATCAGGCGCGCCCGGTCGGCCTCTGTCGCCAGGCGGACGCGAATCGGAGCGTCGGAGGTGGAATTTGCTGTTTCCCTCATGTGCGTATCTTAAAACCTGCCGGATCAATCAACTGCCCCGGGTTGGGCCGCGGTCAAAACACCAAGGTCACCGGACCGGCGGCCGGGAGATGCAAGTTTAGAATTTCTTTCGCTAGAATTGGAGACAGGCGCCCGCACTGCGCGTCACCGGAGGGAGCGATGATCACCGGACCACTGGATTTCACCGGCCCATCCAACGTTGCCGGCCAGCGCGTGCTTCAGGGCGGCTTCGCCCAGGCCGGGGCCGGGGAGGTCAACTTCCAGCAGATGGTCGAAGAGGCTTTGTCGCTCGAGGACCAGCAGTGTTCTGACCCCGGCGATGGTCTTGATGCGGACTTCGACAGCAGCCTCCAGGTCGCCTACGATTCCAGCGGTCTGCACGTTCAGGATGGCGGCGCCAGCTTCTCCCAATCCGTCATGGGTGTGGGCACGGGCAGTACCGGCGCGCAGTATTACGGCAGCAGCATGGCCCGTCTCCTCTCGCAGGGCAGCGTTGGCCGCGGCCTGCCCGCCACTGTCAATGCCGGAGCCTGGCTGAGCGGAAATCCCGCCATGGCGCCCGCGTCCCAAGGCAGCCCGGCCTCTTCGGCGGACCCCGCCTGCTCCCTGAACAAGAGCAAGCTCTCGGAATGGATGGACGCCCACGCGCTTACCCGCTCCAGTCATCATTGCGCCATGTATTGCCGGATGGGTCTGGAAGCCGCCGGACTGAACACCGCAGACCGCCCGCAATCGGGCGATGCCGGAGATTACGGGCCGTTTCTGATGAGGCACGGCGCGCAAGTCGTGTCTCCGGACTCCTATACTCCGCAAGTCGGCGATGTCGTGGTATTCGACAAGACGGATCAACATCCATACGGTCACATCGAGATGTACGATGGCAGCCACTGGGTGTCCGATTTCATGCAGCACAGCATCTCGCCTTACCGCGATGCCGGCACGACGCCTCCATTCACCATTTACCGCCTTGCGTGAGCAGGTTCTCAGGTCAGGGAATTGGGATTTGCCGGTCCGTCGCCCCGCAGCGGCGGAGTGATCCAGTACTCAAGAAAGACCAGGTCAAGGAAGCGGCCGAACTTGAATCCCACCTCGCGAAGACATCCAGCGCGCTGAAACCCGAAGCGCTCAAGAAACCGCAGGGAGGCCGCATTTTCTGAATCCACCCCGGCGATCATGGTGTGCTTCCCCAGCGCCCCGGCCCGCTCAATCAGCGCTTTCAGCAACTCCGTTCCAACTCCCCGGGCGCGCAAGCCGGAGTGGATGTGCACCGTGCCCTCCACCGTGAACCGATAGCCAGGCCAGGGGCGGAAATCCCCGCAGGTGGCGAACCCGGCAACACCGCCGGCGTCAGCCGCCACCAGGACGGGATAGCCCTGCACGAGCCGGCCTTTCCACCATGCGATTCTTTCTTCGCAGGTTGTCGGGCGGTCGCTGTAGATCGCGGTCGAATTCGTGAGGACTTCGTTGTAGATTGCGGTGATTTCCTCGAAATCCGTCTGGACAGCATCTCTGATCTGCATTGTCTCTCCGCCAGACTTGCGCTTCCATTCGGCAGTCTGCATCCAGAATAGCCGGGGGAAAAAGGGCCTGCTGAACGGCCGGCGCGCACTCAATGAGGATTGACTCCCGGATGTTAGCGCCGTAGGCTCATAGCATGGACTTCAAGGTAAGCGAGCTGGAACGGGAAGCGATCGATTTCGATCTGGAACTGGCTCCGGGAGCGATCGATTTCGGTCAGGAAGCCGAGCAGGAGGGGATGCTGGCTGCCTCCGGCCAGGCCGAAGTGCTGCATGAGCATCGCGGACCCAGGGATATTGTGGCCGATATCCGGCTCAGAGGCCGTTTTTCGGGCCGCTTCCAGGTTCCCTGCGCCCGCTGTGTTGAGCCGGTAGAGATTCCGCTGGCCGCCGAGTATGACCTGATCTTCCGGCCCGCGGAGGCCGATGCGGACGCCCCGGAACGGTCCATTACTGCGCCGGAGACCGAAATCGGGTATTATCAAAAGGACAGTTTGTCGCTTGAGGATGTGCTGCGCGAGCAGGTGCTTTTGTCCCTGCCGGTCAGGACGCTGTGCAAGCCCGACTGCAAGGGACTTTGCCCGCGCTGCGGTGAAAACCGCAACAG
>JBEKTB010000205.1:0-4677 GCA_049516495.1 Occallatibacter sp.
ATCTGTGGCCAGCAGAGCGGGAAAGGAGTCGGGTGCATCCTTCTGTTGCCAAGTCTCTTGAGGGTCGCCCATGAACCCGTGGACAAAGATGACGGCTCGTTCCGTCGGCCTCGAATGCGGCTGATTCGGAACGACCCGAAATAGCAGATCCGAGACGGGCTCGACATTGCAACAGGGGCTGGACATGTGAGTTTCCGAGCAGAACCCAATAATACATGTCGACCGTGCGCCCGCGACACGGAAAGGAACGGACCGGGGTGAAGCGAGCCAGAATCATGCAGTTCATCGCTCGTTCCACTGGATCAGTACCGCGAAACGCCGATCCCAACGGGAACCATTGCCGGCGGACCCGATTCAGAGATTCGCGTCAGCTATAGATTCTCACCATCGCCCGCCCTCCAAAGCATGAAGTTGTTCAGCTGCCAAGTCTGTTGAGCCAAATTGCTCCGCCGCTATTGGGTTCTCTCCTTTGGATCGCAACGCCTCATACAGCTTGGCCGGTCCCAGGAGTACGTCCTTCAGACCGCAGCGCACCTTCTCTGACTCCAGCGCTTGCTTGCTCATTGTGGAATGTGCCGCGAGCGCGTCCATGATGGCGTTCAGAATGCCGTTGGCTAGATCGGGAGAGTTGGAGAACTGCTCCTTGGTGTTGTTGGATGCCTGCTGAACCAGGACATCGGACTCCAGCAGCTTCCCCTTGATGACGTTGTTCACGTAAACCAGCTTGTCGTCCTCCGTCAGCTCTCCCTCGAACAGGTCATTCACCTTGGCGATGATCTCCGCCAGCAGAGCCTTCTCTTTCTCCTGCACCGAGCCGGAGCCAATGTCGGTGATCGGCGCCAGTTTGGGCTTTTCGCCCTCGCCCAGCAGCAGCGCCTGCTTGCCCTTGTTCTTCAGGTTGTGGTGCGTCAGGACCACCTTCGACAAGTCAATCTCTTCCCGCTCCCGGCCAAAGTCCAGCAGTGGCAGCAGGCGCCGGTAGAAGATGTACCGGCCTTCAATGGCCGTGTTCTGGTAGTCGAAAATCTGCGACAGGAAGGTGTACACGCGCTGGAAGGCGCCCATATCCCGTTTGAACAGGATCAGGCTGTCCATCTCGTCTTTGGCTTCCTGGGCGGCCTGACTGTCCTTCTTGGCCTGGGCCGCACGGAATTGCTCTTGAGCCAACTTGTACTGTGTCAACAACCGTTTCACGACGGGCTCCAGCGCGGCCAGCAAGTCGCTCTGCTTGGCCTTGGGGTCCAGCTCCACTTCCACCATGCGAGCCACTTCGAAGTCGTCGTAGTGTCCGGCGGCATCCAACTTCATCCGCAGATCGAACACCAGGTTCGGGTCGGTGACGTTGGCCAGCTCCGCCGTCTTGTAGTACGCCCTGAACGCCAGCAGCACCTCTTCCGGATCGTTCCGGAAGTCCAGCACGTAGGTCGTCTTCTTTACGCCAAACGTCCCTGAGTAAGAGCGATTCAGCCTGGAAAGCGTCTGCACCGCCTGGATGCCCGCCAGCCGCTTGTCCACATACATGCCGCACAGAAGCGGCTGATCGAAGCCGGTCTGGAATTTATTCGCCACCAGCAGAATTTGATACTCCTCCGTACCTGCGGCATCCCGCGCATCGAAGGCTTTGCTTATGTCGCGCCCACGCAGGTTGGGGTTCAGCAGCTTGCTGGTCTCTGTGAAATCCTCGGGGCCGGACTCGGGATCATGCACCTCGCCGGAGAAGGCTACCAGCGTCGCAATCTTGTAGCCGCTGGACTTGATGTACTTGTCGATGGCCAACTGCCAGCGCACCGCCTCCAACCGGCTGCCCACCACCACCATGGCCTTGGCATGGCCGTTCAGCAAGGGTTGCACGGTATCGCGGAAGTGCTCCACCACCACCTGCACCTTCTGCGCAATGTTGTAGGGGTGCAGGCGCACCCAGCGCATGATGCCTTTGAGGGCCGCGCTGCGCTCCACCTCGTGCTCGTCCATCTCCTTGCCGTCGTGAGCCAGCTTGAAGGCCAGCTTGTAGGTGGTGTAGTTCTGCAGCACGTCCAGGATGAAGCCCTCTTCAATCGCCTGGCGCATGGAGTAGACATGGAACGGCTCGGGCAAATTGCCGGGTCCGGCAGGCAACTCGGGGTTGGGCCTGCGGCCAAACAGCTCCAGCGTCTTTGCCTTGGGAGTCGCTGTAAACGCCACATAGGTTATGCCGGTGTGGTTGGTGCGTGCGGCCATCTGCGCCGCCAGCACGTCTTCCGTGCTTACCTCGCCGCCATCGGCCACTTCCTTCAACTCCTCGGCAGTCAGCACGGCTTTCAGCTTAGAAGCCGCCTCGCCGGTCTGCGAGCTGTGCGCCTCATCCACAATCACGGCAAAACGCTTGCCCTCGGTGGCCGCCAGTTCCTGCACCTTGTCCAAGGCAAAGGGGAAGGTCTGAATGGTGCACACCACAATCTTCTTCGCCCCGCCCAGCGCCTTGGCCAGTTCCCCGCTCTTGCTGGCGCTCTCCCCGGTGATGGTCGCCACCACGCCCGCCGTGCGTTCAAAGTCGAAGATGGCCTGCTGCAACTGCTGGTCGATCACATTGCGGTCGCTTACCACCAGCACCGTGTCGAAAGCCTTCTTCTGTTGCGCGCCATGCAGATCGGCCAGGAAGTGCGCCGACCAGGCAATCGAATTGGTCTTGCCGGAGCCCGCCGAATGCTGAATCAGGTACTTGCCGCCCGCGCCCACCTGAAACACTTCGGCCAGCAGCTTCCGCGTGGCGTCCAACTGGTGATAGCGCGGGAAGATCACGCTCTTGATCTGCTTCTTCGAGTCCTTTTCCGTCACCAGGTAGCGGCCCAGAATCTCCAGCCAGCTCTCCCGCTCCCACACCTCTTCCCACAGGTAGACGGTGCGGTGCCCACCATCGGGGTTGGGCGGATTGCCCGCCGCGCCGTCATCGCCTTTGTTGAAGGGCAGAAAGCGCGTGGCCGGTCCGGCCAGCTTGGTGGCCATGCGGACTTCCGAGTTGCTTACCGCAAAGTGGACCAGCGCGCCTGAAGGAAACGACAAAAGCGGCTCGGCGGCTTGGCCCTTGGAGCGCGGCAGCCGGTCAAAGCGGTACTGGTCTACGGCGTCCTCTACACTCTGGGTAAAGTCGGTCTTCAGTTCGACCGTGGCCACCGGCAGGCCGTTGAGGAAGAGCACCAGGTCCAGGCAATTTTCGTTGTGCACGGAGTAGCGAACCTGCCGGACAACGCGCAGCCGGTTGGCGGCGTAGCGGGCCAGAATCTCCGGATTCATGGCCAGCGCCGGTTTGAACTGCGCCAGCGGCAGCTTGTTGCGCAGGCCAATCATCTCCACCCCGTGGCGCAGCACGTCCAGCGTGCCACGGGTGTTCAACTGTTCCCGCAGCCGCGCCAGCAGCACTTCGCCCGCTTGCGCCCCATGATTCTTGGCGAGCGCCTCCCACACCTTGGGCTGGGTCTGCTGTGCCCAGGCCAGCACATCCGCCGGGTAAAGAGCGAGGGCGCGATCATAATGGGCGGCGTCCCCCTCGGCGTAAAGCCAGCCATGGGCCGCCAGATGCTCGCAGACTTCTTCCTCGAAGCGGATCTCTTTGTGGAGGTTCATGCTCCCTTTCATCATCCTTGCCTTAACCGGCGGCTAATGTAACGGAAACGCATTTCCCTTACATTAGCCGACATCTAAGATAACGTAAATCGATTTCCGTTATCTTATGAAGAGCACTAGATAACGATTAAAAGCGTAAGCACGCCAGCGCGGTTGCCCGGTGATCTCTTCCAGAATGCCCAGCTTTTCGAAATCCTGAATCAACTTGTCCGCTGTCGGCTGGCTCACGTCGAGCGCCTGCCTGATGTCTGTGGACGCCACTAACGGCTTGCTATACAACAGGTTAAGCAGCCTGCGAGCATTGGGCGTTCGCTTGCCCAGCACCAGGATGGCCTGCTCCACCTCGGTCCGTAGCGCCAGAATCTGCCGGAAGGTGTCGCGCCCCTTGGCGGCCGTCTCGCCCACGCCGCGCAAAAAGAACCGGACCCAGTGGATCAGATCGTTCGACGCCCGCACCCGCATCAGCGCGTCGTAGTAGCTGGCCCGGTTGCGTTCGAAGAAGTCCGACAGGTAGAGGGAAGGCTTGGCCAGCAGGCCGTTGCTCACCAGGTAGAGCGGCACCAGCAGGCGTCCGATGCGGCCATTGCCGTCCAGGAACGGGTGAACGGTCTCGAACTGGTAGTGGCTGATGGCCAGCCGGACCAGGTGGGGAACGGCAATCTGGTCATTGTGCCAGAACCTCTCCAGATCGCTCATCAACTCCGGCACCCCATCGGGATGCGGCGGGATGAAGACGGCGTCCGTCAGGCTGGAGCCCCCGATCCAGTTCTGGCTGGTGCGGAATTCGCCCGGCTGCTTGTGCTCGCCGCGCACGCCCTGGAGCAGAATTGAATGGGTCTGCTTCAGCAGGCGGTTGGTCAGCGGCAGGTTGGGCAGTTCGGCAATGGCCGTGTTCACGGCGTCGATGTAGTTGCGCACCTCGCGCCAGTCGTCGCGCTTCTCGGGCTTGATCTGCTCCTCGGACATCAGCGCTTCGTCGATGCCGGTCTGCGTTCCTTCAATGCGGCTGGAGGTCTGCGCCTCCTTCACCACATGCATCTGGATGAACAGATCGATGTCGGGAACGATCAGCGAGAA
>JBEKTB010000206.1:0-5780 GCA_049516495.1 Occallatibacter sp.
TTGCCGAGGGCGCGAACCCCGCCTTGCAAGCCGCCGCGGAAAAGGAGCAGGCCGACTACCTGGCAGCGCTTACGAACGATCTCAATACTGCCGAGGCCCGCGCACCCATCTTCGACCTGATCCGCGCCGCCAACACGGCCATGGACCAGGGACAATTAATGGCCTCCGACCGGGACGCGATGCTGGCCGTGCTGGCCAGCTTCGATGCCGTTTTCGACGTGATCCGCGACGGCGATGCCGAACTCACGCGCCGCGCCCTGGAATGGGCCGAACAGGCCGGCCGCATGGCCGAGGTAGCTCCCGAACTGCTGGCGCGACAAGGCCTGACTGACGAATCGATCGACGCCTTGGTCGCCGAGCGCACCCTGGCCAAGAAGCAGCGCAACTTTGCCCGCGCCGACCAGATCCGCAACGAACTGGCGGAAAAGGGCGTGCTCATCGAAGACTCCAAAGACGGTGTGCGCTGGAAGCGGAAGTAGAAGAGCTGGACTCCGATGGAAACTCAATTCGAAGTTGATTTCGAGTTAGAAGAGGATGGCCGCTGGGTTGCCGCAATTGAGCGTTTGCCCGGCGTATTGGCCTACGGCTCTACCCGGGAGGAAGCGCGCGCCAAGGTCGAAGCACTGGCGCAGATGGTTGTTCAAGAACAGGCCCAAGGTTGAGGAGGAGATCCCCATGGAACCCAACGAAGCCCAGGAGTTGCAGGAGCAGGCGGAACACGCCGAACACGAGCGCACGCTCCGGCCCGTCGCCTTCACCATGAGCGTCCTTGCCGTGCTGGTGGCCGTCACCACCGTGCTGGGCCATCGCACCCACACCGAAGCCGTGCTCGACCAGAACAAGGCCACCGACCAGTGGAACGAATACCAGGCTCACAAGATCCGCTCCAACGACACGCAACTGGCCTCTGACCTGCTGAGCGTGATCACTGTGACGGACAAGAACGCCGCGCAGAAGACGGCCAAGGCCTACGCCGACCACCAGGCCAAGTGGGCCGACGAAACCAAGGACGACAAGGAAAAAGCAGAGGCTTTGGAAGTCAAGGTCGAGCATGCCGAAGCCCGCGCCGACCGATTCGACCTGGCCGAGGCGCTGCTGGAGATCGGCCTGGTCATCACCTCGGTCACGCTGCTCACCCGCATGCGCATCTACTGGTACATCGGTTTCGTTTTCTCCATTGCCGGCATCGCTTCCGCGCTCTCGGTGCTGCTTCTGAAGTAGCGGTTCCGGCGTGCTTGGGGCGCACATGGGTTGTGGTAGACTGGCGGCCTGATGAAGCCTCGGCTCAGGCGCCCGCCGCAGCACCCGCAACGCAGACCCACACGAGCGATATCGGCTTCACCTACGGCGTCCCGGCCGACTGGGAAGTTGTGGACACGCAGCCGTCGCTCCCGGTCGTGAAGGAGCAGCAGTCCCAGGCCGCAACCACTGAGGACGAAAAGAAAGGCATCGCCTGCGTGCAGATTGCGCTGACTGCCAGGCACGGCAACCCCGCCTCAGTCGTGGTAGTTGTGGATCTGCCCTTTGATTGCTTCGGCCAGACGATGAGCGAAAAGGATCTGCCGGGATTTGCGTCCGGCGCCTCCGAGGGCCTGAAAAAGACCTTCGAGATCTCCGACCCTGTGTATGGCGCCTATTCGCTGGGCACCCACAGCGTCTGGGTCGAGCGCGCCACCGGCAGCCTCATCGGCCACCCGGAGGTCAAGTACACCATCGAAACGGTGTGCAGTGTGCTCAAGAAGGGCGCTGTCTGCTGGATGGCCATGGCCGCCGACAATGCCGAACTGCAGACCTTCGAGAAGGGCGCCGTCACGCTGGATGGCGAAGCTCCCGCCGCGCTGGTCCCGGCCAACGCCTTCGAAAAGAAGCCGTCGTAGAGCCCTTTCGATTCAAGTGTTAAGAAGAACGTGGGTGCCCCATCCTTGAATCGCTGTTGATTCAAGGGTGGGAGGCCGCAAAGAAAGTCTCACCCCGTCAACAGTAAGACCGAAAGCGCTCTAATTCCGCTCCGCAGTAGTCAACTCACTCCCCCGGCATCTGCTCCAGTTCCCCAACTGGCTGCGGCTTGCTCCTGGCCTTCACTTGCGCCGTGGTAAGCAGGAAAACGGCCACCACGATGCCCGCCATGCCGGCAAACTCCGCCGCCGCAGGCCGCTCGTGGAGCAGGAAAATTCCCAGCAGCACCGCGACCACCGGGTTCACATAGGCGTACGACGACACCTTGGCCACCGGCACGTGTTCCAGCAAATAGATAAAGCCGGTGTAGCCCAGCAGCGAACCTCCTGTGATCAGATAGGCCAGTGATCCAACCGACGTCGCATTCACGTGAAACTGGGGCCATTGGCCCAACACGGTTCCCATCAGAGTATTGAAGACGCCCGCTGCCAGCATCTGCCAGGCCGCGGCCACAAAGCTGTTCACCGGCAGCCGCGCGCGCCGGGAGAGAAGGCTGCCCACGGTCCAGGCCAGCGCTCCGGCCAGCAACACGCCCAGGGCCAGCAGGCGCGTGCGATCTCCGGACATGCCGGTGCGCAGCGAAGGCCACAACAGCGCGGCCAGCCCGGCAAACCCCAGCGCCATGCCCAGCCAGCCGCGCGCCGGCAGCGGTTCGCCACCCGGCAGCAGCATCTCCGCCAGCGCGACGTAGAGCGGAATCACCGCCAGCACCAGTGAGGCCAAGCCGCTGGGAACGGTCTTTTCCGCGTAAACCAGGGATACATTGCTCCCGCTCAAGAGGAACAGCCCGACCAGGCTCAGCGTCAACATGGTCTTCGGCGGCCAGAAGAGCCGCAGCCCGCGCCAGCGGCACCAGGCCAGCAGAATCGCGCCGGCAACCAGAAACCGCACTCCCGCCAGCAGCAGAGCCGGCATCTCGGCCGCACCCACGCGGATGGCCGTATAGGTCGAGCCCCAGAAAAAGTAAACACTGGCGAACGCCAGGACAATCGAGGCGGTTGTGGCTGTTTTTCTTTGCTGCGGAGCTGCCTGGGCGGTTGCGTTCTTCATCGGGATAAATCCATCGTAGCCCGAGCCGCACTCCGCCGCTTCCCGCATCTTGCGGCATTGCCCGCTCCTGCGGAGCCATGGACCGCCGAGTTTCTCCATGGAATTTCGTTGTCAGCGCGTGCTATCCTCTTGGCCAGCGGGGTTTCGATGCACACGCGCGCTGCCAAAGAATCGCTGCTTGCACCAGTCTCCCGGCGCTGGTCGCGGTCACGCGCGCGCAGCATCTGCCCGCGGCAACACCTGCGCGTGCTGCCCACCCGCACTCGTCCAAGCCTCTTCGCAAGCGACTAGCGGCCTTCGCCGAATTGCCGCGATCTCGCTTAGCGGCCTGCTCTTTCTCGCCCAGCCGGGCAAACAGAACTGGATGATCCCAGCCGACGGGGTCCGTGGCCGTGCCGCATCCGCGACGGCACAACCGAATCTGCCGAGGAGAAAAGAACATGACCAAGCAAGAACTGCACGCGCAATACGGACCAAAACTCGTCTGTCCGCTGCCCGGCCCCAAGGCCCAGGCTGCCGTCGAGGCCGACGGCCGGCTCATCTCGCCCAGCTACACCCGGTCTTATCCGCTGGTGGCCAAGCGTGGCCGCGGCATCCGCGTGGAAGACGTGGACGGCAACGAATTTCTCGACTTCGCGGCCGGCATTGCCGTGGTCTCGACCGGCCACTGCCACCCCGAGGTGGTTGCCGCCATCCAGAAACAGGCCGCCGAGCTGATCCACATCTCCAGCACTGACTTCTACGACGAGGGCATCATTAACCTCTCCGATCGCCTCTCAGCCGTGGCGCCCATGCCCGGGCCGCACAAGTTCTTCTACGGCAACTCCGGCGCCGAAGCCATCGAGTGCGCGCTCAAGCTGGCCCGCTACCACACCGGCCGCCAGCAGATAATCTCCTTCCTGGGCGCGTTCCACGGCCGCACCATGGGCGCGCTGTCGCTGACCGGCTCCAAGCCCCAGCAGAAGCGGCGCTTCTCGCCGCTGGTTCCAGGCGTCACCCACATCCGTTATCCCTATGCCTATCGCGGCTGCACCGGCGGTCCGCAAGAGGAAGAAGCGTTCAGCCTGGGCTGTGCGCGCTACATCGAGGAGAAGCTTTTCAAAACCATCCTCGCGCCCGAGGAGGTGGCCGCCATCTTTATCGAGCCCATCCAGGGCGAGGGCGGCTACGTGGTGGCTCCCGACAACTTCCTGCGCGAGCTGCGCGGGATCTGCGACCGGCACGGCATCCTGCTGGTGGTGGACGAAGTTCAATGTGGAGCCGGCCGCACCGGCAAATGGTGGGCCATCGAGCACTCAGGCGTGGAGCCGGACATGGTTTGCATGGCCAAGGGCATCGCCAGTGGAATGCCGCTGGGCATTTGCATGACCCGCGCCGAACTCATGGATTGGATTCCCGGTTCGCACGCCTCCACATTCGGCGGCAACCCGGTTTCAGTTGCCGCCGCGCTGGCCACCATGGACATTCTGGAGCGCGAGGCAATGGCGAATGCAGCCAGCGTGGGCGAGTTCATCCTGGAACGCGTGCGCGGCTGGAAACAGACCCATCCGCTGGTGGGCGACGTGCGCGGGCGCGGCCTGATGATCGGCATCGAACTTGTCAAGGACAAAGCCACCCGCGAACCGGCCGCGGCCCTGCGCAATCGCATCGAGACCGTGGCTTTCGAGCGCGGCCTAATGGTGCTTGGTTGCGGGGAAACCTCGCTCCGGCTTTGCCCTCCGCTCATTGTCAGTAAAGAGGAGGCGACGGTGGCCCTCGACATCCTTGAAGAGTCGCTGTCCCTGGTGGAGAGAGAGCACGAACACGCTACCGCGCTGGCTGGCGCGACAGCTTGAGACAGGCTGCAGATTCGCAAACAAGCGCGGGGCTGACGAGCCGGGATTTTTGCCTCGGCTTGCCAGCCCCGCGTCGTTCATCGCACGGCCGAATCAGTCGCTGCTACCGCGCCTTCTCCTCGATGCGCACCTTGGCAATCTCCGAGGTGCGGTGCGCGGCCCGCTCCAGGTTGTGCGCCATCTCCCGCGTGGCCAGGTGCTGCTCCTCGGCGGCAGCGGCCATCTGGTGGGAAAGCCCCGACAACTCCTCGGTCTGGCCGGAGATGCGGTCGATCGCCGCTATTGCGGTCGCGATATCTCCTCCGATCACGGCCACCTTGGCCTGAATCTCCGCCGTAGCCGAAGCTGTCTGCCCGGCCAGCTTCCTCACCTCGCTGGCCACCACTGCGAACCCCTTGCCATGCACCCCCGCCCTGGCTGCCTCAATGTTGGCGTTGAGCGCCAGCACGCTGGTCTGGGTAGCGATGGAGGCAATAAGCTCGGCCACCTTGGCCACGCCCGCGCTCGACGCCCGCAGCCGCTCGATGGCCGTCTTGCTCTCGGTGCTTGCGGTGCGCGACTTCTCGGCTGCCTGCGACACGACCACGGCATTTTTGGCGATTTCGGCAATGCTCGACTCGATCTGGTGTGTGGCCGTGGCCACCATCTGCAGATTGCCGTCCAAATGCTCGATGTCGTTGCGCTGCACCTCCTGCGCCGCCTTCAACGCATCGATTGTCTGCTGGGTGCTGACACCCCAGACAACCACGGCGCCGACATACTCCCCATGACTGCCGGTCATCGGCTCAACGTCGAGGTCGAGCGTCACGGGCCCCAATTCGATGGTCGCCTTGTGGGGGAGTTCATGCGCGCCGCTGGGATGCTTCGCCCCCATGATCCGCTCGACATTCGCCGGATTCCTGTGAAAGATGTGAATGGACTTGCCCACCATCTGATCCA
>JBEKTB010000207.1:0-7216 GCA_049516495.1 Occallatibacter sp.
ATCATCCAGCGGGAGTGGCGCGCCGCGGAAACCTTGCCCTTGGCCGCGGCCGCCGGAGCCGCCTGCTTCTCTTCAAGCGCAATAATCTTTTTCTGGTGCTTCACCAGCGCGTCAATGCGCGTCACGGTGGATTTGACGCGAGCCTGCACCACGTCCTCGGTGAGCTCTTCCTCGTCGAAAACCACCACTTCCTTGACGTTGCGCACGCCGCGCTTGAGGTCCTCGCCGAGGGCCACGATTTCGCGAATCACGATGGGCGAGCGGGAGATGGCCTTGAGGACGCGCAGTTGCCCGCGCTCAATGCGCTTGGCGATTTCCACTTCGCCTTCGCGGGTAAGCAGCGGAACCGTGCCCATCTCGCGCAGGTACATGCGGACCGGGTCATTGGTCTTTTCCAGGGTGCCGGGCGTGAGGTCCAGTTCAACGTCCTCGCCCTCTTCCAGCTCAAAGTCCTTGTCGCCGCCGAACTTGGGGCCGTCCAGAAGGTCGATTCCCTGGGTGCCGATGGTGGTAATCAGGTCGTCCAGATCATCGGGATGGGAGCCCATATCTTCCGGCAGCATGTCGTTGACATCGCCGTAAGTCAGGTAGCCCTTTTCCTTGCCCACCTCAATCAGGCTCTCAATATCGTGTTCGAATTTGTCGTCTATCGCCAAAATGTTCCTACTCTCTTCGGCAAGACCAGGAATGCATGGTCCTGTCCGATGTCGTTCAGGGTCGCCGCTGCCCGATGGTAATGCGGCCGCGCAAAGCAGATTCAGCGCTGTGCTGCGCGCGGATACGAAGCCCGGTCATGCACGCCAGAAAAGATTTCCTTGCGGAAATCCCGGAAGCTTCGGCGCATGCACACACGGACCTGCGGTCGCCCGCAAAAAAAAGCGGTTTCAGGTGGTTGCTCGGAACAGGATGATAAGCGCGTCAGGTTTCACCTGTGTCGCCCGCGAGCCGCGGCTCATAGTTGGGGCAAAAGGGCGCACATCCTCACAGAGATCAATAGAATACCACAGCCCACCCCGGATTTGCCGACCAAAAACGGGGCACGGTCAGGAACCTCTCGGCCGATTTCACGGCCGCACCGGGCAGTTTCGCCTTCCAGCCGCTCCTGCTCCTGCATATTTGACGCGGCAAAACCCAATAGGACGCAGGATTTGATGATCGTGGGGTGGGTGGCCGCTGCGTTCCTGGTGACACGGCTTTGGGAGCCGGTTACAGCGATTCCTGGGTTGCAACATCCCCAATCCTATGCCGTTGGGTCGACGCGACCCCAAGGGAGCCGGCGACTCGGCATAAATCAGAAAAAGGACACACTTACCCAGGAATCGCTCTACCGTTCCGGCTGTCTCAGATTGTGCAACTGGCGCAGAGTCCGGTCCAGTTCCATCTTCTGCTGCGTCAGCAGGGAAAGCTCGGTGAAATCGCCGCGGCGCTCGGCCTCGGCGATCAGGGTGCGCAGGTCGCGCTGGCGGTTCTCGATGGCCCTCTCCTGGATCTCCTGGATGGCGCTCTGGACCTCGTTCTCTTCGGGCGGCTTGGTTTCGGCCAGCAGGGCTTCGGCCAGCAGGGCGCGCTGGGCCGGGTCCTCAACCGCGGCGATGGGGTCGTTGGCCTGACGCGCGGCCAGCGCCTGCATGGCGCCGACGGTGCCCAGGTGTTCAAACCAGGTCGGTTGCTGGGCCAGGGCCGCGGCTGCCAGCCGGCGCGATCGCTCGTCCTCGGGGTCGGTGATGGCCAGCGCCCGCAGCAGCACCCGCTCCACCTCAGTGAGCGAAGAGGCGCGCACTTCTACGTGGTCGCGGCGCTTGAGGGCAGCCTGACGAAGTTCTTCGCGCAATACGGCCGAGTCGATGCCCAGCTTTTGCGCCGCGTCGGCCGCAAACTGGTCGCGTGCCAGCTTTTCCGGCATGCGCCGGATGTGCGGCAGGAGGAAGTTCATGGCCTTGACCTTCTGCTCGGAACTGGCGCCGGGAAACGACTGGCGGGCGCGCTCGATCAGGTAGTCGGACTGGCGGCGCGCGCCGCGCAGCGCCTGCATATAGGCCTCGACGCCGCGCTCGCGGATGTAACGGTCGGGGTCGAGGCCGCCGTCGAGGGTGACGATCTTGATGGTGAAACCCTCTTCTGTGAGCAGGGATATCGACTTCTCCGCGG
This sequence comes from Occallatibacter sp., assembly GCA_049516495.1. Lineage (GTDB taxonomy): Bacteria > Acidobacteriota > Terriglobia > Terriglobales > Acidobacteriaceae > Telmatobacter. The sequence continues at coordinate 2,149 of JBEKTB010000207.1, forward strand.
CGTTGCTGCCGGCGGCGTCGGGGTCGAAGTTGACCACCACCTGCGACGTGTGCCGCTTCAACAGCCCCACCTGCTGCTCGGTGAAGGCCGTTCCGGAGGTCGCGATCACGTTCTGAATGCCGCGCAGAAAGACCGAGATGCAGTCCATCTGGCCCTCGACCAGCAGGGCAAACTCCATCTTGCGAATCGCGGTGCGAGCTTTGTCGAGGTTGAACAGAACCTGGCCCTTGGAGTAGAGCGGCGTCTCCGGCGAGTTGATGTACTTGGCGCCGGCCTTGTCGCCCGTCTCGAGGGTGCGCGCGGTGAAGGCGATCACCCGGCCGCTCTCGTTGGCGATGGGAAACATGACCCGCTTGCGGAAGCGGTCGTAGATGGGGCCGAGGCTGCCGTCCCCCTGCTCCTTGGCGCTGAATAGCCCGCAGGCGCGCAGGGTCTCCTGGTCGGCCATGCCGCTGAGCCGGTCGCGCAGGGCGTTGAAGCTGTCGGGCGCGTAGCCGACTCCTGGTCGGCCATGCCGCTGAGCCGGTCGCGCAGGGCGTTGAAGCTGTCGGGCGCGTAGCCGACGCGGAAGGCCTTGATCCCCTCCGGCGAAAGTCCGCGGCCGGCGAGGTATTCGCGGGCGACCGCACCCTCAGGCCCGCGCAGCTGCTCCTCGAACCAGGCGGTTGCTGTCTCGTGCAGTTCCAGGAGCTTGGCCCGCTGGCGGGCTTCGGCGGCCTGCTCCGGCGAAGAAAACTCGCGCTTGGGCAGGGGAATTCCGCACTTGCCGGCGACGACCCGCACTGCCTCAGGGAAGGTGACGTTCTCGATCTTCTGGACAAAGCTGAAGACGTCGCCGGAGAGGCCGCAGCCGAAGCAGTGGTAGAACTGGCGCACCGCGTGGACGGAAAACGACGGCGATTTCTCCTTGTGGAAAGGGCAGAGGCCGGAGTAGTTGGTCGCTCCCGCCTTGCGCAGGCGAATGTAGCCCTCGATCACCTTGACGATGTCGGCCTGCTGCTTGACGGTTTGGGCAAAATCGTTCACGGGAAGGGTCTGTATTGAGGATAAGGCCGGAGAGTGCGGCGAGTGGGATGGGCGGCGGAGAACGCGGCCGCTTGCGGTTTGGTGGCCGGTTGCCTGAGGCCCGAGAGGAAGGGCTGGGGAAAATGCTTGCTAAGGGACGAACGTTGGCAATGGCTGAAGTGCTTGGGTGGGCGATCGGCGAACGCTGGGCGACTTAACGATACCTAACTGGTCGGTACCCGCGGCCAATTAACTATAATGGCCCGTAGCCTTCCTGATTACAGAGGTCCGAGCATGCTGCGCCAGCTCCGGATGCAGAATTTCAGATGTTTCGATGATCATACGGTCTTGTTTGAGCCAAACGTCGTGGCAGTCGGCAAGAACAATGCAGGAAAGTCTTCTCTCGTTGAGGCACTACGCCTCGTCGCCGCCGTCATTAACCGTCGGGGTGCGCAATTTGTATCTACTCCAAGATGGCTAGATTTGTCTCGCTTCAGAAAGGGCATTGCGCCAGGGATCTCCCAACTCGGCCTCAATTTGAACGGTGTTTTCCATCGATATGGGAATCCTCCAGCTACGATCACCGCGACTTTTCGCCAAGGCGCGATAGTCAATGTATACGTTGGTCGAGAAGAAACGATATTTGCGACGATTCAGGCGAACTCAGAATGGATCGATTCAGCGGCGAAATTCCTCGATCTCAAATTGCCATGGATTAATGTGTTACCCCAGATCGGGCCACTATTGACAGAGGAGTACCGCCTCACTGATGAGCGCGTGGTTGCACATCTAACCTCTCGGCTGTCCTCGCGACATTTCCGTAATCAATTGCTGCGAATGGATAGTCTCTTTATGGAGTTCAAGGCTTTAGCGGAGGAGACTTGGCATGGCCTAAGCATCAATCCAATCCAGGAATCGGTGACGAAAGAGGGGACCTTATTGTCACTCCCCATTCGGGACGGGGACTTCGTTGCAGAAGTTGGCTGGATGGGGCATGGGCTGCAAATGTGGCTTCAAACAATTTGGTTCCTTTCTCGAATAGCAACAGACTCCACTGTGGTTCTCGATGAGCCGGACGTTTACATGCATCCGGATCTCCAACGTAAATTATTCAGATTTACCCGGGGACGCTTTCGACAGTGCATAGTTGCGACACACTCCGTTGAGATCATGGCCGAAGCCGACCCTGGCAACATCCTGATCGTTGACAAAAAGGATAAAAGATCTCGTTATGCGAATAATGAGCCGGGAGTGCAGGTTCTGATCGACCAGATCGGGGGGATCCACAATGTTCATCTTGCGCGACTTTGGAGCGCCAGAAAGTTTCTCCTGGTCGAAGGCAAGGACATCGGTCTGCTGAAACATTTCCATTCGGCTCTTTTTCCCGACGCCGAACTGCCTCTCGATGCAATTCCGTCTCTCCCGATCGGTGGGTGGAGCGGTTGGCCATATGCCGTTGGATCCTCGATGACTCTGAGCAACGCAGTGGGCGATCGTGTTTTAACGTACTGCATTCTTGATTCTGATTACCACTCGGAAGAGGAGATCAGAAATCGATATATCGAGGCCCAAAACCGCGGAGTCAACCTCCACATCTGGGGACGAAAGGAGATCGAAAACTTTTTGCTGCAGCCGAGAGCAATCCGGCGAGTCCTCGCGGCCCGGATCAAGAACGGTGAGCTGCCAAGCGTGGAAGAACTTCGGCAGAAGATTCTCGAGATCTGCGAGGCGGAGCGCCGGTCAATTGAAGACGGGTTCGCGTCGGCACTTGTACAGGCAAATCGTAAGCTAGATCTCATCACTGCAAATAGATCCGCGCGAGACAAGGTTGAGAAGATGTGGCAGTCGGAAGATGCTCGGTTCGCCATCGTATCCGGCAAAGCAGTGCTTTCAGAATTGTCCAAGTGGACCCAGAAAGAATTTGACCTGGCATTCGGCCCACCGGCAATTGCTCGCCAGATGGCACAGTCCGAGCTTCCCGCAGAGCTTGCGGGGGTTATCCGTGCAATCGAGGAAGGCTCCAGCTTTCCGTCAATAGACGAACGTCAGACTTAGAATGGATGGATTCGGTGGAACGGTAACGAAAAACGCCGTTGTCGCCAGGAGGGGTTCTCGGTTTACGCGAAATCGCCCAGTTGCTCCCCGGAGAGCGAACGATGGTTGCGACTTCTTCGTTTTGCCCACCGTCGCTAGCAGACAAGCGTTCTCTATAAAACTCCATTCGCGTTGCGGAAAATAACGGTCCGTTGGCGCACAATGACAAAAGAAGTCGAGCGGGAAGCCCCAATTTCCCGCCGGGAAGCCCCCCACCCCCCCCCGGGGGGGTCGATTCGCCGTCTGTTCGCCTTGAAGACGGCGAACCGTCGTGAAGTCCGATAGTGGCCCGGCGAAAGCTCGCGTCTCTCCATGCGGACCGATGGTTACTTTCGAGGGTCCTGGCCACTTTTTCGACGCAATCGATTTCGCTACCATAGGTAGATGGCCTTTCCCATCAAAATCTGCGTCGTCTGCGAGGAAGAATTCGAACTGAGGCCGGATAAACCCGGCTTTGCCAACCGCTGCCCATCGTGCAGCGAGCCCGAGGCCACCGATTCCGCAACCGATACTCCCCTGAGCGCCGAAGAGCGCAAGGCGGAGATGGAAGCGAACGAGGCCCGGCGGAAAGCGATCCGCGACCTGCTCTACCGCAGAGAGAGCTGAGGCTTGGCCCGGTTTCGCCTCCGGGCTGGAGTGGGGCGAATCAATACTTGTTGCAACGAATATCTTCCTCGTGCATCGAATACTCAGCAAGGCAGAGGAGGTCAACCATGTCGCTTCGCCCCGTGAAGCAGATTTTTGAAACCAAACCTACGGTCGAAGGCGCCGGCGTTAAGTTGCAGCGCGCTTTCGGCTTTGGCAAGACCGCGGAGTTCGATCCGTTCCTGTTGCTGGACGATTTCCGCAGCGACAATCCGGCCGATTATCTGGCCGGTTTCCCCTGGCATCCCCACCGGGGAATTGAAACCATCACCTATGTTTTGGCCGGCGAAGTGGCGCACGGCGACAGCCTGGGCAACAAGGGCCGCATGACCGCGGGCGACGTGCAGTGGATGACGGCCGGCAGCGGGATTCTGCACCAGGAGATGCCCAAGGGCGACGACGCGGGCCGCATGCACGGCTTTCAGCTTTGGGCCAACCTGCCCTCGGCGCTGAAGATGACCGCTCCGCGCTACCAGGACATTCCGGCAGCCGCCATCCCCGAGGTGACGGAGGACGATGGGACCCGGGCGCGCATCATTTGCGGCGAGTTCTGGGGCAAGAAAGGACCGGTGGAAGGCGTGGCGGCGGACCCGCGCTACGTAGACATTTCCGTTCCGCCCTTCAAGCGACGCCGCATCCAGGTGGAGACCACGCGCAACGCCTTCGCTTACGTCTTTGCGGGCGCGGGAACCTTCAGGGACGCGTCGGCTCCGCAGGCCGTGCTGACCGAATCGGCTGTGGACCCGAATGCTGCTCCGGTGTACGACGCAAAAAACCACTCTCTGGTCCTGTTCGATCGCGGAGATGAGATCGTGGTCCAGGCCGGGCCCGAGGGCATACGGTTCCTGCTGGTTTCAGGCCAGCCGCTGGAGGAGCCGGTGGCGTGGTACGGGCCGATCGTAATGAACACAGAGGCCCAACTGCGGCAGGCGATGCAAGAACTGCAGAGCGGGACCTTTATCCGCCATGGATGAGGAAAGGCAGTGGTCTTCCCGGGAACAGCCGGTATGGTTTCCCACCCTTTCCGCAAAAGACGCGGAAAGGATGGGGCACGGGGAGTTTTCAGGTAACACCCGCAAGAAGAGAAAAAAGCCCTGTTAAGGCCGACCAAGGACCGAAACAGGCCTTCAGGGCGCGTTACACCTCGACCGGCAACTCCGCAGAGAGAACGTTCATGGGAGTCAGTCCACGCTGGCGCAGGGCGCGGAGGCTGAGCGCGTCGTGGCGCTTGGCCAGGCGGCGGCCGTTGTGGTCCACCACCAGGCGGCAATGGAACCAGCGCGGATTCAGGAAGCCCAGTGCGCGGTTGAGAAGGATCTGGCGT
>JBEKTB010000208.1:0-4596 GCA_049516495.1 Occallatibacter sp.
GGCGCCAGCCGCACCATCGGCATGGAGATGATTACCGACTACGTTCCCGGCGCGTACATGACCCACGACATGCTGCACATGCGCGGCGGCCACCAGACCAGTTGGCTCATCGATGGAATTGCCATTCCCAACACCAAGATCGCCTCCAACGTGGGTCCGCAGATCGATCCTAAGGACATCGACGCGCTGGAGACCGAGCGCGGCAGCTATGCAGCCGAAGTGGGTGACCGCACCTACGGCGTTTTCAACGTGCTGCCCCGCAATGGATTCGAGCGAGATCGCGAAGGCGAACTACTGCTCGCAGCAGGCAATCTCGATACCGGCGAAGCGCAGCTTTCGCTCGGCGACCACTCGGAAAAGAACGCCTGGTACGCGAGCCTCGCCGGCTCCCGCTCAAACTACGGCCTGGCCACTCCGGTTGCCGCGATTTATCACGATGCGACCAACTCCCAGAGCGGCTTTGTCTCGCTGATTCGCAACCAGACACCCAGCGATCAACTGCGCCTCAACGCGCAATACCGGCAGGATTATTTTCAGGTCCCCTACGACCCCGACAAGACCGACTGGGAGCAGGCCAGCCAGTATTACGAGTCCTGGGGTCTGCGCGACGGCCAGACCGAGCGGGATTCCTTCGTCATTGCCAATTGGGTGCACACTCTCTCGCCCAGGGCGCTGTTTTCCGTTGCGCCCTTCTACCACTTCAACCAGGCCAACTATGACTCGCCCGCGACCGACCAACCCGTCGCCACCACCTGGCACCAGACTTCGAATTACGCAGGCGCGCAAGCCGATGTGCGCGCCGACCTCGGCCCCAACAACTTCTCCGCCGGGCTCTACTCGTTCTACCAGGCGGAGAACGACCTCTTCGGCGTGCTGCCTTTCGGAGGCAAAGAGGACTCCGCGCCCGCCAACGCCAACGCGGGTCTGGTCGAGTTTCATCTGAGCGACCATCTGCGCGTGGGCCAATACATCACCCTGCTGGGCGGAATGCGCTTTTCCATCTACCGCGGCGGACTGGCCGAGAGCGCAGCCTATCCCCGCATCGGCGCAACCGTCGAAATCCCCCGCCTGCACTGGGTTCTGCGCGGCTTCTACGGCCACTTCTTCCAGCCCGCTCCTCTTGTGACCGTCTCCAGTGCCGTACTGAATTACGCCGGCAGCCTGCCTTCCGGCGAGAACACCTTCACGCCCCTGCCCTCGGAGCGCGACGAAGAACACCAGTTCGGCATTCAGATTCCGTGGAGGGGATGGCTGCTGGACGTGGCCAATGTCAAGAACCGCGTCAACAACTTCCTCGACCACTCCAACCTCGGCGAATCGAACATCTACTTTCCCATCGCCGTCGATGGAGCGCTGGTGCGCGCCTGGGAAATGACGCTGCGCTCGCCGGAACTGGCGCACATGGGCCAGTTTCACGTCACTTACTCCAACCAGATCGCCCAGCAGCGCGGCAACATCATCGGTGGCTTCACCTGCTCGCTCCCCACTGACCCCGCCTGCGACCTCGGCCCCGGCTACATCGCACTCGACCACGACCAGCGCGAAACCCTGAACACCGGTTTCACGGCGCGCCTGCCTGTGCATACGTGGTTCGCCACGAATGTCTACTACGGTTCCGGCTTCTCGAACGGACTGGCCTGCTCGGATCCTGCATCCTGCCCCAACAACGGCCCCTACAACGGACCCTACCTGCCGGTGCACACCACCTTCGACGTGTCAGCCGGCCACGCGCTTGGCGAACGATGGAAGCTCTCGGCCAGCGTGCTCAACGTGACCAACCACCGCGTACTGCTGGATAACTCGATCACTATCGGCGGCTTTCATTACAACGACCCGCGCCTGGTCTCCGCCGAGTTGCGCTACCGCTTCCACTTTTGATCCGAACTCCGGTTCCCTAGTCCCTAGTCCCTAGCCCCTGTTCCCTGTTCCCGCCGCCTCCAACTTTCGATGGAGGACAGTCCTGCCCTCCCGCCTGCTATCGTTCAAGTGTTTCCCGGGCTTTCCCGGATTGAAAGCAGCGGGCAGCAAGCCAATTCCCTGGGAGATCGCCGGACCATGTTCAAGACCAAGTTCAAGTCGGCGTCCCGGACCCAACTGCGCCGCTGCCTGCTGGCTGCCGGCCTGGCCCTCGTAGCGCTCACTGTCACCTGGGCAGTCAGCGCTGATTCCGACTCCGGCGCCGCAACCAGCCCGGCCTCGAACTCCGCCCCCGGCACAACGCCCGCAGTAGCCACCACCCCCAGCACGCCTTACGCAGCCCCGGCCGGCATCACCGGACCCACTACAGCCTTCCATGACTCCATTGCCGCGCGGTACAACTACGCCTTCGGCAAGGACTCGCCCTTCCTTCCGTCCAACGCCACCAGCGCCAACGGCCAGTTCTTCAGCCCCAAAAGCTTCCCGACCGCCCAATATTGCGGCCATTGCCATCAGGAGGCCTATCGCCAGTGGCGTCAGTCGGTCCACTCCAACAGCTTCCGCGCCCCATGGTACCTGAAAAACGTCAACATGCTCATCGACGAAAAGGGCGTGCAATATTCGCGCCACTGCGAAGGATGCCACAATCCTGTCGCCCTGCTCTCCGGCGACCTGTCGCAGGGAATGCCCAAAAAACGCCCGTTTGAGGACGAGGGCCTCACCTGCTCGGTCTGCCACTCCATTCAGTCGGTCGACACCACCGGCACCGGCAGCTACGTCATGGGCACGCCCGCCGTCCTGGTGGATGAACACGGCGCACCCATCACCCGCCCCGTCTCCGACGCCGAAATCCTGGCCAATCTCGATCGCCACTCCAAGGCCGTGATGCGCCCCTTCTACCACACCGCCGAGTTCTGCTCCGTCTGCCACAAGGCCGCGATTCCCCGTTCTCTTGACGACTACAAATGGCTGCGCGCCTTCACCGTCTACGACGAGTGGCAGGGCGCCAGCTTTACCAAGCAGTCCCCGCTGCCCTTCTATCGCAAGGACGCGGTCTCCACCTGCCAAACCTGCCACATGGTCCGCGAGCCGCTGGCCCCCGGCGCGATCGACCCCGGCGCCAAGGACGGGCAACTCGTCTCCCACCGCTGGCTGGGCGGCAACACCCTTATGCCCGCGTACTACAAGTACGACGAACAGGCCCAGAAGCTCGTCGCCTTCCTCAAGAACGGCCCGGACAGCAAGGGTGTCCTCAACGTGGACATCTTCGCCCTGGAAAAGGAAGGCGCAGCCGCCACCAAGGCAGACCAGGTCCTTGTCGCCCCGCTCGGCCTCACCGGCTTTTCGCTCATCCCCGGCGAAACTCTTATCGCCGACGTGGTGATTCAGAACAAGGGTATCGGCCACTCCTTCATTCCCGAGCAGCGCGACTTCTACGAGGCCTGGGTGGACTTCGCCGTCAAGGACGCCTCCGGCAAGGTCCTGGCCGAGAGCGGATTCCTCCAGCCCGACGGCAGCCTCGACCCCTCGGCCCACTCCTTCACCAACCGCTTGATCAACAACAAGGGCGAGTTGAACGACATTCACCAGATCTGGCACAACCGCGTCCTGGCCTACAACAACGCCCTCCAGTCCGGCCGGTCGCAGTTGGTCCGCTACCGCTTCCGCCTGCCAAAAGACATTTCCGGCCAGGTCTCCATTACCGCGACCGTCCGCTACCGCCGCTTCAACCAGCACTTCATCGACTACGCCATGGATCAAAAGGCCGGGCAGCATTATCCGCTGCCCATCGTCGACATCGCTTCCCAGACACGCACCCTCAACCTCGGCGAGAACGCGCCCCAGCCGTCTTCTCTTGGCGAAAATCCACCCTGGATGCGCTGGAACAACTACGGCATCGGCCTCCTCGACGCGCAGCAATACCAGGCCGCGGTTGAGGCCTTCGAGCACGTCGCCGCCCTGCGTCCGGACTATGCCGACGCCTACACCAACATGGCTGTGGTTGAAATCTCCTGGGAAAAGTACAACGACGCCAAGTCCAACCTGGCCAAGGCTCTTGCGCTGCTCCCCGGCGATCCGCGCGCGATCTATTACCGCGCCCTGGTCGAGCGCAACGCCGGCCAAGTCAAGGAAGCCATCGCCGACCTCGAAGCTGTGATCGAAAAATATCCCCGCGCCAAGGACGCCCTGCGCGAACTCGGCTTCAGCTACTATCAGCAGCACGATTACGCCGCCGCGCGCACGGCTTACGAGCGCCTCCAGGCCATCGATCCCGACGACCTGGCCGCCCACTACCAGCTCGCCATCCTCTACCGCCGCCTGGGAGAAAAGCAAAAGGCGGCCATCGAGTCAGCCAAATTCGCCGACCAGAAAGACGATCCCACCGCCAGCACTTATGCTCTGGAGTTTCTTGGCAAGCACCCTGAAGTCGCCAGCGAGTCCGTCGTCTGGCACATCCACGACATCACCGGCGACCCCGTCAAGCCGCCCGCGAAGATCGAATACCACTACATCCCCGGCGCAGGCGAATAGCTTGCTTCAGCCCCTGAACGACGAACCCGCAGAAGCTGAAGGATCGGGTCCCCGTCATCTCACGTGAAAGATCGGGTGCCCCACCTTCGGCGCGTCTTTGTCTTTGCGCCTAAGGTGGGATAGCTCCACCTATCTCCTGTCCTTTAT
>JBEKTB010000209.1:0-4569 GCA_049516495.1 Occallatibacter sp.
CGTGGACCCCGGTGACAAACAGGTCCTCGTGGCCGTCGTTGTTGTAGTCGCCGACGGCTACGCCCATGGAGTAGCCTTCTCCAGCCAAGCCGGCTTTCTCTGTCACGTCGCTGAAGGTTCCATCGCGGTTGTTGCGATAGAGACGATTCCAGTACTCCGGCCCGCTTTTGCTCAGGCCGGGCAGAGACGCCCCGTTGGTGCAGAACAGGTCGGGCCATCCGTCGCCGTCGAAGTCGATTACGCCCAATCCGCCAGGCAGCGTCTCCACCTGATATTTGCGGCCCGTGGCCCCGTTGCGCAGCACAAGGTCGAGCCCGGCCGCTGCCGTGCCGTTGACCAGACGAATGGGCCCAGCTGCTTGGTCAGCGAATGCCTCGCGCAGCCAGCCAGGACTGGAGACCGCAGCAAAGAGGGCCGCCGCCGAGTTCAAAAAGCAGCGTCTATTGGTGCGCATTGGGGCCATCTTGAGAGCTTCCGCTCATCCGGGATTGACAAGCGTCGGACAATCGGCGCGCCTCCGACTCAGCCTTCACGGCCTCGGCCTCGCGGCCCACTTTGCGCAACACGCGGCCCAGCGAGGCGTGCAGCGCGCCTTTTTCATCGGGATATCCGTGCGCTAGAGACTGGGCCAGCCAGTCGAGCGCCTCGGGGTAGTTGCCGGTCCCGGCCAGGGCGGTGCCCAACTGCGCGGCGACGAAAGCGTCCTGGGGAGTTTCGACGGCAAGACGGCGCAGCGAAGGAAGAGCTTGATCGTAGTCGCGCTCGCTCATGGCTGCGGCAGAGAGGGTGCGTAGCGCCTCAACGCGATGCGGATCGACGGCCAGGGCAGCCTGGGCGGCGGTGCGGGCGTGCTCCGTGTCACCAGTTGCCAGGTACGCTTCAGCCAATCTCTCCAGCAGCAGCGGATCTTCGGGCGAGGTTTTCAGCGCTTCATCGTACTCTGGCCGGGCAGCCGCGGGATTGCCCTGAAGACGCATGAGCAGGTCTGCGTGCAGGCGATGATATGCCGCCTGGTCCTGCTCGGCTCTGAGCCGCTCGACGCTGCGGCCGGCCTCGCCGGAATAGCAAATTTCAAGCCAGAAGCCCGCCACAAGGTTATCGGATACGAGGCCACGTTCCAACGGCGGAACAGCCTGCCGGCAATGACCGGTCTTGGCAAACGCCACTCCCCGCCACAGCCATTCAGGGCCGGCGGGGGTGGCCGGCTCGCGCATTGCAACCAACGGTTCCCAGCGTCCATCGGCATAGAGGTTCCCGGCAGGTCGCTGGGTTGGGTTTGGTGGAGGCAGGGAAACGAGCCGGCAGGATAAGGGGTTTCGCAGGCATTCGAGCGCTATTCCGCGCAATCGGGAGCCGGGCGGGAGCGCGATCCGCAACAATGCCAGGCCAGCCTGCAACTCAGCCGGGGAGCGGGCCGCCAGCATGGTCAGACGTTTGGCGGCCTCCTCGGTGTCTCCTTCGAGGCCAGCGACGAGAGCCTCAAGTTGGAGAGTTTCAGTGCCCTCCGGTTCACGGGTTTCGGCCTGTTGCAAGCTTTGCGCGGCCTCAGAGGACATCTGGAGTTCCAGCTGAGCAGAGCCCAACTCGCCCCAGATTCCACGCTGTTCGGGGTAGGCGGTTGCGGACTCTTGAAGCAGCGACTCTCTGTCCTTGCTTCCTTCCGGGCGACTTGCAGCTTCAACCCGCAGCGCCACCGCTTCACCCTGGCGGGTGGTTCGCAACGAGCGCTCCAGAATTCGAAATCTCTCCAGGGAGTAACTGGCCCAGGCTTCAAGGAACCGCTCCGACGAATTGGAACGTATCAATCCTGCCAGCAAAGCTTCAGTAGCCAAGGGGAAATCGCCCTTGGCTGCGGCGGCATCGGCCAGGTAGACCTCCGCCACGGGATCCTGCGGTCGCAGATCGCAGGCGCGCTTCAAGGGAGCAATGGCCGACGTGAAATCCCCGCTGTGCAGCAGATCCTCGCCCAGCAGCAGGTTCGCTGTGTAATTTCGCGGAGACTGCTCGAGGACGCGCCGCAGTATTGGAATGGAGTGGGTGGTATCGGACTGCCGGTGAAATGCGTCAGCCTTCTCCAATTGCGACGACACATTGTCCTGGGTGGCTGCATGCGTCCCCGGCGCGGCGCCGAGGAGGGCGAGCAGGAGGAGGATTTTGCCGGCAGCCAGCTTCCAGGCGAGGGAGTGACCTGAAAACTGACTGCGGGAACGGGAATCGGATTCGCCACGAAGCAGTTTTGGCATTCCTGTGTTTTCCTTCTTGAACAATCCGATTGCGCATTCCTGTTTGGCGACAGGTGCGGTGGTTGTTTATTCCTCGATGATCGCCTCGTCCCACGGCGCCAGCAGCAGCTCAGCGTTTTTGGCGATCGGCTTTCCATCGAGCAGATTTGTCCCGTCGCCATAAGGGTAGCTTACCTTGACCTCGGTGCTCGAGTAGTTGAAGTAGTAGTGGATTCGCTTGCCCAGCCGGTTGACACCGTGCTGCACATGAACGGCGGCTGGAAGTTGCTGGTCGGGTCCGGTGAGCCCGAGTTTATCCAGGCTGGCGCGCAGGACGGCGGTTTGGAGCTTGTCAGAGAGATACGTTCCCTCGTAGAGCAGGGTCCCTGAGCCAAACTGGTTTTCGGTGATGGCCGGCCATTTTCCGAAGAAAGGGTGGTCGTAGTAGGCCAGAGCCTTGGCGTGCTCGAGCATGAGGAACTCGGCCCAGTACCGGACCTGATTTTCCTGTCCTGCGTTAAAGGGATCGCCCCGAAGCTGGAGCGGGTATTCGAGGTTCGAAAACTCCTGATAGCTGAAGCCCGCAGCCTCGCGCAGCGGTCCAGGGGCGAGCACCCAGCGCACGGCGGAGTTCTCATTGGCGAATCCGCTCTTGAAGGTCATGACCACGTGGCCGCCATTCTTCACGTAGTCAGAGATCCGTTGAAGCAGTGCGTCGTCGGAGATGTAGAGCGCGGGCACGATGAGCAGCTTGTAGGCCGAAAAGTCGGTGGTGGTGGGAAAGACGAAGTCCGAGCCGACATTGAGAGAGTAAAGAGTGTGGTGCATCTGCTGCACCAGCGAATCGTAGCCGTCGGGGGTGTGAGACCAGGTCCATTCAGGAACCGGACCGCCGTAAGGCATGAAGCCGATGGCGTTGGCTGAGTCGCGGCTCCAGAGGATAGCCACCTGGTTGTGAATTTTCAAGCCGGCCAGATGCGGGCCAATCTTCTGCAACTCGTGAGCGGTGCGGCTGACCTCGGCGTAGGCGCGGTTAGGCTCCAGATCGTGCGACAGCACGCCCTTCCAGTAGGTCTCCTGGTTGGCGGGAATCGATGCCCAATGCCAGTACTCCACCATGTTGGCGCCATTGGAGAGGTGGGTGTAAACGTCCTGGCGGAGTTGGCCATCGTAGGGGGGAAACTGACGGGATGAGGTCCAGTCTGTGGTCTGGGCGTTGGTCTCGGTGATCAGAAAATTGGAGTGCTTGAGAGAGCGCGTGAAGTCTTCCTGAATGGACTGAATGGAGCCGTCGTAGTGGTCCTGCGTGGGGTGGTAGACGTTGTCGGCGGGAATGTCGAGAGATTCGGCGACAGCTTCTTCGTTCACGTCGTGGCGCATCATGCCGCCGTAGTCGGTGGTGATGAATTGACCCGGCCCCGCGGTCTCGCGAACCAGTTCGGCCTGCCAGTGAAGAAAGTCGGTAACCCGCATCTGGCTCCAGCGCGTCCACTCCAGCTTGTAGCCGGTGGAGATGGTGCCGTCGCGCGTGGGCAGGTCTTCCCAGGTGTGCAGATTCTCTCCCCAGTAATTGAGGAACCAGGCTTTGGAGAGCGCCTCGGGGGTAACGAACTTTCTTTCGAGATAGTGCTGAAAGCCGATGAAGACGTCCGGATTGGCCGCGTCATAGCTTGAAGTCTCATTGTCGAGCTGCCAGCCGATCACCGTCGGGTTGTCTTTGTAGTGCGCGACAATGTGGCGAATCAGCCGCTCGGCATAGAAGCGATAAGCGGGCGAGTCGGTGTCCATGTTCTGGCGCATGCCGTAAGCGCCCTCGACCGCAACACCGCCAAACATGCCTGCCGGCGAGCGGCGCGCCAGGATCTCCGGGTGCTGGTGCGCCATCCAGGCAGGTACGGAATAGGTGGGTGTGCCCAGAATCACCTTGATGCCGGCCTTGCCCATGGCGTCCACGATGCGATCCATCCAGGCGGTTTCGAAACGGCCGTCCTCCGGTTCCCACAGGCTCCAGGTGGATTCGCCCATGCGCACCACGGTGAGCCCCGCGGCCTTCATCAGGGACACATCCTTGTCGAGCCGCGCCGCCTGGTCGCCGGGCATGTATTCGTTGTAGTAGGCCGCGCCGTAAAGAACGGTAGGGAAGTCGAGACTCCGGGGATCGACGGGCGGCTGAATGCTGACACTTTGCGCCGCCAGTGTTACTGCACAGAATACAAGACCTGTTGACACAAGAACAGCAAGACGATTGCTAGGCAACTGCATAGACTTCCTCTCCAGATAAATCCGCATGATAGACCAGACAGGCACCGTAAGTGCCGGTCTGGTCTATCATGCCGAAGCTGCCGGC
>JBEKTB010000210.1:0-4535 GCA_049516495.1 Occallatibacter sp.
TCACGTATCCATCTACATCGTCCGCATCCGCGAAGACCTGCCGCACTTCCATGAAATTCCGCCATCGTGCTTCAATGACGATCCTGTACCAGGCCCGAATCTCCCTGGCTGCATCCGGATACGGTTCTTCGGCCTCAACCAGGTGCTTGCGTGTGACAACGTGCATGGTGATCTTTCAAGACATTCTGCCGCGGCAGATGTCACCGCACTCTCAAGATACTTTGCAAAATGAAAAGTTGTCAAGAGAAAATTTTCATTTTGCAAAGTCTTTGCGGGCGGCGCTTCTTGGTGTGCGCCAGAATGAGGGCTGGCCCTTGAGCCGGCTACACCATCGCCCGTTCCTTCACCGCCAGGTACTGGTTTAGAACCGTCGACGTCAGGGCCTCGGGGCTGAGATCGAGCGTGAGAGCGCCCTGTTCATGCAGACGGGCCAGCAGCAGTTCACGCCGGCCGGCCATTTCCTGCGCGGCAGCAGCGCGGAACATCTGCTCCACATTCTTGGGCCGCGCCTCGGCAATGAGCTCCACCTCCGGCTGGGCCATGGCTACGAACAACAGCACGTGCCGCCGCAGCAGTTGCAGAGCGCCGTCGATGACCTCGGGGCGCATGGCGGTTTCGGCCAGATCGGTGACCCACAAAATCAGGGAACGCCGCGGCTGCAGGCGGTTCAAAACAGCCGTAGCGCGCAGGTGGTTGGCCTCGCCCATTTCGGCGCGCACCTGGGCCAGCGACTCGATGAGCTGGCGCAGGTGCGACGCGCCGCGGCCGGGCAAGAGCCGCTGCTGAATGCCTTGCCCGTAGGCCAGCAATCCGACCTTGTCGCCGGAAAACAGGGCCAGCTGCGCCAGCGCCACGGCCGTTGTGCAGGCGTGGTCGAGCTTGGAGTGGCGGCTGGGCGCCGCGCCGGAGCTTTGGACGAGCTTTGTTCCGGCGGCTACCCGCGCCCGCATGAGCCGCCCGCAGTCGAGCACGATCCAGACCGGCTGGCTGCGTTCGGTCTGGTACTGGCGGGTAATCGGGCTGCCGCGACGCGCCGTGGCCGTCCAGCAGATGTCGCGCAGGTCGTCGCCTTCGCGGTACTCGCGCAGGCTCTCGAAGTCGCGGCCCAGTCCCCGCTGGTGCGCCTGGCGCAGTTGCAGGTCGATCTGCCGGCTGCGAGCCAGGAAGATCTGCTGCTCCTCGCCGGTGCGGAGGGCCGGATAAACGCGTACGGTTTGCATGAGCGGAGCCTTCGCCCAGCGCTCGGTGAGTCCCAGGGGCGACCGGTAGCGCACGTAGAGCCAGCCCGTATCCCAGTCGCCGCGTTCTTTGGGCTCCACGCGGTAGCGGAGCGAGGCGGCGACGCGCGGAAACGCTGTCAGCCGATGCGTTGCCGGCTCCTCAACCAGAGCCGGCGGCAGATCGTCCACCAGGCGGCAATCGACAATGGTCCGGCCCCGGTTTTCGAGGTGCAGCTCGATCTCGGTCTCGCTGTCGAGGGCCGGGGCATTGGACCAGGAGCGGCCGGCAACCAGTTCTCCAGCCGCGGGCAGGCGCAAGCCGTCCAGCAGAGCGGCAAGCAGTACAAGCACGTCCCAGGCCGGCATCGCGTAGGCCAGGCGGCTGTCCCAGAAGCCGGGAACCAGCCAGACAAAGCCCACCGTCAGCAAGCCGATGGTTCGCGGCGTCAGGCCGAAGCCCCAGCGCCGCCGCCGCTCACAAACGGCGCTCACTGGGCCGGGATGGAGCGAGGGAGCAATCATTGCCGCGGAACCGGAACAGCGGCGATCACGTCGGCCAGCACGCGGTCGGCGTCGAAGCCTTCCAATTCCGCTTCGGGCTTGAGCATCACGCGATGGCGCAGCACCGGCTGCACGGCGCGCTTCACGTCGTCCGGAACCAGGTAGTCGCGGCCATCGAACGCAGCAGCCGCCTGCGCCACGCGCATCACGCTCAGGGCGGCGCGAGGGCTTGCGCCCAGCAGCAGCGTGGGCCACTCGCGGGTGCGGCGCGCCAGCGACAGGATGTAGTTGTAGAGTTCCGGCTCGATGCGGATGGCCCGCACTTCGGCGCAGGCCGCGGCCAGCAGGCCCTCGGGGATAGGTGCGATCGAAGCGTCTTCGAGCAGCCCCGCGCCGGAGCCCGCATGGTGCCGCTCCAGGATTTGCATCTCCTCCTGTTCGGTGGGGTACGCCACGCGAATCTTGAGCAGGAATCTGTCCAGCTGCGCCTCGGGCAAGGGATACGTGCCCTCGAAGTCCACCGGGTTCTGCGTGGCGAAGACGGTGAACCAGGCGGGCAGCGGTCGCCGCTGGCCGTCCGAGGTCACCTGCCGCTCTTCCATGCATTCCAGAAGCGCGGCCTGGGTTCTGGGCGGCATGCGGTTGATCTCGTCCACCAGCAGCAGGTCAGTGAACACCGGGCCGGCGTGGAAGGCAAAAGTTTCGGAACCGGGACGCAGGATGGTGGTGCCAAGAATGTCGGCGGGCATCAGGTCGGGCGTGGCTTGCACGCGCTGGAAGCCGAGGCCCAGCAGCCGGCCAAGAGCTTTGACGATCAGGGTTTTGGCGATGCCCGGCACGCCTTCCAGCAGCGCATGGCCCTGACAGAGAACAGCGATCAGAACCTCCTCGATGGCCTCGCCCTGCCCGGCAATCACCCGTCCCAATTCGCGCCGCGAGTGGGCGATGAGCTGACTGGTGGCCTGCAACCGCTCCACGGTCTCTTCGTTCTGGTTTGCATCCTGCATAAGGTCTTGATTGACTTCCTGGCTCATGAAGCCCTTTCCCTCGGTTTCAAAATCATGTTTAAAGTGTGCTCCTGATCAGCCTGCGTGGCTGCCCGGTTTCCGGCAAAACCAGGGATACTGTGCTCTGTTTAGTTTCTTTCGAGGTCGCCGCTCCCCGTTGGTCGCGTCGACTTGAGTGTTGTCGCTCCGGGATACGTCGTCCCTGGTTTTGCTATAGCCGCTTCTTTCAGCTTTTCGTAGTGCCCATGCAGCGCCTGGATGAGCTTGAGTGCCTGGCGGGGGTTGGCCAACTCGTCGCGCGCACCCTCTTCGCAGGCGACCAGGTCGGCCTCGAGGCTGGCGTCGGCTTGGGGGTAGCGGCGGCGAATCACCGCGGCCAACTCTTCCGCGCCCATTTTGCTTGCCCTTTGTCCGCAAAGCCGCAAGCTGTGGCGGCGAAACCGCTCCCAGGCAATGGCCACCGTGGTGGATGCTGCTCCGGCGTTGCTGTAGAGCGACCCCAGAGCGTCAAGAAATTCGATGGGCGTGGCGCGTTCCGGCGGGGGAAGGTCGCGCAGCGGCCCGCTGCGGCGGCTGAAGCTGGCCACCACCAGCAGTCCCAGCGCCGGCAGGCCGAACCAGAGCATGGTGAGCGACGGCCCGGAAGCGTAGCTCCATTCCGAGCGAATCTCCCCATGCAGCGACTCGTCCCAATAGAAATGCCGCCCCTGGCGCGGACCCAGCGAGTTCAGCAGCAGATCCAGATTGTGGGCGCGGCTGAGCGAGCCGTTTTCGAGAGGAGTCGAGCTGGCCCACCACACGATGTGCCCCTTGCCCCAGTCGTATTCCACCACCGCCGGATTGTTGGCGCACCCATACTGCACGCGCTGTGCCGGGTTGCCCACCTGCCAGGTGGCTTCCGGCACCATCCACACTTCGCCCGATCCGGCGAGCGCATCCAGCCCCTCGGGCTCCAGCTTGCAGGCGGCAAAGTTGAACTCCCTGGGCGTGTCGCTTGACTCGCCGGGCAGGATGAACCCGCCCCAGAATCCAGTGGAAAGCACGCGACCCCCGCGCTCGACAATCTGGCGAACGGCCTTGATATCGTCCGGCTCGCGGGAAAACGGTTGCGCGAAAATCACCACCGTGTTGGGACCCGCCTGCGCGGCCAGTTCGCTCAACGGCCGCTCCCACCGCTCCAGCGAATAGCCGGAGCGAAGCAGCGTTTCATAGGCCGCGCGCGCGCCGTGCTGGCCGGCCAGGTAGGTCGAGGGCACGGGATTGTCGTTGCTGTTCGCGTTGGGCAGCAGGAAGCCGGTAGCCACGGCAAGCGCCACCGCGATCCCCAGGCACCACAGCAGCAGACGGCGGTCTTTCGCGTCGAGCGAGGAGAAGAGCTTCATCGCCCACCGCCCGTTGGAATCCCGGCACCGGGCTGTCCCCCGCTTGCCGCGTTGCTTGAGATCAACTCTGCCGCCAGTTCTTCGGCCTTCCGGTAGTCGTTTTCGCCTGCCGCCCGCCCGCCGTACCAGGTGCGCTCAAAGTTGCCGGTGAGCGTGGCCAGCCCGGGGCGGCGAGGGTCTTCAGATGCCACCAGGGCCAGGTACTCGCGCGGCGTGCGCGCCCGGTCGGCAGGCCACAGCCGCTTCGATTCCAGGCGCGAAATCGCCGCCCAGTAAGCGAAGTGAATCGCCTCGCGCCATGCGCCCGCCGCGGCTGCCTGACGTGCGTCCTTGAGCCACAGTTGCCAGTCGCGCGCCGACGCTGCTCCGGCCCCCGGCGCGTCGCTCTCCGGCACCAGCCGGATGCGCCAGCGGCGCTCCAGTTG
>JBEKTB010000211.1:0-4529 GCA_049516495.1 Occallatibacter sp.
TTTGCCCTGATTCTGGCCGCATTCCTGGTCAATCGCGCCCGCCCCAAGGTGGAAACCGATCAGCCGACCGCCGACTTTGTTCGCGCCAGCGGCAAGTGCGCCGAGTGCCACGCCCGGCTGCAATACTCTGTGGTGCACGAGTACGAAATGAGCGCCCATGCCAAGAAAGGCGTCAACTGCCTGGACTGCCACCAGCCCGCCGAAGGCCAGCAGAGGAAGGATCACCACGGCTTCGTGATCAGTACCAAGCTCACCGCGGGCAACTGCCGCAGTTGCCATGAGGCCATCTACCAGGAGTTCCTGCACAGCCGCCACGCCGCACCCAGTTGGGCCGCCATCTATGGCGAAAAGGGCCTGAGCCCAGCGCAGGTCGCCTTCAGCGAGCAGTACCAGCCCGGCGGAACAAAGAGGCCTCCGCATCCCTTTGTCAGCGCCGAGGGCGGAGCCGCCATGACCTCCGGCTGCGAGCAGTGCCACGCCGTCGGCAAGCCCAACGACGACGGCACCATCGGCACCTGCACCAACTGCCACTCCCGCCACACCAGCTCCGTCGCGCTGGCCCGCCGCCCCTCCACCTGCGCCCAGTGCCACATGGGCCCCGACCACTCGCAGATCGAAATCTATGACGAGTCAAAGCACGGCGTCATGTTCGCCGCCCAGGAACGGCTGATGAACCTGAACGCCGACCCCAAAACCCTGAGCACCCGCGACATGTTTGTACCCACCTGCGCCACCTGCCACATGAGCGGGATCAACGGCCTGAAGGTCACCCACGACCCCTCCGACCGTTTGGGCTGGTACCTGGCCGACGCCGTCAGCACCAAGCGGCCCAACTACCTTCGTGCGCAGACGAGCATGAAGCAGGTCTGCGCCCAGTGCCACACACAGGCGCTCATCGACAGGGTTTATGCCCAGGCGGAACAGACCGTCGCCAACACCAATGACAAGGTGCTGGCCGCCAAGGCCATCGTGGACGGCCTGCATAAAGACGGCCTGCTCTCGGGACCGCCATTCTCCAACCCCATCGACTTTACCTACTTCGACTTGTGGCACTACGACGGCCGCACCAGCAAGCATGGTGCTTTCATGGGCGGAGCCGATTTTGTGCAGTGGCACGGCAACTATGGGCTGCTCCAGAAGACCACGCAGTTGAGGCACGACGCCGAAGAGTTGCGGAGGGCGCATGGCGTTCACCAATAGGCCACTTCGCCGCCTGCTCCGTTCGCCGCTCGTTGCCTGGGTTTTCGACGGGCAACCGCTCCTGGAACTGTTCGTCGTCTCGAATCTGGCCGTGCTGGCTGCCGATATTGTGCTCGCGCACTCCGTCAACCAGTTTCGCAAGCCCGCTGAGTACATTCCGCTCTACTTTTCTGCAGGCGCGCCGGTGCTGCTGGCGGCCGGGCTGCTGGCCAAAGTGCGTTGGGGCTTCCATGCCGCCTGGCGCGACCTCGGCATGCTGGTGGGCTGGCTGGCGGTCCTGGTCGGGCTGGCCGGCGTGCTCTATCACCTGCAAAGCAGCTTCTTTGCCGAGCACACGCTGCGCAGCCTCACGTATGCGGCCCCGTTCGTCGCTCCGCTGGCCTATGCGGGCCTCGGCTTTCTGCTTATCCTCAACCGCATGGTCGCGCCGCGCACCGCGGAGTGGGCCCGCTGGGTCGTGCTTCTGGCAACCGGCGGCTTCTTCGGGAACTTCGTTTTGTGCCTGACCGACCACGCCACCAACGGGTTCTTTCTCAAAACCGAATGGATTCCCGTGGTTTCGAGCGCGCTTGCCTCTGGTTTCCTCATCGTCCCGGTCTTCATGCCGGTCACGCGCCGCTATCTCGACCTGTGCCTGGCCGTGCTCGGCCTTCAGGCACTGGTGGGCATTGTGGGCTTCTGGTTCCACCTGCGCATGAACTTCTACACCCCAGGCGTCAGCCTCTTCGAAAAGTCGGTCTACGGCGCGCCGCCCATGGCCCCGCTGCTTTTCCCGAACCTGGTCGCACTGGCCCTGATCGGCATGTGGGAACTGGCGGCTCACCTGCCTGACGAATCCGCTGCGCAACCCGGTGTCTTCGATCGGCTGTTGGGTTGGGCGGCTGCGCTGGCTACGGAATCGGAAGCCTGATCGGCGCGAGGCGGCCTAAAATAGAGCCATGATCCTCGAAACCTTCCCCGTCGGCCCGCTGCAATGCAACTGCACCCTCCTCGGCGACGAAGACGCCGGCGAGGCTATTGTCATCGATCCCGGCGACGAGGTCGGCCGCATCCACGCGCGGCTCACCGCGCTCGGCCTCAAGCTCAAGCAGATCCTCGTCACCCACGCGCACATCGACCATGTGGGCGGCGCACTCAAGCTCAAGCGGCTGACCGGTGCGCCCATTCTGCTGAACGAAAACGACCTGCCCCTGCTGAAAATGATGGAGATGCAGGCTGCGTGGCTGGGCATTGCACCGCCTGAAACCGCGCCACCGGACCAGAATCTTGTGGATGGTCTTTCGGTGGGTCTCGACCGCTTTCCAGCGCAGGTCCTGCACACGCCCGGTCACACCCAGGGCTCAGTCTGCCTGCACTTTGCCCCGCTCAACCTGCTCATCGCCGGCGACACGCTCTTTGCCGGGAGCATCGGACGCACCGACCTGCCCGGCGGCAACTACCCCCAGATCATCGATTCCATCCATTCCCGCTTGCTGGGTTTGCCGGACGAGACGCGCGTTCTGACCGGGCACGGCCCCGCCACCACCATTGGCGCGGAGCGGGACAGTAACCCGTTCCTCATTACCAGGTAGGCTGAATCCATATCCGCGGAAGACCGTTTATTATCAACCACAAGGAAGAATTTGCTTAAAGTGATTCTTTACCTTGAGGACCGGTACTGTTACCGATCTGATACGTCCCCAGATAATCAACCAAGATGGTTACGCCGGTACTAAACTCGGGCTCCGGCGCCAGCAGGCTGATGACCAGCCAGCCTGAGCCGGGCATTCCAAAAAAGTAGCCGGGATGAACCCAGACACCGCGCTCCAGCAGAGCCAGCACGGTCTGCTCGTCGGGCTCGAGCGCCGGAATCCGCACCACCGCGTACCAGCCGCCCTCGACCTGGAGCCGGCGAACTTCCGGAAGCGCGCCCAATTGACGGTCCAGTTCTGCCAGGTTTGCCGCCACGCGCTGCCGAATTTGACGCTGGATCAATCCACGGGTTTCCAGCCACGACGCCAGCGCCCATTGGCCGGGCGCATTCATGGAGAGAAACGTGTCGGCAATCACCTCCAGCCGCTCCAGGGAAGGGGCCGCCTCCGATCCGCTGGCCACTATCCACGCAGCCTTCATTTGCGGCAGGCCGGCGATCTTGCTCAACCCACTCACCACGAACACTGGAACTCCCGCAAGACCACGGGCAAAACTCCCGGGAGTATGGCCAAAGCCGTAGTCCAGAAAAACCTCGTCCACAATCAGGGCCAGGTCGAACTCGCGGCAGATCTGCGCCAGTTCCACGGCTTCCCAGGGCTTGGTAAAGTGCCCGGTGGGGTTGTTGGGATGCACCAGCACGATGGCGCGGGTGGCCGGCGTGATGGCGCGGCGAAACCCCTCCGGGTCAATCTGCCAGCCATTGTCGTACACCAGCGGCGCGTTCTTGAGGCGCACATCGTCCAGCACAGCCAGGAAGTCGAACAGCGGGTAACCCGGCTGGGCCACGATGATTTCGCTGCCCGGATCGCACAGCAGCCGGAACAGGAAGCTGTAGGCTTCGCTGGTGCTGGTCGTCAGCACAATCTGCTTGGGCGTCAGGGAAATGCCGTGGTCAGCATAATACCCGCAGACTGCCAGGCGGGCGCGCAGCAGGCCGCGGGGCTGCGGATCGTAGTCAAGCGCGCGCTCATTGGCCAGCGGCTCCAGCAGTTCCGGATCGTAGTCAAAGCCGCAGCGAGTGGGGTTCGATGCCGTCAGGTCGGCGATCCGCAAACCTGCCTGTTCGCGCTGACGATGAGCCCGCGCCAGCTCGCTCTCTTCCGTGTTCCAGTCCGTCCTTCGCGAAAAACGCATCGATCCCGTTCTCCCAGGGCGAAACCCGCTTTGAAAGCATCAGGCACAATAGAAGCAGGCGTCCCCTTCAACATTACACGGACGCACCCGGGAGGAACATTGGCTCTGCGCGCGGTGATTTTCGACTATGGAATGGTGTTGACCGGACCGCAGGACCCCGAGGCCCACGCAGCCCTCATGCGCATTACCGGCCTTCCCCTGGAGCGCTTTGAGGAACTTTACTGGGCCGACCGCAACGCCTACGACGAAGGCAAGCTCACCGGCATTTCCTTTTGGCAGAAGTTCGTCCTCCAGGCCGGCCTTCCCGAAAGCCAGGAAATGGTGGCAGAACTGAGCCAGTGGGACGCCCGCATGTGGACCACTTCCAACCCCGTCATGCTGGCCTGGCAGTTGCGCTTGAAGGAGCACGGCCTGCTCACCGCCATCCTCTCCAACATGGGCGACAACGTGCTCGAGAACATGGAGCGGGAATTCGACTGGCTGCCCCGCTTCGACGTGCTGGT
>JBEKTB010000212.1:0-4773 GCA_049516495.1 Occallatibacter sp.
CCGCCCACCACCTGGAACGAGCAGGCGCCCAACGAATACGGTTTCTACTCGAACGTCAACCCCGGAGTAGACCACCCCCGCTGGAGCCAGAAAACCGAGCGCCGCATCGGCCAGCCCTTTTACGCCCAGCGCCGCACCACGCTCATGTTCAACGGCTACGGCGACCAGGTGGCCTCGCTCTACAATGGCATGGACCTGCGCAGAAACTTTTGAGAGCGGAGTTCGCGGAGCTAGCCGCGCTGCGCGCGTGTTGGCAGAGTTGGCAAACCCTCAAGCCTCCAGGCGAATCCGAGCGAGCAGAACTCCGCCAACTCCGCTAACCGCGCCAACTCCGCTAACCCCGCCAGCACCGCTAACCCCGCTACCCCCTAACAGGCGCAAAGCGCCGCTAACCCCGCTAACCCGCAAGGACCATGACAAGACCGACCCTTATTCTCCTCAAAATCCTGACCTGGCTTCTCTGGGGAGCCGTCACCAACAACCTGGGCGCGGACCCCACGGCCACCATCACTTTCACGACCGGCTTGACCACGTTGCGTCTGCTGACCATCTCGCTGGCCATCACGCCGGTGCGCCGCCTGTCTCCCCGTCTCAATTGGTTGATCCGGTTTCGCCGCCTGCTGGGCCTGTTCGCCTTCTTCTACGCCACGCTGCACCTGTTAACCTATGTCGCGCTTTACGCCGGTTTCGACGTGAACGCCATGGCCGCCGACATCGCCAAGCGGCGCTTCATCACCATTGGGGTAGCCGCGTGGCTGCTGCTGGTTCCGCTGGCCGCGACATCGACCAACTGGGCCATTCGCAAGCTGGGCGGCAAGCGCTGGAACCGCCTGCACAAGCTGGTCTATCTGGCCGCGGTTTGCGGAGTGATTCACTACTGGTGGCAGGTGAAGCCCGGCGTGTTGACCCCTGTAACTATCACCGTTGTGCTGGCCATGTTGCTGGCGGCGCGGCCCATTTTGGCGTGGGTTCAACGCCCAAAACCGCGCACCGCTTGAGCGCCGGCAATCAGGCCGTTGGCGGAAACAGGAAGAGGATGGGCGGCAATTCTTCTTCGCGCGGCGCACGCTCGTGGCCCTTCAGGTTCGGGTCGCTGACACCGATGGCCCTGAACAGAGCCCTGGCCTGATTCAAACTGTGAGCATTCGCGCCGCCTTCATAGTCCCGATTGGCGAATTGAACCGGATCGTCTTCCCACCAGCAGACTTCGCAGAGCGAAAAGGTTCCGGGCGGCTCAAGGGGGAGCGTCAAATTCCCGCAACACGGGCAGGCGAAGCGCTGTACGCTCACTTCAATCGGTGAGGGAGCAAGAGCTTCCAGTTCGGAGAAAAGACCGTCGGGGGCTTCGGGTTCCACTTCGATTGTTGCTCTCCCGCCGAATTCGAGGAAGGTCTGCGCCACCGGGTGAAAGCTCTTCCGGTGCAGCGGCGTGGGTCCCAGGCGGCTCAGGGCCGCCAGATGTTGTGGGCAGCCGTAGCCCTTGTGCTGCGCCAGCCCGTAGCCGGGATATTCGCGGTCCATCTCCACCAGCAGCCGGTCGCGGTACACCTTGGCCAGCACGCTTGCGGCGGCGATCGAGAAGCTGGTTCCATCGCCCTGAATCACGGCTTCCTGCGGGCAATCCCAGTCGATCGTATCCTTGCCGTCGATCAGCAGATAGTCCGGGCTCAGCGGGAGTTGCTCCACCGCAAGGCGCATGGCCAGCAACGATGCCTGACGGATGTTGATGCGGTCGATGGTTTCCGCATCCACCTCCGCAATGGCCCATGCCACGGCGTTCGAGCGAATCTCAACGTCCAGTTCGACGCGTTTCTTTTCCGAGAGTTTTTTCGAGTCGTTCAGGCCGTCGAGGTGGCAGCCCCGGGTCAGGATCACCGCAGCGGCGACAACCGGACCAAACAGCGGTCCCCGGCCCACTTCGTCCAACCCGGCAATGCGCAAAGCCCCACGCCGGCGCGCAGCCTTCTCCAGCGTCCATCCGCAAACCGGGGTTTTTGCCATATTTCCAGTATAAGAAGAAAATCTCGCGGCAGATCGAGAACCGGGCGCCAGAGGCTCGGCTCTTCGTCCCACAAAAAACAACCCCGGCCAGAGCCGGGGCTGTCGGGTAGCGCAAACTGCAAAGGCCTACGCCTTGGCGAAAACGCGGTCCACTTCCTTCAGACGGGCGGCCTTGCCGCGCAGTCCGCGGATGTAGAACAGCTTGGCGCGGCGCACCTTGTAGCTGCGAATCTTCTCGATCTTGTCGATCACCTTGGAGTTGAACGGAAAGATGCGCTCCACACCCTGGCCAAAGCTCATCTTGCGCACGGTAAACGTCCCCTGCGGGCCGCGGTTAATGGCGATAACCAGACCTTCGAACGCCTGCAAG
This sequence comes from Occallatibacter sp., assembly GCA_049516495.1. Lineage (GTDB taxonomy): Bacteria > Acidobacteriota > Terriglobia > Terriglobales > Acidobacteriaceae > Telmatobacter. The sequence continues at coordinate 2,372 of JBEKTB010000212.1, forward strand.
CGTTCCTTATCGCCTTCCTTGATCTTTACTTGGACGCGAATCTGGTCGCCGGGCACGAACTCGGGGAGATCGGTGCGCTTGAGCTTGTCGGCCAAGCGCTGCATTACGGGATGAATAGACATTGTGTTTTCCTGCTCTTGAACTCAGAATCCTCAGTTTACCAGAGAACTGCTTTCATCGCCTAATTTGCCTTCCCCGACGCCCGATTTGCCGCCAGGGTCACATTTCAGGCCCGTTGCGCTATAGTTCCCCGTATGGACGAGAAACGTGAACTCCTGCGCCATTCCCTTGCCACCCTTGCCTATCGCGCCACCCGCGCCCTGGACGGCGCTCCCGAGCACTTTGCCGGCTTTGACGGGGCCGGCCGCCTGCCCGTGCAAATCCTGGCCCACATGGGCGATCTGTTCGATTGGGCGCTGACCATTTCCGTGGGACAGGAGCAGTGGCACACAGCCCAGCCCAGGTCCTGGGTGGAAGAACAGCAGAGATTTTTCTCGTCGCTCCAGGCCTTCGACTCGTTTCTGGCCTCCGATGGCAAGCTGCACGCCCCAGTCGAGCGGCTGCTGCAGGGACCGGTGGCCGATGCGCTCACCCACGTGGGCCAGTTGGCCATGCTGCGCCGCCTCTCCGGCAGCCCCACCCGCGGAGAAAATTTCTACGTCGCCGCCATCGTCGCAGGCCAGGTGGGCGCCAACCAGCCCGCGCCGGTGCAGCCTTTCAAGTAGCAGCTACTCGGCTTCGCGCTGGATCGCTTCCAGCAGCTTCCGGTCTTCCTTGCTCAGCGCTGCGCCGGCCAGCAGATCCGGCCGGTTGGTCAGGGTTTTGCGCAACTGCTGCTCCCGCCTCCAGCGGCGAATCTCCCGGTGGTCGCCATTCATCAGCACCTCCGGGGCGCGCAGACCGCCAAACTCCGCCGGCCGTGTGAAGTGCGGGTAGTCGAGCAGCCCCCCGGCGCCGTGCTGCGAGCGCGGAACCCCCTCCACATCGGTCTCAATCTCCGCGTCGGCCACGCCAAAGCTCTCAAACTCGCTGGAAGCCTCGTTGCCCAGCGCGCCCGGCAAGAGGCGTGTCGCCGCGTCCACCACCACCGCCGCCGCCAGTTCGCCGCCGCTCAGCACGTAGTCGCCGATGGAAAGTTCCATGTCGCAATAGATTTGATTGACGCGTTCGTCCACACCCTCGTAGCGGCCGCAGATCAGCACCACGCGCTCCAGAGTAGCCAATTCCCGCGCCATCGCCTGGCTAAACGGCCTCCCCTGCGCCGACAGCAGAATCACCCGTGTGCCGGCCGCCGCATCGTCGCTGGACTGCCGCTCCGCTTTGGGCGCAATCCCCAGCGAAGCCAACGCCTCGGCCAGCGGCTCCGGCTTCAGCACCATGCCCTCGCCGCCGCCAAACGGGCGGTCGTCCACGGTACGGTGCCGGTCGTGGGTGAACTCGCGCAAATCGTGGACCCCAACCTCGACCAGCCCCTCGGCCAGAGCCCGGCGCAGAATCCCGTTCTCGAAGATACCGGCAAAGAATCCCGGAAAAATTGTGACAATCTCAAAACGCATAGGGGGAACCAATCCTCATGATACCGGCCCTGGCCCATTGGCCTTCCAGCCGCGCCATCCCGCTGACTTGCTGACTCGCTTCGCCGCGCAACGGCGGCTAACTCGCTATATTTGCCAAAATCTTTCTCCAAGCGCTCCCACCCGCGCCCGGATGTGCTTTACTGTTGGCCAACAGTTATGGCCGACATTGAAAGCTTGCTAAACCGCTGGCAGACGGCCGGCGTCCTGAGTGCGGAGGTCACGGGCCGCATCCGAGCCTGGGAATCGGAACAGGAACGTCCGGCCGGTTTGCGCTGGCAGGGACTGGTCGCGCTCATTCTCGGCGGGATCATGCTGGCCTGCGGCGTGGTTCTCTTCGTCTCTGCCCACTGGGACCAGATCGGCCCCGGCACGCGCTTTGTCCTGGTCCTGGCCATGGTCTCCGTCTTCCACCTGGGCGGGGCCTTCACGCGCACGCGATTTCACGGCCTCTCGACCACCTTGCACGCCGTCGGAACCGTCTCGACCGGCGCGGCCATCGCGCTGGTCGGCCAGATCTTCAACATCCAGGAGCACTGGCCGGCCGCCGTCCTGCTGTGGGCCGTCGCTGCCCTGGCCGGTTGGATTCTGCTGTGCGACGAGGCGCAGCAAATTCTTACGCTATTGCTGTTTCCGGCATGGATCCTTTCGGAGTTCTCCTTCGCTGCGGAAGGCCACATTGGCCAAGAGGTTTATCAGGGTCGGTTCCTCATCGTCTGGGCGGTTCTCTATCTCACGTTTTTCCTCGGCTCCAAGCGAAAGATCCTGCAAGGGATTCTTTTCGCCGTCGCGGCCGTCGCCTCCGTTGTGGGAGTTGTCTTCCTCCTG
>JBEKTB010000213.1:0-4433 GCA_049516495.1 Occallatibacter sp.
TCCGGGTGCGTGGAGAGCGCCTGGGGCATGAACCCGATTTCAACCAGGGGACGAACATGCGCCGCAACCAGGGCGTCGAAGATGCGGTCGGTGAGGTTGAAGTCGTAGACCGGCGTTCCATCCGGCAATTCGGTGTAGACGTTGGTCGAGCCCCACTTCAGCGAGGCCTCGCCCGTGCCGGTGGTCAGCAAGTTATGCGGGCGAAAGTAGACCGGAACCGGGCTGAGCGCCGCCAGTTCCGCCAGCAGCTTTCGGCCGTCGGGCGCATAAAGGTAGTTCGGCTCATCGGCGCCAAAGTAGTTCCAGATGGGCGAATAGGGGCCAACGGGCCGGCCGGCATGAACCAGGATCGAAACCGGCGCTGGCGAATCTGGAGACTGGGCCGGCGCGCAAAGCGTAGCCAAGGAGGTGAGAATCGCGGCCAGAACGGCGAGGAGCATCCCGGGAAGCGGGTTTTTCATGCGCTCCACAATAAAGGATTTCGCCGAACTCCGCTTCCCGGGAGACTGTGCAGGCGCTTGGGAAGCGCAAAACAGGGAAGGGAATGGAGGGCTGGGGCGGTTCAGGCCCGTCATGGATGGAGCCTTCGTTTCGCCTCCAACACTCTCTGCAAGGCCTCTTCCGCCGTGGCGCCTGTTGCTGATAGGTGCCCCATCTTTCTGCCCGCGCGCGGCGTGTGCTTCTCATAGAGATGCAACCGCACGCCAGGCACGGCCAAGGCGGCGGGAAAATCCGGCTCGCCCGCAAGCCACTCATCACCCAACAGGTTGACGATGGCTGCAGGGTAAATCAGCGCCGTGTCGCCCAGCGGAAGATTGCACACGGCGCGCACGGCCTGTTCAAACTGGCTGGTCACGCATCCGCGCTCGCTTTGGTGATAGCTGTTATGCGAGCGCGGCGCGAGTTCGTTCACCAGCAATTCTCCCTGGCGGGTGACAAAAATTTCCACGCACAACAGGCCTTCGATGCCGAGTTTGGCGATGATCTCTGTTGCCAGGGCCTCGGCGCGGGATTCAAGTTCAGCAGGCACGCCGGCCGGCAGCACGCTCCAGGCCAGAATCTGATTTTCGTGGTGATTGCGGGCGGCGGGATAACTGCGCACTTCGCCCGATGGATTGCGGGCGGCCATTACGCTGATTTCGCAGTCCAGATCGAGGGCTTTTTCGGCCACCGCAGGGCGCGCGCCGATGGCGTTCCACGCTCCCGCGACGGATGCTTCCGTGGCTGACTGGCCGAGGCCGATCTGCGCCTGGCCTCGTCCATCGTAGCCACCGCGGCCGATCTTCAAAAACACGCGCCCACCCAGCGCGGCAACCGCCTCGTGCAGCTCCGCCTCGCTGCGCACCACGCGAAAATCTCCCACCGGAAAGCCGGCTTCGGCGAGCCATGTCTTTTGCAGGGTCTTGTCCTGGATGATGCGGATGGGTTCAACGCCGGGGCGCAGTGGCGCAAGACGGGCAACCTCGGTCAGCGCGTCCACGCCGATTTGCTCGATCTCCAGCGTCACCGCATCGGCGCCCGTCGCCAGCCTTCGCGCGGCGTCCACGTCGTCCCAGCGGCCAACGATGGTTTCGTCGGCCACAAAGCTGGCCGGACAGACCGGCTCGGGGTCCATCACTCGCACCCGATAGCCCATGGTGCGGGCAGCCATCGCCGTCATGCGCCCCAGTTGGCCACCACCCAGGATCGCCAGCAACCCGCCCGGTTTCACAACCGGAGATTCCGAAGCAGTAATGGGTTCGGAGGGCTTCAAGCCGGTAACTCCATCTCCAGCACTTCCTGGGTGCGAGCGGCGCGCCATGCGGCCAGCCGTCCATAGAGAGCCGCATCGGTCGCGGCCAGGATCTCGGCCGCTAGCAGCGCCGCATTGGCCGCCCCCGGCTTGCCGATGGCCAGTGTGCCCACCGGAACGCCCTTGGGCATCTGCACAATCGAAAGCAGCGCGTCCATGCCGTTAAGCTGCGTGGCGGCCACGGGCACTCCCAGCACAGGAATCAGCGTTTTGGCTGCCAGCATTCCCGGCAGGTGGGCCGCGCCTCCGGCTCCTGCAATGATCACGCGCAGGCCGCGCGAACGCGCCGTTTCAGCGTATTGGAAGAGCCGGTCGGGTGTCCGGTGTGCGCTGACGATGCGCGCTTCGTGTGGAATCTCAAGCGCGCGCAGAATCTCCACCGCAGCAGAGAGCACCTCGTAGTCGCTCTTGCTGCCCATCACTACCCCTACCAGCGGCTGATCGTTCATAAGGCTGATTATACGAGGGGCCGGCGTTCCGATTGAAAACCGAATGGGCTGCGCTCGTGAGCCTTCGTGATTAATGCCGGTGCAGAGCTTCCACGGCCACCTCGATCACTGCGAACAGCACGCTGACTGCTGCCAGAAATCCCTTGGCGCGCTGCCAGTTCTGTTCGTGGCGGTCCATGCGCCGTTCCAACTCCGCAATCCGTCCGCCGTTGCCGTCGCCCATCAGGCCGGTCATCTGCGTCTTCAGCACGCTCAAGTCGCTCAGCACCTGTGCTTCGAATTCATTCATCATTCGCATCCGCCGGACTCCATTTGTTCATTGCACGGGAAAGTTGCCGTTCACGATGCCAGCGGCAGGTTGATGAACAATGCCGTCGAGAATTCCGAATAATTCGGAGGCGTCGAGCCGTCATACATCCGGATATAGAACCGGTCGTTGGCGCATACGCGGGAAAAGGTCATGCTCGGTACGGCCGCGCGCACCACCAGGCCGGGATCTTCGCCGGGCATGAAGGCGAAGTCCCTCAGCCGAATCTCAAACCCCCCACCTGCAGGCGGTGTTACGCCTGCATTGATGGTAACTGTGCTTCCATTCAGCGCAGTTACCGTGAGGCCAGTCAAGTTAGCAAGCACGGTGGGAGCGACGGGCGCCGGAAGCCATGTATCCACAGGCACTGTCGTACTCGTCTTGATGGCCAGATCATCCGCCCAATCGTTGGCGAAAGTGATGGAATACTCTACCATATCTGGATAACTAGCCTTATAACTCACTGTAACTGTTCGCACCACCACCTGCGCGTTCAAACTGGTCGAAGGTGCATTCAACGCGAGCGCATCTCCAGGCCATACGTCGGCGGCAAAGCTCATCCTCGTACCGCGGTACGTGCCGCTCCGCAGGGCGCTCACTCCGGCCGCGGCTTGCTCAATCGCCAGGGCTGCATTCCTGCAGTCAGCCGAGCTGCGCGCCGGGGGATTGGTTACCGAGCCAATCCAGGCGGCCTCGGCCGGCATTCCAGCTTGTGCGAGTGCCTGCTGGCTGGCCGTGTTCACTGCTCTCCCGACGGCTCTGCCCACCGTGCGATAATTCACCGCAACCTGCTCGCCGGCCACCGGCGTAGACCCGGTGTAAAACACAACCTTGCCCGTGCGCTCCAGGTGACACTCAGCAGCCTCGGCGGTTGTGCCCAGCCTCCGCGTATAAGCGCCGCCATTTGGAGGCGTGCTTACTACCCAGCCTGAGCCGAGGTTGGTCAAATTGAATGCGCGCATGGTTCCGATAAGGTTGATACTGCTGGCAGCCACGACAGTGCATGCCCCGGGAACACTGGCGATCGCGCCGTCATACAGAGTTATTGGCGTCCCTCCCACTCCGTTCACAAACTGCTGAATCTCCAATTGCACTTTGCCTGGAGCTGAGTTCCACTGCCCGCCGAAAGTTATCGGCCCGCTATCTCCAAAGGAACGATAGATGGCCAGACCCCGCTCATTTTCGACGCAATGGACCCGGACGCGCAGCGTGTATTGGTAGGCCGGATTGATACCATAGGCCGTTCCGGCCGGACTGCCCTGAATCAGTGGTTGTAATGTTACCGCTCCGGTTCCCTGCTGTGCCGTCGCCTGAAATCCAGCGATGCACGCAGCCTGGGTATCCAGCCCCACGAAAAAGCCGGCCAAGGCGCCCGTACTGCCCGGGGAAAGTGCGACTCCAACCGCTTCCAGCAGCAGCGTTCCGCCCATCTCCACGGGATCGAGCCAGGCCAGCAGCGTTTCCCCGTCGATTCCATTGCCACCGTTGATCGCCAATCCGCCTGCGCCCAGCGTCAGATAACCGGCTCCGCCCGGGTCGCCCCACACCTGATGGTTGATCTGGCTCTCGTTAAAGAGTTCGCTGATGATTGTGGACTTGGATGCGGCAGGGAAATATGGGTCGGCAGTTAGATAAAACTGCGTAGTTACTCCGTCGCCTAAGAAGAACTCAGTTACATAGGCAACCGGCTCGTGTTCACCGCAAACGGTCACGTCGTTTGCCAGAGCACGCTTGACGCTGGCCGTAAACGTCAAGGCTGCCAGGTTCAAGCTCCCGTCTGTCTCGTTAAGCGGATGCACAGAATTCTGAACCGGCGAAAGCGTCAGTGCGCCGTTGATGGCGCGATACGCGGCCCGTGCCATGTTCGCCACCTGACCGGCGCTTT
>JBEKTB010000214.1:0-4358 GCA_049516495.1 Occallatibacter sp.
TCGGAGTAGAAGCGGGCCTTCTCGAACTCGTGGTTGGCGATGGCCGAGTCCATGCGGTGCACGATGAACTTGATGCGCTTCTGGACCTCGGTAATCTCCTCAGGCAGCGAGGTCTGGCGCAGCTTGACGCGGGCGCCGGCCTCGTCGATCAAATCGATCGCCTTGTCGGGCAGGAAGCGGTCGGGGATGTAGCGATTCGAGTGCGAAACGGCGAACTCGACTGCGGCATCCGTGTAGCTGACCGCGTGGAATTTCTCGTAGCGGTCCTTGATGCCCATGATGATCTTGATGGCGTCGGCCTCGTTGGGCGGCGGCACCTTGACGGCCTGGAAGCGGCGTTCCAGGGAGCGGTCCTTCTCGATGGACTTGCGATACTCAGCCGGGGTGGTAGCCCCGATGCACTGGATTTCGCCGCGGGAGAGCGCCGGCTTGAGGATGTTGGCCGCGTCGAGCGAGCCTTCGGCCGAGCCCGCGCCGACCAGGGTGTGCAGCTCGTCGATAAAGACGATGGAGTTCTGATTCTCCATCAGCTCCTTCATGATGGTTTTGAGCCGCTCCTCGAACTGGCCGCGGTATTTTGTTCCGGCCACGATGAGCGACAGGTCCAGGCCGAGCACGCGTTTGTCGGCCAGGAAGCTGGGGACTTCGCCGTCGGCGATGCGCTGGGCAAGGCCTTCGACAATGGCCGTCTTTCCCACACCGGGTTCGCCGATGAGGACGGGGTTGTTCTTGGTGCGGCGGCAGAGAATCTGGATGACGCGTTCGAGTTCGCCGTCGCGGCCGACGAGTGGGTCGAGCTGCCCATCCATGGCGGCCTGGGTCAGGTCGCGGCTGAACTCGGCCAGCAGGCTGGACTCGCGCTGACGCTGCTGCGGCGGAGCCTTTTCCTGGGTAACGCGGGCCAGCTCGTCGCGAATCTGCGCCAGCTTGAGGCCGCGCTCCTGCAGAATCTCGGCGGCAAAGCACTTCTCCTCGCGCAGCAGGCCAAGAAGCAAGTGTTCGGTACCAATGTGCTTGTGGCCCAGCCGTTCGGCTTCCTCCGCCGCATAGGCCAAGACACGCTTGCATTCGTTCGAAAGCGGCAGGTCCACGGAAGTGGAGACCTTCTCCCGGATCGTGGTATGTGCTTCAATCTGCTTGCGAATCGACTCCACCGAGGCGTGCGAGCGCAGGAAGCGGTTGGTTAACGCCTTGTCCTCGCGCAACAGGCCAAGCAACAGGTGCTCAGTCTCGATATAGGGCGAGCCGAACTGGCTGGCCTCATACCGCGCGAAGAAGATCACGCGCCGTGCCTTCTCCGTATAGCGTTCGAACATGATGTACCTCCCTTGAATCAAGGCCATCGGCTGGAGTGACCGTCCGTTTCACTTGCCGGCTTCGGCCCAACCCGCGCGTGCCTCTTTTAACCTCGCCGCCGGGGAACCTGGGAAATGTGATGCTGCCCCGAACAGCCCTTGAGATGGCCGGGAAACTTTCACCCGACTCCACCGGCGCTTTTTGCCAGGGGGAGCTCCATCCTGCCCTCGTCAGCCCGGAAAGGATGAGAGATTATCCTATCCCAGACCGCTACCATAATCTGACTCAAAAACCACACTTAATGGTGCTTTTTTCGTCACGAACTTCAAGCTGTCAAGCCGGTTTGGGGTGCGCTGGCCAGATTGGCCAGTCGGCCTCTGTCCAGCTTTCCCGGTTCGAGCCTTCCCGCCTCCAGGCGCAGTGCCCGCGTGCAGCGTGTGGCCAGATCAAGGTTGTGCGTCACCAGGATTGAGGTGAGGCCGTGGGTCCGGTGCAGACGTTCAATCAGGTCGAAGACGCGGCCGGCGGTGGTTTCGTCCAGGTCACCGGTGGGCTCGTCGGCCAGCAGCAGGCGAGGATTGTTGACCAGCGCACGGGCCAGCGCCACGCGCTGCTGTTCGCCGCCGGAGAGCTCGCCGGGCCGATGGTCGCCGCGATCTTCCAAGCCGACCTCCCTGAGCCAGTTGGATGCCACCGCCGCGGCATCGCGTTTTTTTAAGCCTCGGGCCATCAGCGGCATGGCCACATTTTCAACAGCCGTGAACTCCGGCAGCAGGTAATGGAACTGCCAGACGTAGCCAATCTCGCGATTTCGAAAAGCCGCTGCCTCCCGCTGCGAGAGCGTGGCCACGTTGGTTGACGCGCAGTATACCCTTCCCGCGGAGGGAGTATCAAGCGCGCCCAGAATATGCAAGAGCGTGCTTTTTCCGGCGCCGGACTGTCCCAGGATGGCCACCATCTCGCCGGCTTCGATCTCGAGGTTGAGGCCGCGAAAGAGGGTGAGCGCGCCACGCGCAGTTCGGTAGGTCTTTTCGAGGTCCTGGACCTGGATGATAGGGGGCGCGTTGCTGTCTGCGGAAGTGGCCTGCTCCTGGCTGTCCTGCGGCCACACCCCCGGGTCCCGCATGGAGCGGGTGGCCTGGCCGGCAGCCGCTGGGGAGGTCGTTTTCATCCGATTGCATTCAATTTTATATTGCCGGGGCCAAATACTCTGTAAAGTGTCTGTCGGCCGGCTGAAGCGAAAGCACACCGGGGCGCAATCAAGCCCTGCACTGGGTTCACTTTGCGGTGTGGGCTGCGGCCGACTTGAACGCGGCCGGATTGATACGGGCGATGCGCCCGTTCGGGCCGACGACGAAGGGAAGCGACAGCGCGTTCCAGTTGCCGTCATCGAGAGGCTGCCAGGTGCGTCCGTCGTCACGGCTGATGTCGCTGCCGTTGGTGCCGGCGGCGATCCAGGCCTTGAGCGGGTCGGACCATTGGACGGAAGAACGATAGCCGTGGGGCGGCGTGGCGGAGGCCGCCCAGTTCTCGCCACCGTCGGCGGACCATGCCGCGGTGCCCTTGCTCTCGTTGGGCTTGGTGTAGTCGCCGCCCACGGCGATGAAGCGCGCATTCTCTTGGAAGCTGCAATCCGGACAAAGCCCGACCGTCACCGGGTAGCGATAGCTGATGGCAAACGCGCCGGTGCTCTCGGTTCCGAATGCAATCGCAATCGAATTCGTTTTCCAGTCGGATTTTTTCCGCGCCAGCTTGCCGATGAGGCCATTGGGTTCCACGTCATCGGGATCGTCGAGGCGGCTGAACAGGACGGAGCCGGACTTGCCACCGGTTGCGAACATCCGCGCGAAGGCCCGATTGCCCCTGGGGATGCAGCTGTTGCTTGCCGCAAACGCCGCCAGAGAGCGCCCATTCAGCGAGAGTCCCTCCTCGCTGTCGCGCTTCCAGGTCTTGCCGCTGTTCATGGTCTTGAATACTGCAAATTTCCCCCGCACCGGATCGCCGAGGATCATGCCGCGGGCGCCGTCGAACCAAAAGCTGTCAAAGAAGCCTTCCGGTCCATCGGGATTCCGGAAAAAGACCCTCCAGGTTTGGCAGCCATCGGTGGTCTTGTAAAGGCGGCTGTTTTGGCCGGGGCCGGAGGCCATCACGATGGCGGTTTTGGCGTCCCAGGCCTGCACGCCTCGAAAATCCAGCTTTGCCCCGTCCGCCGCCGCGTCGGGGATTGAGCACTTCATCCAATGCGCGCCCCCGTCGGTGGTTCTGACCACCGTTCCCGCGGTTCCGCTGGCCCACGCGACTGTGCCGTCCACGGAGTCAATTCCGCGCAGACTGGCCGTGGTGCCCGAGTCCTGCATCTGCCAGGGCGAATTGGGCAGCGATTGGGATTGGGCAAAGGTGATGGGGACAACGGCCACGACAGTCAGGAACAGGGCGAACGGGATCAATTGCATGGCTTGGAGTATAACTGCCGAGGTCGCGGTGAGGCAGGAACCCGCATAGGTGTCGCCGGTCACTTGGCGGCGGGGAAGGAGCGGGTATAAGAAGATTCAACCCGTGAGCAAATTCATAACAAACTTATCGTTGGTGGTGGCCGCTACACTTGTGGCCGGCGCGTATGGGGCGTCGGCCCAGGGCTCGTTCTATGAGCGGGGCAGGGCCAACAATGCCGCCATGACCCAGGTGCAGCCGGCGTGGATGGGTCCCTTGATCCAATCCGACCCGCGGTTGAGCCAGGCTTTGCGGCTGTCGTTCTCGAACTCCTACTCGCCCGGCGAGCAGGTGATGAGCTACGGCAACAACCACGGTCTATCGGTGGTGGCACTCCAACGGCTTCAGATCGACCTCGATCCTCCGGCGTTTTTTCGCAACCACTCGGCCGCGTTCAAAGACGGCTTTGGCAACACGACCACGCAGGTCAAGTACCGCATCGCCTCAGGGAACGCGGAGCACGGCGACTTTGCGCTGACGGCAATCCTCAGCCGCAGCTTTACTCCCGGCAGCTATGAGAACGGCATGCTGTCTGGCGCCTATTGCCCGAAGCTGGCCGCAGGGAAGGCCTT
>JBEKTB010000215.1:0-6152 GCA_049516495.1 Occallatibacter sp.
GCGACACGCTTTTCGTTGCAGAAAGTGGTCGATATGAATTCGCCGAAGTGGTAATAGCTCTTGCCGTGCGCCGCCAGGTTGCCCCACAGGTAGCCCGAGGCCGGCTCGTTCACGTCCGGAATTTTCTGCAGCAGCGGATAGTTATCGGCGACCACGCCTTCATAGTCATACGTCCGCTGGCTGCTGCGATAACTCTGCTGCCAGGTCTTTTCCAGATAGTCCGAACCAATGGCCGCCGTCGACCACACATGCCCGTCGCCGGACACCTCGCCCGAATCGAAGAAGTTATCCAGCACGCCGAACTGCAGAGCCAGCTTGTGCAGGTTAGGCGTAATCTCCTCGCCGTACATGGTCAAGCTGGGGTCGCCGTTGCCCACCGGCTTGCCGTCTTTCTTCAAGTCGCCGAAGACCTGGTCGTACGTCCGGTTCTCCTTGATGATGTAAATCACGTGCTTGATACGATCCAGCACGCCGCCGGCGAACGTCACCTTTTCCTCGGCCGCCTTCATGCGGTTCGATTCGACCACGACATCTGTCCACCGCGGCAAATCCTTTTCAATCTCAGCCGCGTCGAGCGTCGCGAGAGAGCCGTGCAGCAGCGTTCCGATGTAGGTTGTCGACGAATGGTACTTCCGCTGCCTGGTCGTCTCCGTCTCCGGCTGGGGAGCGTTGTTGGGCCCGGTTCCCTTCCCTTTGTCCGTGGCCACATACAGCTTTCCGCCCGACGCTGAGGAAACAAACGCCATCGACATTGGCATCCACTCGGTAGGCACGAAACCAATCGGCTCAACCATCCCCAGTTTCGCCGCCTTTGCCGTCAGCTTCGCAGTATCCATGACCGCGACTGCATCGCTGGCCGCATTGGCCACGTATAGCCGGCTGCCGTCCCCGTTCGCCGCCAGCGCCTCCGGCTCCGCGCCAAAGTAGCTCTGGTGCGGCAGCCGCGTGTCGAAATAGCCCTTTACAGAGAATTGCCCACCGCCGACGTTCACAGCGGCAACCGCATCGCGGTTGGCCAGCGCCACGTATAAAGTCTTTCCGTCCGGCGAGAACTCCAGCGCGCAGGGATGCGTTCCTGGAGCCACCGGGTTCGACGGTTTGAGCAGGGCGAGTTTCCTGCCGACTGTTCCCTTCGCCAGGTCGAGTTCCGCAATCTCCGATGCGTTCCACAAGGCCACAAATGCCCGCACGCCGTCTTGTGAAGCCGCCAGCGCAACCGGATAAGTCCCAGGCACAGCATCGCTTTCAGAAACATCGAAGCGCTTTTCGATTGCGCCGCTGGTCACATCGATCAGCAGAACATCGTCCGACAGGTTATCGGCCACCAGCAGTCTCTCCGCGCCAGCATGGCCCACAACAGCAATTGCCGCCGGAAACGGCACGCCTTTGTCGCCCTCCGCCTCGCCGATCAGCCTCGTCTTCCGGCCCGGAGCCAGTTGCTGGAGTGGCAGGGGGATCATGCGCGCCGGCGCAATTTTTCCGTCCTTGAAGCTGTACACCACGACGCCGCTGCCGGCCCTATCCTTGCCGTCTCCCAGCGGGTCGGTAAGCGACCCCATGCTCGCGTAGATGTGGCTCCCGTCGCGGCTGAACGCCAAGCCGGAATAGAGCGTCTGTTTGGCCACCTGCGCCAGTGTGCGGGCGTCTGGAAAGTCCGCCACCACGCCGGTTTGCGTATCGAGCACCGCCAAAGACTGCTCGTACTGCGACTCGAATGTGCCATAGCCGGCGTTCACCGTAATCACGTAGCGTCCATCCGGCGAAACCGCCATCGACATCGGAAGGCTGTTCAATCGCTGCGGATGCCCCGGAATCTCCCCGATCAACTGTTTGCTGGTTGGCAAGTCAACCGTCTGCGCCCCAAGAACTCCCGATCCGAGAGCGAGCGCTGTGCAGAAAACCGTAACGTGAACCGTCATATGCATGGCAAAACCTTAGCAAAACCGGCGCCGCCCGCGCTTCACAAGGCTGTTACAAACCCATAGTTTGGCTGCCGCTCCTGTTTCGATTACGAACAATCCACCATTGGTAATCAGGCGTTTTTTCAGATTTGCGGTTAGAATTCGCACATGAACGAGCCTATCGCTATCCTCACCCGGCTGCTCAGCGATGTGATCCTGCCCAACCTCAAGGCAGTCCAGGTGAGCCAGGCAGAGCAGATTGCCGCCAATGACCGGCTGGAGAATGAGATAGACGAACTGCGCACGCATCTGAATTCGCAGTTTGCCCACCTCGCGGCGCTTTTGACGGCTTGCCGTGCGGAGTTGGCTACCACGCAGGCCATGCTGAAGGCGACACGGGAGCAGAATGGCACGTTTGAGCCGGACCGAACCACATTGATTCATTAGGCGCTCATCCATTCGACCTTCAATCCGTCTTTTTCGTGCGCAAAATCAAGCCATTTGATCAAATGACCGCCTGTGCCTGCAATAATCTTGCGTATGCGTACTGTACTCACTGCGGAAAGGCTCTGGGATGGGAAGAGCTTGCTCGACCACCCCATCGTTGCGATCGAGGACGGCAGGATCGCATCCATTTCAACCCGTGCAAACGGCGATCTGCCCGGCAACGCGCACGCTCTCGACTTTCCCGGCGCCACCCTGGTCCCCGCGTTTTTTGATGTGCACATCCACGGGGCCAAGGGTCACGACGTGATGGAAGCCACCCCCGGCGCGCTCGACGCCGTTGGCAACTTCCTGGCTTCGCACGGCACGGGCAGCTACCTGGCCACCACGGTCACCGCGCCGCCGGATCAAATCCTGCGCTCGCTGGCAGGGTTGGCCAAGCTGGTTGCGCCGCCGGGCCAGACTGCAACCGGCGGTCAGGCGCGTCCCATCGGCATTCACCTGGAAGGCCCGTTCCTGTCGCACACCAAGCGCGGAGTCCATCCGCCGGCTTACCTGCTGGCCCCCGACATCGCCACCTTCGACCGTTTTTTTGAGGCCGCCGACGGCCACATCCGCCTCATGACGCTGGCCCCTGAGTTGCCCGGCGCACCGGAGTTGGCCGCCCACGCCGCCGCGCGCGGCGTCCGCATCTCCGTGGGCCACTCCAACGCGACCGCCGCGGAGACCCGCGCCACCCTTGCCGCCGGAGCGGTGAGCGCGACCCATACCTTCAACGCCATGCGCCCCCTGGATCATCGCGAACCGGGCATTCTGGGCACCGTCCTGACCGATGATTCGCTCTTCGCCGAGCTGGTTTGCGACGGCGTTCACACCGCTCCAGCCATGGCGAAGCTGTGGTGGAGAGCGAAGGGGCCCGAGCGGGCCATTCTGATGACCGACGCCATGAGCGCCGCCGGCATGCCCGATGGTGAGTATCTGCTGGGTGGATTCGCCGTTCAGGTTGCCAACGGAAGAGCCATGGCCAACGGCGTACTGGCCGGCAGCGTGCTCACGCTGGACCGCGCCCTGACCAATTTCCTCGAATTCACCGGCGCGCCGCTCGATCAGGCCCTGCGCCTGCTCACCGTGAACCCGGCCGCCATGACTGGCCTGGGAGATCACGTAGGCTCGCTTGCAGTGGGCCGGCAGGCGAACCTGGTAGCCGTCGACAAGACGGGAAAACTGGCCGGATCGATTGTGAATGGACAGCAGGCCAGCTAACAAAACTCTGTTCACACTGCCGGGACGGTAGCCTTGGCAGTGTGAACAGGCATGATCTACTTTTCCGCCAGCCGCTCGGCCCGCCACACCGCGCCCTCGATGCCCGCTACTTCTTCCTGTCTTACCGGCATATCCGGCGCGGCGGCGTGCAGACCAGCAAAGAACGCCTCCCGGACCAGGCGCGCCTTGCCGACGATGCTGCCGATCCACGCCAGCGGAACCTCTTCCGTCAGACCGTGTTTCCGGCGCAGCTTGGAGCGCACCAGCAGCACGGATTCCACCAGGTCGGCCGCGGCCTGTTCCACAACGCTCAGCGCAACCCGGTCGCCGGCCTCGGCCAACTCTTCAATAGCCGGCGCAAGCGCAGCAAAGTCAGGCCCCGGCGTGCTGTCGCCCAGGTTCACCAGTTCATCGATGGTGGGGGTTCCCCAGATGCGCCCCACCGTCTCCAGAACCTGGGAAGGCTCCTCGCGGTCATGGGCCGTGAGCGCACGCCGCACGCTGTGCAGTCCGATCCAGTAGCCGGAACCCTGGTCGCCCAGCCGCGAACTCCAGCCGCCGGCGCACTCCCGGCTTCCATCCGGCGCACGGCCAATGGTGTTCGAGCCGGTCCCGGCAATCTGCAGGATTCCAGGGCCCCCGCGGAAGGCCGCATCCAGGGCGATCACCTCGTCGCCCACGATCTCCGAGCGCTCCACTCCGAAATCGTTAAAGACCGCGCCGGCCTGGGCGTAGATCTCCTTGAGAATCGCGCGCAGGTTGGCCTCGGCCGCTTCCGCTCCCACGCGCAGCCGCTTGATCGATCCGTTCTCCGCGTGCGCCAGAATCTTTCCGTCCGCCACAATCCGGGCCCGCGTCCTCGTTCCTCCACCATCAATCCCTAAAACTGCGTTCATCTTTCTCCCACTCCCTTAATTTTGGGTATCGTTACCATTGTCGCGCAAAGTCCCGGCCAGAACGTTCAAACTGCCATCGGTTTTGGGCGGAATGAGCCCCAGCAAATGCGCCAGCCACGGATACAGGTTCACATTCTCAAATGGAGCCACGGTTTTGCCGCTCACGATGTCCGGGCCGGCGGCAAAAAAGCTGGCTTTCATCTGCGGCAGCTTGTGCGGGTCGAAGCCGTGCATGCCGAGAATCGGCGGCGGGTCCGGCTTGCCCTCCGGCGGTGCGTGGGTCCGAATGGCATACGGTCCCGTGGCCACCACCACCGGGTCGCCCTCGCGAGGATTCTGGTTGTAGTTCAGTTCCGCGGGCACGTCCTTGCGCCGGTAAACCACGAACTTTTCCGACGCCTTCTTCAACTGGTTGTAAACGCGCGCGCGGTCTTCTTCGCTCTTGCCGTAGAGGAGCGCTCCGGCGCTTTCAAAGCCGGTCAGATCGGCAAACTGATCGAGCGTCACCCACCCGCCTTCGATTTTCGCCATGCCGTGGTCGCTTACAACCACCAGGTCGATGGGCAGATGGGTCGAATCGAGGGCGGCTTGCAGTTTGCCCACCATGCCGTCCATCTTGAGTTCGGCAGCCCTGGTTTCGGGGGCATCGGGACCAAATTCGTGTCCCTCGTGGTCCGGCTCGGAGTAATAAATGGTGATGAAGTGCGGCCGGTCAGCTTCGGGCAGCTTCAACAGGGCCAGCGCGTTGTCGATGCGCGCCTGCTGAACCGCGTCGGTGGCTTCCGTCTTCGCGTCAAAGCGCGCATACCAGGTAGGCTTTAAGTCCGCGATCTTCGCCTCCGACCCTGGCCAGAACAGGCAGGCGGTGCGCATGCCCTGGCTCTCGGCCAGGCTCCACAAGGGAACGCCCGCGTACCAGGATCCGTCGCTGACCGCCTTTGCGTCCGCAATGGCGTAGCGGGCCTGTTTCGTCTCGTCCCAGAAGCTGTTGGCCACCACCCCGTGGTGTTCGGGATAGAGCCCGGTGACGATGGTGTAGTGGTTGGGAAAGGTGAGCGAGGGAAAGCTGGGCAACATACCCTGCGGCGCCCATACGCCCTGCTTGCCAAGAGCCAGAAGATGCTTTGCGCCGTCCCGCGCGGCGTAGTCCCAGCGGAACCCGTCCAGCGAAACCAGCACGACATAATGCTGACGCTCGGCCGCGGCCGAGTTCGGTCCGTGGTCCACATGGACCAGCGGCAAGGCCGGGTTGAAGCCGGTTTGCTGGGCCGCCGGCGGCTGCGCAAAAGTCGCCAGCCCCAACAGCAACACCACGCTGGCCAGCGCCATACGGCTCCACGCCCGAAATTGCATCGCAAATCCTCCCGCATCAGCTTATCGCACGAAGTGAAGGAGTTGTGCTGAGAGCTGATTCGCGCCCCTATCCCCAAAACGGCATCGCGGATTCCACAATGGGCCAGGCGTGCGATTGCACCTAAATTTTGACTCCAATTTCAACGTCCGTTGGCGAATCCAGACGTATCGTGGGGGCATTGCTCTCAATACGGGGCAACTGCGCGTCTGCGCGGGAGACGGGGAAAACGATGGCGGAGATCGCAATGCAGCAATCGGGATCGCACAAGGGCCAGAGAACGGCGCTGGGCGTGGA
>JBEKTB010000216.1:0-4296 GCA_049516495.1 Occallatibacter sp.
TCCCTGTTCCCTAATCCCTGTTTCTCAATCCTTGATCTGCGCGCGGTCCAGCAGGGGAAACATCACCGTGGCGATCAATACGTTCCCGACGGCTTTCATCAGCTCCCCGACCCAATTCCAGTCCAGTTCCAGTCCCAGCAGGATGCGGTAAATGAAGACATAAATCGCACTGCACAGAAGCGACAGCAGAAACGTCAGCATCAGCCGGATGGTGTGGTTGTCGACATCGATGCGCACGCCTACCGATGCGGCCAGGAACCCCGCCACCGTTTTGGCGACTCCGTTGACGCCGACAGCATGGTGGGTGAGCGCGTCTTCAAAAAGGCCCAAACCGGCGCCGAGCAAGGTTCCCTGAATCGGATTGCGCCGGGTGAGTGAAAAGTAGACCGTGATCACCAGCGGCAGGTCGAACCACGCATAGCCCCTAAGCACCCACGGCAGCCAGGCTTGCAGAACCAGCGCCGCCAACGGCACCAGGACATACACCAGCAGGGGATAGCGGTGAATTTCAATTTCGCGGCGGTAGTCGGCGCCCAATACGGCCATGGCTATGGATTCCTCCGCGGATTGGCCGGCTGGGAGGGCTTTGCATCAGCCTTGGGAGCGGCGGGCTTGGCCTGGGTGGGCTTTGCATCAGTTTTCGGGGCGGGCTGCTTTCCCTTGACGGACGGAGCAGGGGTCTGCTGCCGCGGTTTGGGATTCTCGTCCGGTCCCGGAGCAGTCGTGTCCGCCATTCCCGGCATAAAGCGATCGGCGTGCTGCGGGTGAAGCAGCTTGGGAGCGGCGGGCGTCTGGCCGGGTTGGGCGGCCGCCGCACCTGGGGCCGTAGCCGCCGGCGTACCGGTAGCCGCGCCTGTGGCGGGATTCGCTGCAGGCGCATTGGGATCGGTGAGTCCCGGCAGCCGCTCGGCCATGATCTCCGAGGCCTTCTTCTGCTCCTCGATGGCCTTGGCCTCCGCGCCCTTTTCGTCCTCGCTGATGGCCATGTCCTGCTGCTGCTCGTCGGAGAAGCGCGGCAGGGTCGAGGTGATTACCAGGACCTCGTCCAAACGGTCCAGTTGCGCGGCGGGCTTGACGATGATGTCGATAAAGGAATCGCGATCCGGGTCGCGCACAACCTTTTCCACCACCCCCACGGCCAGGCCGCGCGGGAAGATCTGGTCGCCCCCGGCGGTGAGCACTTTTTCTCCCGGCTGGATGCGCTGGTCGGCCAGAATGCCCACAATCTGCGGCTGGCCGGCGGCATTGCCGCGCAGGATGCCGCGAATCCGCGTGGTTGCCAGGATCACCCCGGCGCCGCTGGTCTGGTCGTTGATGGCCAGCACCTGCGCGGTGTGCGGAAAAACCTCGCGCACCTTGCCCACGATGCCGTCCGGGCTGATCACGGCCATGTCCCGGTCCAGGCCGTCGGCCGACCCCTTGTCGATATAGAAGACTCGCGACTGGTCGTTGCCGCTGGACCCGATGGCCTGCGCCACCAGCGTCTTGTAGATGTATTTTTCCTGAAAGCCGACCAGCGCCTGAAGCCTCTGTCCCTGCTTGGCGTCTTCCAGCAGTTGGGCCTGTTCCAGCCTGAGCCGGTCGATGGTCTTCTCGAGGTCCTGATTCTGCTCGCGCACGTGACGCAGGTTCAGGTAGTTCTGCCACAGGTTTGCGGTGCCCAGCTTGGAGTTGTGGAACAACTGCTCCGGCGGCGTGACCAGCGCATCGGCCCACAGGCGCACCAGCCGCACACCCGGCCCGTCCGCTGAATCGAGCGTGTTGCGTCCGCTGCCCGTCCGGCGCACCTGCACCGCCAGACCGACGAGCTGCGCCACCAGGACAACCAGCAGCACCAGCAGATTCCGATAGCGAACGAAAAACGATTCCATAGAAGCCAGGGGTCAGGGGTCAGGGTTCAGGGGTCAGGAGCCCGCAATCTGCACTATTTCTTGTCCACGGCCCAAAATGTGGTTTGCGCACTGACTACCGAAGTTAGAGCAGAAATGACGGCAAGAACCCATGGCCGAGATTCGCGACTTCTTCTTCCCGCTCCAGGCCAGGAGTGAAATCAGGAGCCTTACTGACCCCTGATCCCTGTTCCCTGTCCCCTGCTTAATCGATCTTGATCTTGCGCAGCAGGCGGAAGTCGGAGAGCATTTTGCCCGTGCCCAGCACCACCGAAGCAAGCGGATCGTCGGCCACCGACACCGGCAGCCCGGTTTCCTCGCGGATGCGCTTGTCGAGGTTCTTGATCAGCGCACCGCCTCCGGTGAGCACAATGCCGCGGTCCGAGATGTCCGCCGACAGCTCCGGCGGCGTGCGTTCCAGCGCCACGCGGATGGCGTTCATGATGACCGCGATGCACTCGCCCAACGCCTCGCGAATCTCGCTGTCGTCGATGGTGATGGTCTTGGGCACGCCTTCGATCAGGTTGCGGCCCTTGATCTCCATGGTCAGCGGCTTGTCCAGCGGAAAGGCCGACCCGATCTCGATCTTGATGTGCTCGGCGGTCCGCTCACCGATCAGCAGGTTGTATTTGCGCTTCAGATAGTTGGTAATGGCCTCGTCCATCTGGTTGCCGGCCATGCGCACCGAACGCGAGTAGACAATGCCCGAGAGCGAAATGACCGCGATGTCCGTGGTCCCGCCGCCAATGTCCACGACCATGTTGCCCGAGGGCTCGGTAATGGGCAGGCCGGCGCCGATGGCGGCCACCATGGCCTGTTCCACCAGGTAAACCTCGCTGGCCTTGGCGCGGTAGGCCGAGTCCTCGACCGCCCGCTTTTCCACCTGCGTAATCTCAGAGGGCACGCCGATGACGATGCGCGGATGCACCAGCATCTTGCGGTTGTGCGCCTTCTGAATGAAGTAGTTGAGCATTTTCTCGGTGACTTTGAAGTCGGCGATTACGCCATCCTTCATCGGCTTGATGGCCACGATGTTGCCGGGGGTGCGCCCCAGCATGTCCTTGGCCTCCTTGCCCACGGCTTCCACCTCGCCGGTGTTCTTGTTGATGGCCACGATCGAGGGCTCGTTGACAACGATGCCCTTGCCGGCCGCATAGACCAGCGTGTTGGCGGTGCCGAGATCGATGGCCAGATCGCTCGAAAACATGCTGAAGAGCGAACGAAGACCGTGCGACCGCGAGGAGCGCGATGGGTAACCATTCAATGACATGGGAAAATCAGTTCTACCTCAAGACTTATTGTACGGCCAGCGGGGCAAAACCCATACCGTAACCCGAGGATGCCCGCAAAACAGGGTGCCAGCCGGGTAACTGGTGCGGTAAACTCAGATGTTTCTTCACGCGCAGCGGCCGGATGCGCTAACTCCCGTTTTTTCTGAGAGCGCATCCGGGCGAAGGATCCGCGGCAGTTTTCCGTCTTTCACGCCCTGGGGGCACAGTTCTTCGCAGTCGGGCGCTGACCCCTGATACCTGACCCCTGTTTCCTGCTTCATCGAGGTTTCCATGTCTTATCCCACGTTTCAGAATCTGATCGGCGGCCAATGGCTGCCAGCCTTGAGCGGAAAGTCCATCCTGAACCTGAATCCCGCCGACCACGCCGACGTGGTGGGCGCGTTTCCCTCGTCGCACGCCGACGACGTGGCGCTGGCCGTGGCCGCGGCCAAGAAGGCTTTCGCCACCTGGCGACTGGTTCCCGCGCCCAAACGGGCCGAAATCCTGGTCCGTGCCGGCCTGCTGCTGCAGCAGCGCAAGGAGCAGTACGCCCGCGACATGACCCGCGAAATGGGCAAAGTGCTGGCCGAGACGCGGGGCGACGTGCAGGAAGCCATTGACGAAGCGTTCTACGTGGCCGGGGAAGGAAGGCGCCTGTTCGGGCAAACCACCCCCAGCGAATTGCAGAACAAGTTCGCCATGAGCGTCCGCATGCCGGTCGGTGTGGTGGGGCTGATTACGCCGTGGAACTTCCCCATGGCCATCCCTTCGTGGAAGCTGTTCCCTGCCCTGGTTTCCGGCAACGCGTGCGTCATCAAGCCGGCCACGGACACGCCGCTCTCCACCTACAACCTGGTGCAGGCGCTGATCGATGCCGGCCTGCCGCCGGGAGTGGTCAATATCGTCAGCGGCTCGGGCTCGGCGGTTGGCTCGGCTCTAATCGAGCACCCGGACGTGCGCGCCATCAGCTTTACCGGATCGAGCGAGGTGGGTTCGCAGGTGGCCCAGCGCGCCGCTGCCACCTTCAAGCCGGTGTCGCTGGAAATGGGCGGCAAGAATGCGCAGATCGTTCTCGACGACGCCAACCTGGAGTTGGCCCTGGATGGCGCGCTGTGGGGTTCGTTCGGAACAACGGG
>JBEKTB010000217.1:0-4284 GCA_049516495.1 Occallatibacter sp.
CCACAACCGCCTTGCAAAGATTTCTTGGGCGGTCCACGTCCACTCCGTATTTCAGAGCCATGTAGTAGGAGAACATCTGCAGCGGAATCACCTCAAGAATGGGCAGCAGATACTCTGAGGCCGGCGGCACGAATACGCAGTCGCTTACCAGCCCGGCCACCTCGTGGTCGTCCGCATTGGCGATGGCAATTACCCGTGCGCCTTGCGCCTTCATATCAGAGAGCAGTTGCAGTGTCTTCTCATAGCGCTGGACCGACGATTTCAATTCGCGATCGACGGTGGCCACCACCACCAAGGGCACACGGACGCTGACCAGTGCGTTGGGACCGTGCTTCAATTCGCCCGCAGGATAGCCTTCGGCATGGACGTAGGAGGCTTCTTTCAGCTTCAACGCACCTTCGCGCGCAATGGCATAGTGAATGCCGCGGCCCAGATAAAGAAAGGTGGAGGCGGATTTGTATTTGCCTGCAAGGCCGGCCATCTGTACACGCCAACCGTCGAGCTGCGCTTCAATCCTGTCCGGCAGGGCGCGCAACTCCGCGATATGTGCTGCCAGCGCTGCTGCGCCCATTCGTTCCAGGCGCGCTCCCTCGTAAAACGCCAGCAGGTAGAGCACCGCCAACTGGCAGGTGAAGCTCTTGGTGGCTGGAATTGCCCGCTCGATGCCCGCGGCCAAGGGCATGGACACATCGGCCTCATGCGCCATGGTTGAGGCAGCAACGTTGGTGATGGCCAGCGTTCTTTGACCGCGCCGGCGCGCCTCGCGCAGAGCCGCCAGTGTGTCGGAGGTCTCGCCCGATTGCGAGAGCACCAACACGCTTGGTTGATGAGCGTCCTTCAGGCCCCTGTCTCCGCGCAAGCTGTACTCACTGGCATATTCGACATCCACAGCCAGACCGCACAAATCTTCCAGCAGTATCTCCGCGGCCAGACCGCTATGCCGGCTGGAGCCGGATGCGGTGATCAGGACCTCGCCGGCGGGAGGGGACCATCCCTCAAGCAGACCGGTCACTTCCGGCTTCAATCCATCGCCGGCCAGATAGAGCTTCAGCGTGCGGCGCAGCGCCTCAGGCTGTTCATAGATCTCGCGCAACATCTCGTGATCAAAAGTCAGCATCGTTTCCTCGTAAGATTGTATGGCCGATGCAAATGCTCGGCGTGATCCTTAAACGAACTTACATCAACGGCACACTCAACATAGCGGCACGTTTGGCGGCCAGCGTGACCATGAGTTCGCCGAAGAGCGTATTGGCCCGGGCAAACCACGGCCGCGTGAACCTGGCCGGATCCTCCTTGTCAAACGACTCGTGCATAAATCCGGTGCCCGCGGTCGTATCCCGCAACCAGCACAAGCACTGCCGGATTTCACCCTCATCCTGCGAGGTGAATGCGCGCATCATGATCGACATGGGCCAGATCATGTTCATTCCCACATGCGGTCCTCCGATTCCTTCCGCCGTCCTGCCGCGAAAGAAGTAGGGGTTGGAGGCGCTCAGCGCAAAGGCGCGCGTACGCGCATAAAGCTGGTCCCCTCCCGCGCAGCAACCAAGATAGGCCAGGCTCAGCAAGCCGGGAGCATTGGCGTCGTCCATCTTCAGCACGTTCCCGTAGCCGTCCATTTCGTATGCCCAGATGGTTCCCAACCCTGCATGTTGCGTCTTCCCGTATTGATTGAGCGCGCGCTCCACCTCGGCGGCCAGGGCTTCGGCCTCAGCGGCCTGCGTGGCATCGTCGAGCACATGCGCGGCCAGTTCCGCCAACTGGCGAAGGCTGGTTACGGCAAAGAGATTGGCGGGAACGAAGAGCGGATAGACACAGGCGTCGTCGGAGGGCCGGAACATGCAGAAGATCATGCCTACGGGCAGCGCCGGATTGCCCCAGCCGCCCAGTGCGCAGGTGTCGGTGGGAGCCTCTGACTCGCGTTGAAATGAGTACGGCCCCGGCCCGGTCTTGCGCTGCTGCGCGCGAAAGGTCCGCACAATGGTCCAGGCCGCCTGTTTCCACTGGGCGTCAAAGGGACGCGTGTCTCCGGTCTGCCGCCAATAGCCATGCGCCAGGCGGATCGGGTAGCAGAGCGAATCCACTTCCCACTTGCGTTCGCCCACGCCGGCGCGGTGCTCTGTTTTGTCATTCACGGTCCAACTCAACGGCGGATCCTCACGTTGCGCACGAAGGAGTTGGCATAAGGGTCCAGCAGAATCATCCGCGCCTGGCGGCGGATGACGCCCTCAATCAACTCGCGCAAGGGTGCGTCCTCTTTGGACAGTGGCAGATAAGGCCACAACTGTGCGGAAGAGTCGCGCAGCCAAATGGCATCGATGTCGCCGGTTACAACATAGGTGTCAGGCTTTCCCTCAAAAGTTCCCGGCCAAACCGTTGTGTCCAGCGTGTTTGGAAAGCAATTCTCAAAGAGGGTTGCCAACGCGGGATCGGCAATGCGCTGCCGGATGCGGGGAATCAGCGTCTCGACCGCGACGCTGCTGAAATGCCGATCAGCTGGCGCCGGACGGGCATGCGGCAGCCCCACCTTGCTCGCCTTCTCATCTCTTGCGGCTGCCGCCCAGGCGCGGGGAGCCAGGGCCACCGTGGCAGCCGCTCCCTTCAACCATGACCGACGGTCCATTTCAAACATACCCGGTTCCTTGCGGCGCGTCAGTGTGTATCTGCTTCCAGTACGGCGATCTTGACGGTTTGCGCACCCAATTCAGCGTGCGTCGCGGTGAGTGTCACGAGTCCGGATTTGTCACGGGCCTGAATCCACACAGCGGCCACTCCTCCGACGAGACTCAACAACGAAGGGCCGATAATTTTTGCCGGCCCCTGGATTTCGAGCGAAACCGGCGCATTCGACAAGGTCCGCACATTACCGTATTCGTCCGTAACGCGCAACGCGACGCGGGTTGCATCCGAGCCATCGGCCAGTAATTCCGGGTCGTCGGCATGCACATGAAACGCCTGATCGACACCCTGTCCGGAATAGCTCTTGCTGATCTTCAACTCACCCTGAATGTAGCCATCCAGCCGCAGGTCGCCCCAGTCGTCGTTGCCGTTCGGCAGGGTGAGAAAGAAAGGCGGATAAGTCAGGTGCGGAAACTGTTTTCGGTCCGGCTTCAATTCAATAATTTCATGCCATTTTCCATCACGCCCTATCGAACACTTGATCGTATCGCAATTGGAACAGATGGGAGCAGGCAAAAAACCGGCGGCGCCATCGTTCATGGTCCAATGAAAACCGGCTTCAAGCACGACTTCTTCGGCGGGCGAGCATTGCGACTTGTAAAACCCGGCGGCAGGCTTTGCCTCTCGGAAGATATCCATCACGCCGTGATAGCAGATGTGGTCTCCGGAACCGAAGTCCTTGTGCGTGGGGTAATCGAAGGCGCACCAGCCCAGGCCGCCTGCATAGCGCACATCGGTTTGCAACTGATCGTAGATTTTGGCGTAGCGCACGATGTGCTCCTTGTGCACATCGTTGTTGTCCCAGGAGCGAACCGACCACTCCGCGCCCACAAACTCGGTGTTCAGGTAGCGCGCGTGGTTGGGCGCTTTGAGCGGGAAGCCGAAATCGTTCATGCAGAAGACGTCTTCAAGGAACTCCGATTCCTGGAAATAGCGGACGCCGCAGGTCTGGCGGGTAGGATCGAGAGTTCTGGCCAAGGTATTGGTGCGTACGTAGAAATCGTGAAAGTCGCGCGACTCGTTGATGCGAATGCTCCACAGAATTACCGAGGGCCGGTTCCAGTCGCGCCGGATCATGCGCCGCACATTGTCCACCGCCAGGTCCAGCCAGGCTGGCTCCTCGCCCACATGCTGCCATCCGGGGATCTCTTCCAGCACCAGCAGGCCCAACTCGTCGCAGGCATCGAGGAAATGATGCGAGGGCGGATAGTGAGAGGTGCGTACGATGTTGCACTTGAGTTCGCGCTTGAGGATCTGGGCATCGCGGCGCTGCACGCGGCGGGGCATGGCGCTGCCCACATAGGGATAGGTCTGATGACGATTCAGGCCGCGCAGCTTGAGCGGGCTGCCATTCAATTCAAAACCATGCTCGGTGAAAACGGCGGAGCGAAAGCCGACCCGGCGCGCGTCTTCGTCGATGGCGACAGAATTTTGCAACAGACGAACTCGCACATCATAGAGGCGCGGCGACTCCAGCGTCCAAAGGGCGATGCCGTCCAGATTGCGCAGTGCGACCGTGTGTTCGGATGCGCCCTTGGGAATGCGGAGCGTCTCGGTGACAGTGCCGGCCACGCGTTTACCATCCATCAAAATCACTTCGACGGC
>JBEKTB010000218.1:0-6339 GCA_049516495.1 Occallatibacter sp.
CTTCCCGAGGGCGTGGAGATGGTGATGCCGGGCGACAACGTTCAGCTCACGATCGAGCTGATCACGCCGGTGGCTCTCGAAAAGGGTCTGCGGTTTGCGATCCGCGAAGGCGGCCGCACGGTAGGCGCGGGCACGGTTTCGGAAATTGTGAAGTAACAGGGAACAGGGGTCAGGGATCCGGAAAAGCGGATCTCTGACCACGGAATCACTGGAGTCAGGGAACAGGGCCGAAGCAGTCATGCGGCCTGAGCAAGTTGGCACTGATTGCTGACTCCTAAAAATCAGGTGCGTGGGCGGAGTGCGAAAGCCAACCGTCCGCGGGGAAGATGGAAGTCATGGTGGGACAAAGGATTCGCATCCGGTTGAAGGCATACGACTATCGCGTGCTGGACACCTCGACCGGCGAGATTGTGGAGACGGCCAAGCGCACCGGGGCAACGGTAGCCGGCCCGATTCCCTTGCCGACGATCAAGAACAAGTATTGCGTGCTGCGTTCGCCGCACGTCGACAAGAAGTCGCGCGAGGCATTCGAGATCCGCACGCACAAGCGGCTGATCGACATTCTTGAACCGACCCAGCAGACGGTGGACGCGCTGATGAAGCTCGATCTCCCGGCCGGTGTCGATGTCGAGATCAAGGCTTTTGAAAAGTAGGCACCTGCGGTGCGGCTGATCGCGCCTTCGGGCGCAAGAGGCTGACGGCAGCACAGGATTCAAGAACGTTCGCAGCCCGCGCAGGGCTCCGGCAGTGCGGTGGAATCAACATCGCATGATGAGGTGAGGAAGACATGGCAGTTACAGGGATTCTGGGAAAAAAGATCGGCATGACGCAGGTCTTCGATGAAAAGGGCGACGTGCACCCGATCACGGTGCTGCAGGCTGGTCCTTGCGTGATTACGCAGTTGAAGACGCTGGCGAAAGACGGATACGAGGCCGCGCAAATCGGTCTGGTTGAATTCGTGAAGGCCAAGAACGTGACCAAGCCGCAGGCGGGCCACTTCGCCAAAACCGAAGCGCCGCCCGTGAAGGTGATCCGGGAAGTTCCCCTGGAAGTCGATGCCGATGGCGTTGTCGCCACCAAGGCCGGCGACCGGGTGCTGGTGGACATCTTCTCCGAGACCAGGTTTGTTGATGTGATCGGGACCTCCAAGGGCCGGGGATTCGCCGGCGTCGTGAAGCGTCACGGATTCGGCGGCGGTCTGGCCAGCCACGGGCACATGTTCCAGGTGCAGGGCTCGATCGGCGCCTCCAGTTATCCCTCGCGCGTTTTTCCCGGGCAGCGTATGCCAGGGCACATGGGCGCCGAGCAGGTGACAGTAAGGAATCTGCGCATCCGCGGCATCGACCTGGAAGAGAACCTGATCATGGTCGAGGGTGCGGTTCCGGGTTCGCGCGAAGGCTATGTGTTGATTTCGAAAGCCAAGATTCCGCCGCGCGAGCGCCGTGGGTTTGCCGGATCCGGCACGGTCGATCCGTTGAAGGCTTCGAAGAAGGCCGGCGGCAAGAGGAAATAGGGAGCTTTTAGCTCCTGGCCGCTAGCTGGTTTGTTGCAAGGATCAGGAACATTGCTTCACCCGTTGTAAAGCTAAAAGCTAGAAGCTGGCGGCTAGAAGCTAACAGGAAGAAAAAGATGCCAAACGTGGATGTAGTGAATTTGAACGGGGACAAGGTAGGCACGCTGGAGCTCTCCGATGCGCTCTACGGACCGGACCAGGTCAACGAGGCCCTGCTGTGGGAAGCGGTGAAGCATTACCGCGCCTCACTGCGCCAGGGCACGCACAAGACCAAGAGCCGTACCGAGGTCGCAGGTTCGGGCAAGAAGCTGTGGAAGCAGAAGGGCACCGGCCGGGCTCGTATCGGCTCAGTGCGTTCGCCCCTGTGGCGTCACGGCTACACGGTGCACGGGCCTCAGCCGCGCAGCTACGACTACGCGTTTCCGCGCAAGAAGGTTCTGGGCGCGCTGCGTTCCGCCCTGGCTGCGAAGCTGGCAGACGGCAAGCTGACCGTGGTG
Organism: Occallatibacter sp.; assembly: GCA_049516495.1. Classification (GTDB taxonomy): domain Bacteria; phylum Acidobacteriota; class Terriglobia; order Terriglobales; family Acidobacteriaceae; genus Telmatobacter. The sequence continues at coordinate 2,011 of JBEKTB010000218.1, forward strand.
GACACGCTCGAGCTGAAGGACGCCAAGACCAAGCTCTATCGCGCGGCCCTGACCAAGCTGGACGTGACGCGTACGGCCCTGTTGGTGGAGAACGGCAAGACGCTCACCCAGGCGCTGGTTCTGGGCGCACGCAACCTCAAGGGCGTGGAGCTGGTGCTCAACAACGAGGTGCATCCTTACGATCTGCTGCGCTATGAGCGGGCCATCTTTTCGACGGCCGCCATTGAGCAGTTGACCGAGATGCTTGAGAAGAACGCGTCAAAACGCACCGCGGCGCGCAAGCTGGCCGCTGAGACGGAGGTGGCGTAATGCCTACTCTTTACACCGTGATTCGCCGCCCGCTGATTACCGAGAAGGGCCTGGGCGTGAAGGAGACCGAGGGGACGCTGGTGTTTGACGTCGCTCCCGAGGCCACCAAGACCGAGGTCAAGCAGGCCGTGGAGGCTCTCTTCAAGGTGAAGGTGTCCGGAGTCCGCACCGCCAATGTTGTGGGCAAGGAGCGCCGCCGCGGCAAGTTCGCAGGCTTCCGCCCCGACTGGAAGAAGGCTTATGTCCGGCTGAAGGCCGGCGAAAAGATGCCCGAGTACGTGAGCAACCTGTAAGGGCAGCTTTTAGCTCCTGGCCTCCAGCTTTCCGCTATTCCCGGCCGGGATGAAGTCAACGGTTAGACACGGAAGTTTGTAACGCAGGATGAGGCTAGAGGCTAGAGGCTAGAAGCTAGCGGCTAGAAGCTCGTCAAGGACAGAGACGATGGCAATCAAGACATACAGACCGATAACGCCGACGCTGCGGTTCAAGACCACAACGGTCAACGACGACATCACGACGTCGACGCCGCACAAGCCGCTGCTTACGGTGCGCAAGCGCACCGGCGGACGCCGCAACGCGGGCGACTTGACCATGCGCCACCAGGGCGGCGGCCACAAGCAGATGATTCGCCAGATCGACTTCAAGCGCGAGAAGTTCGGGGTTCCCGGGCGCGTGGCGACGATCGAATACGACCCCAACCGCTCGGCGCGCATCGCGCTGGTGCATTATGCGGACGGCGAGAAGCGTTACATCCTGCAGCCGGTTGGCCTCAAGGTGGGCGCCACGGTGAGTTCCGGTCCCGATGCGGATATTTTGATCGGGAACGCGCTGCCGCTGAAGAATATCCCCGCCGGCACAACAGTTCATGCGATTGAGCTGAGGCCGGGCAAGGGCGCGCAGATGGCGCGCTCCGCGGGCACGCAGGCTCAACTGGTGGCCAAGGAGGGCGAGTACGCGCTGCTCAAGCTGCCTTCCGGCGAGACCCGCAAGGTGCTTGCCGATTGCATGGCGACCATTGGCCAGGTGGGCAACACGGATCATGAGAACCTGTCCATCGGCAAGGCGGGCCGCAGCCGCTGGCTGGGTATCCGTCCGGCGAACCGCGGCGTGGTCATGAATCCAGTGGATCACCCGCACGGCGGCGGCGAGGGCAAGACCTCGGGCGGCCGTCATCCGGTGACCCCGTGGGGCCAGCCGACGCGCGGCTACAAGACACGCAACAACAAGCGGACCGATGCATTCATTGTCAGCCGCCGGGTGAAGTAGAAAAAGGCAGCTTTTAGCTTCTAGCTTCCAGCTTCTAGCTAAAACGCGGTGAACAGAGTTTAAGGCAATAGCTGGGCGGCTAGTTTGGGAGAGAACAAGCTAGGGGCTAGAGGCTAGAAGCTAGGAGCTGGTTTTATGGCACGTTCGACAAAGAAGGGCCCGTTCGTGGATGCGCACCTGACCGTAAAGATCGAGGTGCTCAACCAGGCCAATGACAAGAAAGTGGTCAAGACCTGGTCGCGCCGCTCGACGATCTTTCCCGAGTTTGTGGGTCACACGATCGCCGTCCACAACGGCAAGAAGTTCGTTCCGGTGTACGTGACCGAGAACATGGTGGGTCACAAGCTGGGTGAGTTCGCGCCCACGCGCACGTTCAAGGGACACACCGGAGGCAGTGGCAAGGCCGCCGAGGCCGGCGCCAAGCCGCGGTAAAGCAGCTTTTAGCTGTTAGCTTCTAGCCTCTAGCTCGATCGAGGCGGGACTGGCAGACGAAGCGGGAAAGATTTGTTGGACGTCGCGACGAAGAAGCGCCTTCCGGCAGGAAATAGCTAGAAGCTAGAAGCTAGCGGCTAGTAGCTGATTTGAGGACATACCAATGGCAGTCGAGACAAAGGAATACCGGGCCGAGGCCAAGTTCCAGCGCGTGTCGCCGCAAAAGGCGCGCCTGGATTCACAAGTTACTGACCTCGGCGGTAGACAACGCCAAGTATGTGGCCGGCGAGCAGGGCATCGATCTGGATGTGGATAATCTCTACGTCAAGCTGGCCCTGGCCAACGACGGGCCGCGCATGAAGCGCATCCGTCCGGCGCCCATGGGCCGCGCCTACCGCTATCAGCGCCGGCTGACGCACATTGTGCTTTCAGTGGCCGAGCGCGCGGCGGCTGCAGGTCTGGTGACCAAGGCGGAAGAGCCGCCCGTGGCCGCGAAGAAGGCAACCACTGGGGCAACCAAGAAAAAGGCCGCGAAAAAGGCCTAGAGGGTTTTGAGGGAAATAGCATGGGACAGAAAGTCCATCCTTATGGATTCCGGCTGGGAGTGAACAAGCCGTGGCGTTCGCGCTGGTTCAGTGAGCGCGACTATGACAAGCTCCTGGTTGAGGACGTGAAGCTCAGGGCGGAGCTGAAAGAGAAGCTGAAGGCTGCGGGTGTCAGCTCGGTGGAAATCGAGCGGCCGGGCAACAAGCTGCGCTTTCTTATCCGCACCGCCCGTCCGGGCATCGTGATCGGCCGCAAGGGCGCCGAGATCGAGAAGCTCAAGACGGAGCTTGGCAAGCGCACCAGCCGCGACGTGTTCATCGACATCATCGAGGTGAACAAGCCGGAGCTCGACGCCCAGCTGGTTTCGGAGAACATCGCGCTGCAACTGGAAAAGCGCGTCAGTTTCCGCCGCGCCATGCGCAAGAGCGTCGATTCGGCGCTGCGCTTCGGCTGCAAGGGAATCAAGGTGCGCGTCTCGGGCCGGTTGAACGGCAACGAGATCGCCCGCTCGGAGTGGTATCTGCAGGGACGTTTGCCCTTGCACACCCTGCGCGCCGACATCGATTACGGGTTTACCGAGGCGCACACGACCTATGGCGTGATCGGCGTCAAGACCTGGATCTATCGCGGCGACATCTACGAGCAGAAGCGCCGTCAGGCGCCGCCGGTGGGCACGTCGGTGTTCTAGAGGCAGGGGTCAGGGATCAGGGGTCAGGGATCAGTCCAGGACCGCTGCTCTGCAAGATGGTTGGTTGTCAAGATTTGTTGTAAGTTGCCGGGACGCGAGGCGGGAGTGGGATCGGAACTGATCCCTGATCCCTGACCCCTGATCCCTGGTTTTTCGAGGTTTTTCGCTATGTTGATGCCAAAGAAGGTGAAGTTCCGCAAGCAGCAGAAGGGCAAGAGGCGCGGCAAAGCGTGGCGCGGGTCTTCGCTCTCATTCGGTGAATACGGTCTGAAGGTCATGGAGTGCGGATACATCACCGACCGGCAGATTGAAGCCAGCCGTATCGCCATGACCCGCTTCATCAAGCGCGGCGGCAAGATCTGGCTGCGCCTGTTCCCGGACAAGCCGATCACCAAGAAGCCGGCCGAAGTCCGCATGGGCTCGGGCAAGGGCGCGCTGGACCACTGGGTCGCTGTCGTGCGGCCGGGCAAGATCCTGTTCGAGATGGAAGGGGTGGCCCCGGAGATCGCACAGGAGGCCATGCGCCTGGCGTCGAACAAGCTGCCGCTCAAGACCAAGTTCGTGATGCGGCCGGGCGCTGAAAAGATTGTGGTAGCGGCCAAGTAGAAATGCAGCTTCTACCCGCTGGCTTCTGGCTGGTCGATTCCGGTGACGATGGAAGACGACGGGAAGAGCCAGAGGTTGAAAGCTAGAAGCTAGGAGCGAAGGCAAATGGAACTCGCAAAGATTCGCAGTTTGAGCGACGAAGAACTGGTGCACCAGGAGAAGACCACCTCTGAGCAGCTGTTCAGGCTTCGCTTTCAGGTCTCGCTGGGGCAGAACGACGGAGTGAAGAAGCTCCGCGAGCTGCGCAAGGAGATCGCCCAAATCAAGACCGTGGCCCGCGAGCGTCAGCTGGGAATCCGCGGCACGGCCACGGATGCTTCGGCAGCCGCGGAAAGCAAGAAGGGAGCCCGCTAAATGACGGCGACTCAAGAGGCAGTACAGGCGCCGGCGGCAGTTGGCGCCAGGCGTAACGAGAAGGTTGGCCAGGTGGTTTCGACCAAGATGCAGAAGACCATTGTGGTCGAGGTCGAGATGCGCAAGGC
>JBEKTB010000219.1:0-4223 GCA_049516495.1 Occallatibacter sp.
AAGCCGCCCATTCTGCGGATCGTTTCGCGCCGGAAGGCCATGGTCGGCCCCAGGACGAACTGCATTCCTTCCATGGAGCGCGCCACCAGCACCCCGGCCGTCATTTCCACGCTCATGCCCACCGCTTCGAGTCGCGCCCACACACCGCCCTCGGCCGCAACGCCGCGATACGGGCAGCACATCGCGCCCACCTTCTCGTCGGCAAAAGGCAGCGCCACGGCGCGCAGATAATCCGGCGTCACGCGCACGTCGCTGTCGCTGATCACCAGAATCTCGTAAGCCGCCACGGCCTCCATCGCTTCCATGGAGGCGACTTTGGCGTTGATGTAGTCGGGCTGGCCACCGGTCGAGAGGAACTTCGCCGGAACCTGCGGATACCGCTCCGCCACGCGCCGCGCAGTTGCCAGACCAGCGTCGTCTGCCGAGCGCGCACAGAATAGAATCTCGAACTCGGGATAATCCTGTTCGAAAAATGTGGCCAGGTGAGCCTCAAGGCCCGGCTCATCGCCGTGGACAGGCTTCAACAGGGTCAAAGGAGGCGTGAAGCCGGGACGGGCATCGAGCGCGGCCAGCGCCCGCCGCCGTTCGCCGAGGTAACCCGGCACCGCCGCCAACACCAGGCCCGCAAAGACCGTAGACGTAATCAGGCCGAAAACGGCCAATGCAAGAAGAGCGTACGACATGCAGGTCTAAGGATACCTGCAAAGAGACATCGCAGAGTTGAGGATTTCTCGGGGTGGGAAGGTTTCGCTGCCGTGCGCAGAACTTCAGGCAGGAACTACGGTTTGCGCGACGCCGGCCGTGGCACCACAGTCGGCTTGCGCATGGGCACCATGGCCCCGGCCGAGCTGGGCGCATTCTGCTGGAACCGCGTCAGCATTTCCGTCCGCACGTACTCCACAAAGCTCTGCATCTGCCGGTTCATCTCCTCCATGCGCTCGCGCATCTGCAGGATGATGGCGATGCCGGCGATGTTGACGCCCAGGTCGCGCGCCAGGTTCAGGATGAACTCCAGCCGCTCCAGATCCTCGTCTGTGTAGAGCCGCGTGTTGCCCTCGGTACGCGACGGCTTCAGCAACCCCTCGCGCTCATAGAGGCGCAGGGTCTGGGGATGAATCTCGTACATCTCGGCCACCGCCGAGATCATGTACGCGCCTTTCGATTTGCGTCTTGCGGCCATGGGCTTTTATCTCAGGGATGCTTCGATTTCGGTGATGCTGCGCTTGGTTCCGTCATACCGAGTCTGCTAGGCCAGTCCTTTGGCTCCTTGACTTGAAAATCCTTCAACTTTTTCTTTAGTGTCCCAGAGGGATTTGTACTCACCCAGTGTCCAGTATTTTCCACGCTGGAAAACTGAGCGCCATTCATTGCTTTCAGTACGCGGATGGACTCGGGGTAGGTGAGACAGTAAAATTCCGCATCGACAGGATTCTTCGCCTTCCAAACGTAAACAATCCTTAAATCTGAAAAGTGTTCGTACTTTTTGTCCACGCTGAACGTCGCAGATGAGGCGGTTTTCAACTGAATTGGGCAGGCTTCAAATTCTCCACCGTCTATGCCATCGCGGAAGGCTATCAGATCAATCCCACGATCACGCAAAGGCTCGGCCACCTCCAGGTCGGCTGCAATGAGGTCTGCGATCAAAATGTGTTTTCCAATGAGCCCGATTTGCTGTTTGTCCATACGAGCACCGACGCCTGTTCCCTGTTCCCTGTTCCCTGTTCCCTGTTTTTTCACAGCTTATCAAACAGCGCCACCCGCGGGTCCTGGTTGTTCAGCTTGGCCAGCTCGCGCATGATCTCGCGGCTGCGCTCGTCGGCCAACGTGGGCACCACGACCTCCACGGTCACAATCTGGTCGCCGCGCTGACCGGGGCGCTGCGCCTTCTCCACGCCCCGTTCCCTCAGACGCAGCTTCTGCCCGTTCTGCGTGCCGGGAGGAATCTTCAACTGCGCCCGGCCGTCGATGGTGGGCACCTCCACCTTGGCGCCCAGCGAGGCCTCGGGCACGGTCACCGGAACGGTCACATGAATGTCGTCGCCCACGCGGGTGAACACCGGGTGCGTGCCGGTGCGAACGATAAGAAAAAGATCGCCGGCCGGGCCGCCGTTCAGCCCAGCGTTGCCCTTGCCCTGCAGGCGGATGCGCTGCCCGTCGCGGGTGCCGGCCTTGATGCGAAAATCGACCGTCTCGGTGCGGCTGACCACGCCCTCGCCATGGCAGGTCGAACAAAGATTCGAAATGCGTCCCGTTCCGTTGCACTGCGGGCAGGGAATGTTGAACTTCATCCGCCCGCCCATCTGCGTCACCTGGCCGGTTCCGTTGCACTCCGGGCACGGCATGGGCCCGCCCATCTGCGCCTGGCCGTGGCAGGCGGAACAGGTCTCCTGGCGATTTACCTGGAGGCGCGCCTGACCGCCGCGAATTGCCGTCCAGAAGTCCACCGTGGCCTGGTATTCGAGATCGGTGCCCGGCTGCGGCCCGTGCGGCTGCTGCGGATGCTGCGCTCCGGAGAAGATGCCGGAAAAAATGTCTTTGAAGCTGCCCCAGGACGAAGAGCCCGCTCCCGCCTGTTGGCCCGGATGCTGCCCCGGCCCGCTCTGGAACCCCGAGAAGTCGAAGCCGTCGAAGTCCACCGGCGTTCCCCGACCGCCGCCCTGCTGGCGCGCATAGGCCTCGGCCTGTGCTGGGTCGATCTGGTCGGAGTAGAAGCCGAGCTGGTCGTACACCTTGCGCTTCTTCTCGTCGCTGAGGATGTCGTTGGCTTCGGAGATTTCCTTGAACTTCTCCTCCGCGCGCTTGTCACCTGGGTTCACGTCCGGGTGATAGCGCCGCGCAGCCTTGCGGAAGGCCTTGCGAATCTCCTCCGGAGTCGCCGTCTTCTTGACGCCGAGCGTTGCGTAATAGTCCTTGTTCTGGGTCGTGGCCATTTGTGTTTTCTTATCTCAATTCATCCTACGGGATTCGTCGTGTCTTGAGCGTGCACCGTTTGCTTTACTCCCCGAGTATTCCCCGGCACGGATTCAGGCGGCAATCGCGGTTGAACCTGGCAAGAACCGAATTGCACCGAAACGATTCGGGGTGAGCGACAGTTGCGCCGCCCACCCCAATGATTAGCCAGCCTCCTGGATGTCCTACCCTTTCCGCCAAGGAGCACGGAAGGGAGGTTCCTCGCCGGCTCTCCGTCCTGCTTTTCCGCCGGAACGGCGGGTCTGCCGCACTGCAGGTGCTTACTTCTTGTCTTCCACGTCCACGTACTCGGCGTCGATGACTTCGCCTTCCTTCTTGTGCTCGGCGTGGGGCTCGGCGGCTGTGTCGCCAGAAGCGCCCGGGGCGGCTCCGGCAGCGGTCTGCGCCGCATTCGCCTTGTAGAGAACCTCGGCCAGCTTGTGGCTGGCGTGGGTCAGCTTTTCGTGCGAGGCCTTCAGTTCGGTCGACGTAGGCGTGCCTTCGAGCAGCTTCTTTGACTCGGCCAGGGCTGCTTCAACCTCGGTCTTGTCCGCGGCCTGCACCTTTTCGCCCGACTCCTTGAGCATCTTTTCGATGTTGTAAACCAGCCCGTCCAGAGAGTTGCGAGCGTCGATCTCCTCGCGCTTCTCCTTGTCCTCGGCCGAGTGCGCTTCGGCCTCCTTGGCCATCTTTTCCACTTCGTCCTTGCTCAAACCCGAGCTGGAAGTGATGGTGATGCGCGTGTCCTTGCCGGTGGCGTTGTCCTTGGCGGTCACGTTGAGGATGCCGTTGGCGTCGATGTCAAAGGTGACTTCGATTTGCGGAACGCCGCGCGGCGCCGGAGGAATGCCGGCCAGCTTGAACTTGCCCAAGGTGCGGTTCTGCGCCGCCAGCGGGCGCTCGCCCTGCAGCACATGAACCTCAACTTCCGTCTGCGAGTCGGCGGCCGTCGAAAAGGTCTCCGTCTTCTTGGTCGGAATGGTCGTGTTGCGCGGAATCATGGTGGTTGCCACGCCGCCCAGGGTCTCGATCGACAGGGTCAGCGGTGTCACGTCCAGCAGCAACAGGTCCTTGACCTCGCCCGCCAGCACGCCAGCCTGCACCGCCGCGCCGATGGCGACCACTTCGTCCGGGTTGACGCCGCGATGCGGCTCGCGCCCGAACATCTTCTTCACCATCTCCTGGATCTTGGGCATGCGCGTCTGGCCGCCCACCAGCACCACTTCATCGATCTTGTCGATGGAGATGCCGGCGTCGGCAATGGCCTTCTTGCA
>JBEKTB010000220.1:0-4187 GCA_049516495.1 Occallatibacter sp.
CGCAGCGCTTGGCGCCCACCTGGTCTTCAATGTGCACCGCCGCCGCTCCCGCCTTGATCATCAGCCGGATGGTGCGCGCAATGTTGAAAGCCCCACCCCAGCCCGTGTCGATGTCCACCAGCAACGGCAGGGTGGTCACGTCGTTAATCCGCCGCACATCGGTCAGCACATCTTCCATGGTGCTGATCCCCAGGTCCGGCATTCCCAGCGAGTTTGCGGCCACGCCTCCGCCGGAAAGATAAAGCGCCCGAAATCCGGTCGCCTCGGCCAGCCGCGCCGTGTAGGCGTTGATGGCGCCCGCCACCTGCAGCGGCTTTTCTTCCTTAACGGCCGAGCGAAACCGGGACCCCGGCCTACTCCCATTCAAACCATCGTCCATGCGCCATCCTTGCGCCGCATCATAACAGGCCCGTCGCGCTACTTCACGAAGCAGGGCTCACGGTGCGACAATCCTCCCGTCGGAGCGTTCCCACGCGCAACGTGCTCTGCTCAAAGGAGAATCACCCCATGAAGCGTCTTCTAGCCTGTACCGGCCTTCTCATGGCCACCGCTCTCTTCGCCCAGCAAGGCCCGCCCAAAAGCCCGCCCGCCACCGAGACCACCACCATCTCCGGCAAATCCATCACCATCACCTACAACTCGCCCCGCGTCAACGGCCGCGCTGGCCACATCTTCACCAAGGATGGGCTGATCAGCACCAACCCCCACTACCCCGTCTGGCGCGCCGGAGCCAACGCCGCCACCAAGTTGCATACCGACGCCGATCTCGACATCGGCGGCATCACGGTGCCCAAGGGCGACTACACCCTCTTTGTCGATATCTCCGACCCCGACAACTGGGTCCTCATCGTCAACAAGCAGACCGGCCAATGGGGCTTGGCATACGACAAGACGCAGGACCTTGGCCGCGCCAAGATGACCATGGACAACGCCCCCGCGCTGGTCGAGAATCTCCGCTATGTTCTGAAGGACCTGGGCGGCAGCAAAGGCACGCTCTCCCTCGCCTGGGAAAACAAGATCGCCTCCGTCCAAATCACCGTCCATTAAAGCGTTCTTCGTTCGAGTCTTAACAAAACTCTGGGTGGGCCCCATCCATGAATCGCTTCTCGATTCATGGGTGGGAGACTTGAGACGTCCATCCCAGTCGAAAGCAACAAAATCGAATCGGCCCTGGGACGCGCCGCTTTCGAAGGCGGATTGCGGCAGGGCGGCGTCTTGCACAAATTTTCCGCCCTGCCGATACAATAGATAGAGAGAATCTGCCATTTGTTCCCTCGGAGGGGTGAAAAACCTTGCCTTTATACGCTTATCGATGTACGCAATGCGGTCACCATTTTGAAAAGATCCAAAGCTTCAGTTCCAAACAGCTGTTTGTCTGCCCCCAGTGCGGCGGCGTACTCGAGCGTCCGCTCACCGCTCCGGCCTTCAACTTCAAGGGTTCCGGCTGGTATGTAAACGACTATGCGGGCAAGAGCCCCACGCCCGCGTCCGAGTCCGCCCCGTCCGAGACCAAAGCGCCTGAGACCAAAGCGTCCGCGACCCCGGCCAGCAGCCCGGCAACGCCCACGGCTTCTCCCGCAACCGCAACCAGCTAATCCGTTTGTTCCACCCCCATGCGTTGCCCGCCGACGCAGGGAAGAAACCATACCCATCGCTGCGCCCCGCTATTCCGCCAACTTGCCAACCCGCGCAGCGGGGCTAACTGGCTACAATTCCCCAACGCATTCCGCGCGTTTCAGCTCTGCACTGTGCGACTTGCGGCACCGTCCGGGCCTGTTCCCTCTTCGACTCTCAGTTCTTCCACTCCGGACTCGCAAGGTCAAGCGCCCCCTGCCGTCGCCATAGCATAATGGAGTCCTTGAACCCTCAACCTCCATCCTCGCCGCAACCCGGCCGCGCCCTGTCTCCCGTTCTGCCCCGCGCCCTCGCCCTCGCAGCGGTTGCCGTGTTCGCCGCAGGTCTGCTCGCCGGCCTTTTTCCCGTCCCCGCCGGTCTCGCCGCCGGACTTCGCTGGGTAGCCGTCGGCCTGTTCATCCCGTTTGCCCTGCGCCGCCGCTCCCTGCTCGCATGGACCTTTTTCGCCATGCTTGCCGGCGCGGAACTGGGTGTGGACGCACCCCCACTCGCCTCCCAGACTCATTTCCTCGGCGAAATCTTCCTGCGCCTCATCCGCATGATCGTCGCCCCGCTCATCTTTGGCGGCATCGTCACCGGCATCGCCGGGCACAACGAACTGCGCGGCGTGGGTCGCGTGGCCCTCAAGTCGATCGTCTTTTTCGAGGTCGTCACCACCTTCGGCCTCATCCTCGGCGCCGTCGCCATCAACCTTACCCAGGCCGGGGCCGGCGTCACCCTCCCCGCCTCCATCCAGGCCGTCGCGCCCACCCCCCGCCCCGAAGGCTGGCAGCAGATTCTGCTCAACATCTTTCCCGAGAACATCGCCCAGGCCGTCGCTCAAAATCAAATCCTCCAGGTCGCCGTCTTCGCACTGCTCTTCGGCACAGCGCTGGCCACGCTTCCCGAGCCCAAACGCGCCCCACTGGTCGCCGTTCTTCAGTCGCTCACCGAGACCATGTTCCGCCTCACTCGCATCATCATGGTGATGGCGCCCGTAGCCGCCGGCGCGGCCCTGGCCTACACGGTCGGCAGCATGGGCCTCGAAACGCTGCTGCCGCTGGCCAAGCTCCTCGCCACCTGCTACGCCGCTCTTGCCGTCTTCACGGGACTGCTTGCGCTCATCCTGTTGTTTGCGCGCATCCCCATCGGCCGTTTTGCCGTCGCGGTGGCCGAGCCCGCCGCATTGGGCTTTGCCACCACGTCGTCTGAGGCCGCACTGCCCCTGGCCATGGAGCGCATGGAAGAGTTCGGCGTGCCCCGCTGGATCGTCTCCTTCGTCATCCCCACCGGCTACAGCTTCAACATGACCGGCTCCAGTATTTATCTCTCCATGGCCGCTCTCTTTGCCGCCCAGGCCGCCGGAATCCATCTCACCCTCGCTCAGCAAATCATCCTGCTGGCCACGCTCGTGCTCACCAGCAAGGGCATAGCCGGCGTTCCGCGCGCCACGCTGGTGGTCCTGCTGGCCGTTGCCGGCAGCTTCCAGATTCCCGCCACCGCCGTCCTCATGCTTCTCGGCGTCGACACATTAATGGACATGGGCCGCACCGCCATGAACGTCATCGGCAACTGCATGGCCGCCGCCGTAGTCGCCCGCTGGGAAGGGGAACCGAAGCTGACAACCCTGCGCATTTGAAGACTGGAGCAATAACGAATGAGCCAAAAAGGCAATTCAAAACTGGTTGAGGCCCTTTGCGATAAGACGCTCGTGAAATTCTGGAATCCATACGACTCCGGCTCAACACAAGGATACGTATTGGACATCGGCCCACACTTTTTCCTGTTAGGGCTGATCGGCGGCGAGATACGGTTCAATGGCTTCCAATGCCTGCGTCTTTCGGACGTAAGGCGATTGCAGGTTCCAGACCCCTACTCGGACTTCATAGTCGCAGCGCTCCGTAAGCGCGGCGAAAGCATTAAGAGAAAGCCGAATATCAACCTTCAGTCACTCCCCGAGTTGTTATGGTCGGCAAACCGGCTCTTTCCACTTGTGACAATCCATCGAGAAAGGGTTAAACCCGACACCTGCGAAATTGGCCGCGTGATTGATATCGGAAAGGCCCAAGTTTCCTTGCTGGAAATCGGCCCGGACGCCGTCTGGGAAGAAGAACCGACCGACATTCCATTGAGGGAGATAACACGAGTCGACTTTGGCGGCGGGTACGAAGATGCCTTGCAACTCGTTGGCGGAAATCCTCCTCGATCAAGAGTGAGACGGCGAAATTAGTATTCTCGAGGCTGACCTGTCCGCACCCTTTCCGGAGGCCCCTCACCACCCCAGCTAAGATGGGAGAGTACATGCCTCTTCTCGATCCCATCCCGTCTCCGGTCGAACACGCCGACCTAATCCCGCTCGAATGGCAGCCTCTATTAGCCCTGGTAGCCGGCTTTGCCGCCTCGCCCGTCGGCCGCAATGCCATCCTCGACTTGCAGCCCTCCACCGACGAAGCTTGGATCACGAGCCAACACCAGCTCACCGGCGAACTCCGCCTGCTCCTCGACGAGCAAACCTCCATCCCCGTCGGCGGACTTTTTGACCCCACGCAGCACGCCGCCAAGGCGCAAATCCC
>JBEKTB010000221.1:0-4105 GCA_049516495.1 Occallatibacter sp.
AACGAGCGGTGCGGGCCGCCATCGGGCAGAAAACTGTCCGAGAGTCCGATTATGGTGCGGTCGCCTACCTCATCGCGGTCGCCCTTGTGCAGCTTTTTGTCGTAGAGAGCCTCGGCGTAGGTCAGATGGATGTGCGCCCCTTTGCCGCCGGAGACGGTCAGCAGCGGATAGGCGGTGGTAAGCGTTTTGCGGTCCAGCAAAATGTGAACGTGGATTCCAGGCGGCAGGGTCACAGGAGAGCCGGGAAAGGCGTTCAGGTTGGGCTGTTCCGCGCCGATCGCATCCACCCGAACCACTTTGCCCGGGTCGGTCGGGGTGTATTGCATGGCGGGCAGGGTGTCCGGAACCAGGTCCCAGGGATCGTCGCCGGTGGTGTCGGCGGAGTGGGCTTTGTTGACATCAGAAAGCACGCTCTCGCGGATGGGCGAGGCGGCCAGGACCCACGCCGCGCCGGCGGCTGCGGGGTCGCTCCAAGCCCAGTCGTAGCGTGCGGCGTCCACTTCTTCAGCAGCTCCCGAGGCGACGTAGTCCCATAGGTCGTTGGGTACGGGCGGGAGCGGACGTCTGCCCTGCTCCTGCTCCACCATCCAGCCGCCCGGAGTGCTGATGGAGCTATCCCCGGTTGCCTCGCTTTCGAGGAGGAAGGCCGTGCGGTCGCTCATCTGCGCGATGGGCGCGTACACGCCGCAGTTCCATACAGTTGCGGTGATGAGATTTTGGCCGATGCGGAGCAGGGGGGCCAGGTCGAAGCGTTCATAGCGCCAATGAGCCAGGTCGCCGCGAGCCGGGCCGTCGCCCACCCGGTGGCCGTTGACCCAGAGCACGAACCGATTGTCGGCGCTGACGCGAACGGTGTAGGTGGCGGGAACAGCGGCCAGGGTAAGGGAGCGGCGGAAGTGGAGTACGACGGGCTCCCGCAGCGGCGCCGTTGGGTGGGTGATCCACGCGGCCTGCCAGGTACGATGCGGCGGGTCTGGCTGGGGCTGGGGGGCGTTCTGGGCGGGCAGGGCAAGGGCGGCGAGAACGAATACGGCGAGCGTTAAAACTGGGCGCATGAGATCGACCTTGAGGATTCCGTTTCCCAGCTTAACGGAAAAATAAAACCAATGGAGAATGTTTTTCTGTTTTGCTATGGAGTGGTTCAGGCGGCTTTCGGTTCGGCAAATGCAACTGTGCCAGGAGCCCAGGGCGGGTTTGGGGCTTGACCTCCGGGATTTCACGCTTGTATGCGCTTGATTTTGCGGCATTGTAACCTTCTATTCATCTTGGCCCGGTAGCCTGATCGTGGTGATAGACCAAGTGCCAGAGATACGAATCTCCCAAGCGCAAGTCCAGCCAGAACCTGGCCCTCAAGGCGGGCAGCGGGGGGCGGAAGCGGTTCCGCACGAGACTTCGGCGATTCGCAAGTTCCTTCTTTCGCGTGGCAATTCGGCAGTTGCAGACCGCGGATTTCACTGGCTGATGGTCCTGTGCGCGTTGAGCATCTTCGGCATCGTCGTGCTGATCGCCGTAGAACTCGTGGTCCGGTCGCGGTTGGCCTGGGGCAAGTTCGGCCTGGACTTCTTCTATAAAGCCTTCATCGACACCTATACCCAGCAGACCCTCTACTGGGACCCGGTGAACGGGCATTTCAGCGCCCTGCCCTTCCTGTACGGCACGCTGGTGTCGTCGTTCCTGGCCCTGCTGCTGGCGGTTCCGCTGGCCATCGGCGTTGCGGTCTTCCTGACGGAAATGTGCCCGCGCTGGTTGCGTGCGCCCCTTGCCTTCACCACCGAACTGCTGGCGGCCATTCCCAGCGTGATCTACGGGCTGTGGGCGGTGTTCGTCCTGGTGCCGCTGCTTCGAGAGCATGTGAACCCCTGGCTGATCAAGCTGTTGGGCTGGACGGGCTTTTTCGGCGACGACAACCCCACCGGGCTCGGCTTTGTGTCGGCAGGCGTGATTCTGGCCATCATGATTCTGCCCATCATCTCCTCGCTGACGCGCGAAGTGATGACCGCCGTTCCGGGTTCGCAGCGCGAGGCGGTGCTGGCCTTGGGCGCAACGCGCTGGGAGATGATCCGCATGGGCGTCCTGCGCAATGCGCGCATCGGGATCGTGGGCGCGGTGATTCTGGGCCTGGGTCGCGCTCTAGGCGAGACCATGGCCGTAACCATGGTGATCGGCAACAGCCCGGAGATTCACCGCTCGCTGCTGGCCAATGGCAGTTCCATGGCGTCGGTGATTGCCAACGAGTTCGCCGAGGCCTCCGGCGATCTGCACCTGAGCGCCCTCATGGAACTGGGGTTGGCGCTGTTTATTGTGACCATCATTGTGAACGCCTTTGCCCGCCTGCTGGTATGGGCGGTGACGCGCGGAGCGCCGGCGTCGACGCATTGAAGTGCAGCCTCTAGCTTCTAGCTGCTAGCTGGAAGCCAAAAAGCTAGGAGCTAGAAGCTAGAAGCTGCTTTGAGACCGGGAGAACAGAAGCTGAAGACAGAAAACAATCTGCGGGCCCGGATACGGGCTGGGATCGATGGCGCGGCCACGGGACTGGCGGTGCTGTCGACCATGCTGGTGGTGGCGCCGCTGGTGGCCATTTTCATGTACCTCGTTTACAAGGGCGCGAGTTCGCTGAATCTGGCCTTCTTCACCGAGATTCCCAAGCCGGTGGGCGAGGTGGGCGGCGGCATGGCCAACGCCATTGCCGGATCGGCGATCCTGCTGGGCGTGGGCAGCCTGATCGGCGTTCCCATCGGCATCGCCGGCGGCATATTCTTGGCCGAATTCGGCCGCGGAACCAGGCTGGCCAACGCGGTGCGTTTTACAGCCGATGTTCTGAACGGCGTGCCTTCGATCGTGATGGGCATTGCCGTCTATTCGCTGATCGTGGTGCCGCAGGGGCATTTTTCGGCATTCTCGGGCGGAGTGGCGCTGGGCATCATGATGATTCCCACGGTTTGCCGCACCACGGAGGAGATGCTGCTGATGGTGCCCAACGCGGTGCGCGAGGCGGCCCTGGCCCTGGGTGTGCCCAACTGGCGGTCAGTGCTGGCGATTACCGTCAGAACAGCGTCGCCGGGCATCATCACCGGCTGTATGTTGGCCTTTGCGAGGGTAGCGGGCGAAACGGCTCCCTTGATCTTTACGGCCTTCGGCAACGCGGGCTGGAGTTCGAGACTGGACGAACCGATCGCCGCGCTGCCATTGCAGATTTATGTTTACGCGCTCTCTCCCTACGACGATTGGCACCGGCTGGCGTGGGCGGGTTCACTGGTTTTGATCGTGTTGATCGTGCTCGCGGTTTCGCTGGTTCGGTATGTCACCAGCCGCGGCGTTTTGAAAGGGGCAAGTTAAGTGGGCGTCGGCATTGAGGTAACCAACCTGAACGCGTGGTACGGCACCAATCACACGCTGCAGGACATCAATCTGAATATTCCGGCCAACCATGCGACGGCTCTGATCGGCCCCTCGGGTTGCGGCAAAAGCACCTTTGTCCGCTGCCTCAATCGCATGCACGAAACCAATCCCATAGCCCGCGTTACAGGCTCGGTGCGCATCGGCGATCTGGACATTTACGAGGACGCCAAGCCGGTGGAGATCAGGCGGCGCGTGGGCATGGTGTTTCAGCGGCCCAATCCCTTTCCCACCATGTCCATCTATGACAATGTGGCGGCGGGCTTGAAGCTGAACGGCTACAGCAACCGGCGCATGCTGGACGAGATTGTGGAGCGTTCGCTGAAGAATTCGGCCCTGTGGGACGAGGTGAAGGACGATCTGAAAAAGAAATCCGGCGCCAGTCTCTCCGGAGGCCAGCAGCAGCGTTTGTGCATTGCGCGCGCTCTGGCTGTCGATCCGGAAGTGCTGCTGATGGACGAGCCGGCTTCGGCTCTTGATCCGGTTTCAACTTCAAAGATCGAAGATCTGATCTTTCAGTTGAAGTCGCAGTACACTATTGTGATTGTGACCCACAACATGCAGCAGGCAGCCCGCGTCGCCGAGAAGACGGGTTTCTTTTTGAACGGCCGGATGGTCGAGTTCGACTCCACGCACAAGATCTTTACCAACCCCAGCGACAAGCGGACTGAGGATTACATCACGGGCAGGTTCGGATGACGCGCATACG
>JBEKTB010000222.1:0-7106 GCA_049516495.1 Occallatibacter sp.
GGCGCAGGCTTGGGCGAACGGCTGTGCGGGCCAAGGCGAACAAACGGAGAATGGGACCCGGGGGGGGCGGGGGGTCATTTTTTTGGTATAAACCGGGCGGATCTCCGACGAAACAGACCGGGGGCATCTCCGACACTGCAACCTTGGGCAGAGGACGTACAACGTTGTCATGCCCTGGAAAACGAGCAGTGCGATGGACGAGAAGCTTCGCTTTGTGTTTGAGTATGAACGCGATGAGCTTGCGATGGCGGAGTTGTGCGCGCAGTTTGGCATCTGCCGGGACACCGGCTACGTGTGGCTTCGTCGCTATCGGGAGTATGGTCTGAAGGGCCTGGGAGAACTGAACCGGGCTTCGAGACAACATCCCAACCAGACAGCGTCGGAGATTGAAGAGGCGGTGCTGGCGCTGCGGCAGGCGCATATGCGCTGGGGTCCACGCAAGCTGAAGCGGGTTCTTGAGCGGGATCAGCCTGGACGCAGGTGGCCTGCGACGAGCACGGTGGGGGAGATTGTGAAGCGCGCCGGGCTGGTGATGGCGCGCAAGAAGCGTCGCCGGACCGAGCCGTATACCGAGCCTTTGGCCCACGCCAGCGAGGCCAACAAGGTGTGGTGCGCCGACTTCAAGGGCTGGTTCCGCGCCAGGGACGGCAGCCGCATCGATCCATTGACGATCACCGATGCCTGCAGCCGGTATCTGCTGCGCGCACAGGCGGTGGAGAAGACCGACACCGAGCGGGTGCGGGCCATTTTCGAAGCCGCATTTGGCGAGCACGGATTGCCCGAGGTCATTCGCACCGACAACGGGCCTCCGTTTGCCAGTTCTGCCGTGGGCGGCCTTTCTCGGCTGGCGGTGTGGTGGATCAAGCTGGGCATCGTTGCGGAGCGAATCGAGGCCGGACATCCGGAGCAAAACGGGCGCCACGAGCGCATGCACCGCACGTTGAAGCAGGAAGTGCGACAGGCCGACGACTGGCGAGCGCAGCAACTGGAACTGGACCGTTTCCGCCAGGAATACAACCAGGTGCGGCCTCACGAGGCACTGGGGATGCAGACGCCGGCCTCGGTCTACCAGCCCTCGCCGCGGCCCTATCCGGTACGGGAGGTGGAACTGGAATATCCGGATCCAATGCGCGTGTTGACGGTCAAGAGCCATGGGCATTTCCGCTGGAAAAAGCAGGATGTGTTTCTTAGTGACGTGCTGTGGGGCGAGCGGGTGAGCCTGCTGCCGGTTGACGAAGGGCTGTACACGGTCTACTTTGCGCATATGCCGCTGGCGCTGTTCGACGAAAAACATAGAAAAACCTACCCCCTGCCACAGCCCAAAAAGGGGCAGCAAAGCCGCTTCGTTTCCGGGGCCATGGCCCCGGAAACGAAAAACCAAAACCTTCCTGATAAGGAAAAAGTGTCGGAGATCCGCCCGGTCTAAAGTGTCGGAGATCCGCCCGGCCGTTCACTCTCAAACCTTTAGAGGGCAGAGAGCTGGGGTCAGTAAGCCCCGTTCCGCTGACTAATTTCATTATGCGACTATGGGGGTATATTTCCCGCAAAGTGCGGAAGGGAAAGCTTGTGGTCTTCCAGGGCCCAAAAGCGGGGCCCGGGGTGGCCAGCCATGTCTTATAACTCCGATGTTTCCTCAGTGTCTAGGCTCCCGCCTTCTTCTCGACTTTGGCCCAGGAGTCTTTGAGCGGGAGGGTGCGGTTGAAGACGAGATTGCCGGGGGCTGAATCGGGGTCGAGGCAGAAATAGCCGACGCGCTCGAACTGGAAGGGATCTCCGAGTTTCGCGTTGGCCAGGGAAGGCTCAAGCCTGGCGCCGGTCAGGATTTCGAGCGAGTTGGGGTTGAGATTGCTGAGCACGTCCTGGCCTTCTTCGACGTCGCTGGGATCGGCCTTGGCGAAGAGATGGCTGTAGAGGCGGATTTCGGCAGAGATGGCGTGCGCGGCGGAGACCCAATGCATGGTGGATTTGACCTTGCGGCCGTCGGGCGAGTTGCCGCCGCGGCTCAGGGGATCGTACGTACAGTGCACCTCGACGACGTTGCCGTCCGCGTCTTTCACCACGCTTTGTGCTGTTACGAAGTAGGCGTTGCGCAGGCGGACTTCCTTGCCCGGCGAAAGGCGGTAATACTTGGGCGGAGGAACCTCGCGGAAGTCGTCCTGCTCGATATAGATCTCGCGCGAAAAGGGCACCTGGCGAGTTCCGGCAGAAGCATCCTCCGGGTTGTAGAGGACTTCGACAAACTCCTCCTGGCCGACTGGATAGTTGTCGATGACCACCTTGAGCGGGTGCAGCACGGCCATGGCGCGGCTGGCGCGGCGGTTCAGCACATCGCGCTGATAGTGCTCCAGCATTTCAATGTCGGTGGCGCCGTTGGTGCGCGAAACGCCGATGGCGGCGCAGAAGGTGCGCAGGGCCTCGGCCGAAAAGCCGCGGCGGCGAATGCCGGCCAGGGTAGGCATGCGCGGGTCGTCCCAGCCGCTGACACGCTTTTCCTCGACGAGCTGCAGCAGCTTGCGCTTGCTGAGCAGCGTGTAGGTGAGGTTCAGGCGGTCGAATTCGATTTGCTGCGTGGGGAAGATGCCCAACTGCTCGATATACCAGCGATAGAGGGGCTGGTGGTCGGCGAACTCCAGCGTGCACATGGAGTGGGTGACGTGTTCGATGGAATCGGACTGGCCGTGGGCGAAATCGTACATGGGGTAGATGCACCACGTGTCGCCGGTGCGCTGGTGCGGGGCGTGCAGAATGCGGTACATGACCGGGTCGCGCATGTTGAGGTTGAGCGATGCCATGTCGATTTTGGCTCTCAACACGCGGCTGCCGTCGGGGAACTCGCCCTGCTTCATGCGGAGAAAAAGATCGAGATTCTCTTCGACTGAGCGGGTGCGATAAGGGCTGTCCTTGCCGGGCTCGGTGAAGTTGCCGCGGTACTCGCGAATCTGTTCGACGGATAGGTCGTCGACGTATGCTTTGCCGGCCTTGATCAACTGCACAGCCCACTCGAAGAGCTGCGGGAAGTAGTCGGAGGCGTAGCAGAGGCGGTCCCACTCGAAGCCGAGCCAGCGCACGTCCTTCTGGATGCAATCGACGTACTCCTGCTCTTCCTTTTCAGGGTTGGTGTCGTCGAAGCGCAGGTTGGTGAGGCCGCCGAACTCATCCGCAAGGCCGAAGTCGATGCAGATGGCCTTGGCGTGGCCGATGTGGAGATAGCCGTTGGGCTCGGGAGGAAAGCGGGTCTGGACCTGGGCGTCGCCGTACTTTTTGGTGCGCACATCTTCGGCGATGATGTCGCGGAGGAAACTGGGAGAGACGGGAGCGTCCTGATCGGGAGCGGCTTGATTTTGAACGGCGGGGCTTTCCGGATTCGAGTTGGTCATAGCTGCGTTTCCTTGTGTACTGCTGATACTGTCCGATGCTTCCGTGCTCAAGCGAGCGATTGAATGCTTTCTTCGGCGTGATGGATGCGGGCGAGGCAAAGATCGCGGCCGAGGACGGCCATGGTTTCAAAGAGCGGCGGGGCGTTTTTGCGTCCGCAAACGGCGACCCGGATGGGCTGAAAGGCCTGCCCGGCCTTCAGGCCAAGGTGCGAGGCGGCCGCGCGCAGTGCCTGGTCGAGCGAATCGTGGTCGAAGTTGACGTTGGGCAGAACTTGCAGTGCGTGCTCAAGGACGCGCCGGGCCATGGCGAAATCGCCGCCCTTGGACGGAATCAACTCCGCTGGGTCATAGGGCGCAAGGTCTTTCAGAAAGAAGAAATCGGCCGCCGCGGGGGCTTCGCCCAGCAGTTTGATGCGCTCACGAATGAGCGGAGTGACGGCGAGTTTCGACGGTCAGGGCGCGGATGTGCTCGGCGTTGAGCCAGACGGCTTTCGCGTCGAACGGGTCTTCTTCCGTGAAGTTCACGACGGCGTTGGCGCGGTTGACGTTTTCGAGCGTGAAAGCCTCAGTCAACTCGGCGAGGGTGAGGAACTCGCGGTCGTTTTTGGGCGACCAGCCGAGCAGGCAGAGGAAGTTGATGAATGCCTGCGGCAGAAACCCGGCATCGCGATAGGTGGTGACGCTGACCACGGGGCCATGCTTGCGCTTGGAGAGCTTGGCGCCGTCGGGGGCGACGAGCAGGGGCAGATGCGCGAACTGGGGCGGCTGGGCGCCGAGGCCCTCGAATATGAGCAGGTGCTTGAAGGTGTTGGTCAGGTGGTCCTGGCCGCGTATGATGTGGCTGATGCGCAGACCGGCGTCGTCGACGCAGGAAGCGAGATGGTATGTCGGCATACCATCCGAGCGCAGAAGCGCGAAGTCTTCGACTTCGTCGGCTTGTTTGGACTGTTCCCCGTAGACGCTATCGGTGAAGCTCAGGGTCCGGCCTTCACCGCGCGGCACTCGATAGCGCAGGGCGAACGGCTCGCCATCGGCGGCGCGGCGGTCGCTTTCTTCACGGGACAGTTCGCGCATGCCGGGGTTGAAGAGCCAGGCGCCCTGGGCGGAGGACTGATTGTCGTCACCGGCGTGGGCAGGGGTGAAGTCGCGATAGGCCAAGCCCTTGGCGAAGATCGCTTCGGCCGCCTGGCGGTGCAGGGCAAGGCGCTCGGATTGCTTGTACTCTTCGTCCCAGTCGAGACCAAGCCAGCGGAGGCCTTCGAAGATGGACTGGACGCTCAAGTCGGTGTTGCGCTCGACGTCGGTGTCGTCCAGGCGCAGGACCATGGTTCCGTGATTGTGGCGGGCATAGAGCCAATTGAAGATAAAAGTGCGGGCGCTGCCCACGTGAAGAAAGCCAGTGGGCGAGGGTGCAAAACGAACGCGGAGAGTTTTTTGAGAAGCGGGAGTCAATTCAGGCATCGTTTAGGTTTCTTTTCACTATCGATGCTATCGCATTGCCCCCTCTTCGGTCGGCGCGGACCCTCTCAGACCTGGGGCGGCGGCTGCGGCGGATAAGGCATCTGTGGCGGCCAAACCGCCTGCGGCGCGGGTACCACCTTCCATTCCGCGAAAGCCAAAAGGTAGATCAGCACGAGGTTGCCCAGGGGAACGATGTTGATGAGCGAGAGCCAGGGCGAAAAGCCGGCCTTCTTGCAGATGAACCAGAAGGGCACAATGAGAATGGCCAGACCCACCGCGATAAGGAAGGGGATGATGGCTAGTATGGTGACCACCAAGTGCTTGACGACCTCGGGATCGGGCTGGCTTTGCAGAAGCATCGCAATACAATGCATTCGAAACGCTCCAGAATGAGATGGAAAATCGGAGCAACGATACGACCAAACTGGAAAACGCGCAATTGAAAACCGATGCGGACGCGAAAGTGGGCCCTACTTGAGCGGCAAGCCCTCCAGCGACAATAGGCGTCCCACCGGGTATTCACCCGCGCGGTTTTCCAGGAACCAGGGCGAGCGCTCGTAGAAGAATTCGAGCCGCGCCTGGGGGCTGGCGGCAAACCGCGGATCGTTCTGGATGCGGCGCTCGAACTCGGCTTTGAGCGCTGGATCTTTGGCCAGATTTTCTCGCGCCAGCTTCTCCAGCACATAGGCCTCGCCGTACTCCTTCTGTTCGAAGATCGGATCGAAGAAGCCCCAGCGGACCGCCGAGTCCGGCGCCTCGGGTTCCAGCCACTGGATCACCACCCTCGAGAGCCTTTGATCGAGCGGGGCCACCACCGATCCTGTGGGAAATGTGACGGTCTCCGTGGTCAGGGTGCACTGCCCGAACCGCCCTGGCTGCGCGCCGCCGCCTTCGCCGCCGAACATGGGATGGCGGCCTTCAAACGGCGCGTCCTTCCACTGCATTCCCGAGCAGCGGTAGCGCTCCACCTTGCCTGTCCAGGGCGCGGTGGTGCGTTGGAGCGCGATGCCGTGCGCTTCCAGCACATCGATCACATGCGTCCATTGTGGCGGCACAATGTAGCCGGCCGGTGGCGTGGTGGATGCGCTCACCTTCGTCCCGGTGGAACTGGGCAGGGTCACATTCCACGGCTCATGCGAGTAACGGATCCACATGGAGCCGGAGATCTCGCTCAAGGCCCGAGTGAACTGGTAGCCGTGAAACACCACCGGCGTGGTTTCGCCGTTCCAATCGACGGCCAGAGGAAATTTTTCGCTACCCAGCGGATGCGCGCCGAGATTCGCGGCCGCGGCGTCTGCCTCGCGATTGAGGGCGATCAGCTTGGCCGCGTCGCGGTTCATGACCTCGAGCAGCGCGCGCAGAATCTCATAGTTTCCCGTCACGCGCGTGCGGTAGTCCTTGAGCATGTGCAGCTCGACCAGCAGGCCGGGGCGGTTTTCCAGAATCATCAGCCCGGTCGAATAGCGAGGGCGGTTGGCGTTGAAGCTCAGGCCCTTCGCGGGGTCGGTGTCGTCGTTCAAATCGACCAGGGAAGGGAAGCACAAATGTCCGGCGGCGCTCACCTGCGTCGCCAGCTCCGGAGTCACGGTGTCATGCAGCCACCGCGCCGTCGCTGGAGCCACGTCGGGGCCGTCGTCGGCCATGAAGGTCACGTCGTACTGGTAGTCCATGCCGTCGGTCACGTGGTCGTCGACAAAAAAGTCGGGCAGCCAGCGGTGAAACATCTGGAGGAAGGCGCGGGTTTCCGGCGCGTCGGCCTTCATGTAGTCGCGGTTCAGGTTGAGGTTGCTCGCGTTGGCGCGCCACCCGGCCAGTTCGGGGCCGTTCTGGTTGATGCGGTTGTAAGCCGAGCGGCGCTCGTGCCCGTCGATGTTGTAGACCGGGATGAAGACGAAGACGACATGATCCAGGAGCTTCGCTCGGTCCTTGTCTTGGACAATGTCACGCAGGAGCGCTAAGCACGCGTCCTTTCCGTCCATTTCGCCCGCGTGAATGGAGTTCTGCACCAGCAGAATTGCCCGCCCCGAAGCATGAATGGCGTCCGGGTCGAAGACACTATCGTTCGACGCGATGACGATTTTCAAGTCGCGTCCTTCGCCGGTCTTGCCGAAGTTCTCAACCTTCACTTGAGCGGGATTTGCGGCGGCGATGCGCTCCAGGTAAGCAACCGTCTCAGCGTAGTCGGGCGTGGTGCGGTAGTCGCTGATCTCCGTGGGCGTGCGCCAGTCTGGGGATTGGGCAGGCAGGCCGGGGGCCAGAGCGCAAAGA
>JBEKTB010000223.1:0-3783 GCA_049516495.1 Occallatibacter sp.
TCGGCGGATTTTGAGTCCGCTGCGTCTGCCAGTTCCGCCATCCCGGCTCAATGTCAAACCACTGAATTTAGGCTACTATTCCAGTGTTTTGTCTCTTGGGATAACCGTTCGGTACTGAGGTTCTCGACCGATTGTGCCCAAACTGTGCCCGTTCTCAGAAATCTCACGTCCGACAACACCTCATTATTTCACACGAACGACCGTCTTTGCTTCGTAGCCCCAGGCGAAGTGGCAATCAAGTTAGTCACCAGTCGCGACAAGTTGCGACCGACGAACTTATATAGGTCGATGGCCTGCGGACATCCCGGTATGCAACCGTCGATTCCATCGCTCCGTTGCTGTACTGAACCGTGAACACGAACTGCGGCCAGGATTGGCGAACGCCCCGAAACGCGAACCTCACTTGCGGGGATGTTCTGCCAGCCAACGAGTTGCCCGCTCTAGCACTTCGGTTCGTTCTTTTGGGGATAGATTCTCACCGATACTCTTCTTTCTCGTTGGTGGGCGCTGCACAGAATCATCGCCGGTGTCACCGATGACTTGCCAAAAGTAGGCTTCCTTGTAGTCCTGCGGCACGCCTTGGCCATGGTAATAGAGTGACCCCAAATTGTATGGCGCCTCAACATGGCCTTGTTCGGCAGCTTTGCGACACCATTGAGCGGCCATAGTGTAATCCTGCCGCCCACCGCACTTCAGATTATCCTGTAAGCCACAAAGCAGCTTATAGGCGGTGTAAAACTGTGCAGCGGGACTACCATTCTCCGTTGCCTTTCGGCACCACTCCGCAGCTAATTTATAGTCCTTCGGTAACCCTTGGCCGTTGAAATAAAGCATGGAAAGGTGCCACTGCCCATCAGGGTGCCCCTGGTCTGCTGATTTGCAAAACCAGTATGCCGCCTTCGCGTAATCCTTTGGCACGTCTTCACCCTTGTAATACCTCATGCCCACCCTGAATTGTGCATCGGCGTCAGTTTGCTCAGTCAGACTCGTATTCGCATTGTGTGACGTTGACGCTGGGACATGCAGCATGATGTCTGCGGCGTCTTTACGTCCACGCGCTGCGAGACTGGAGCGAACACTGGACAGAACAATCTCAAAGCTATCGGGATGATGCAGAAGTTGGTGAGTTTTCGGCAAGCGTGCGTGACGCCATGTGAGTCAGATTGCTAAGTTCAGTCAGCCGCTGAGGTCGGCTGGTATTGAACAGCAAAAGCACAACACCCATTCCTGGTGCGATCGAGCAGTTGCAACGAAGGTTTGATGAGTTTCGCAGCACTCAGCCGGCATCGGACAAGGCTGCCGGAGACGCTTTGGCAGGCGGCGGTGGAACTGGCGCGGGTCCATGGTCTTCATCCGGTTGCTCAGCCTTTGCGGCTGGACTATATGTGGTTGAAGAAGCGTTTATGCGAGGTTCCGGTAGTGCGAAAGAAGGGCGACCGGGCCAGCATTCGTCGAACTAATCTCTGCGCATCCGGCTACGGTAGCGGATTGCGTAATCGAGTTCGAGTCTTCGATTGGAGGCAAGATGCGGATTCAGTGGAAGGGCTCCGCTGCACCGGATTGGGCAAGCCTGCTTCGCGCCTGGCGGGAAGCGGAAGGATGATCCATATCACGGCGCAGATGCGCGTGCTGGTGGCGATCGAGCCGGTCGACGGAAGGAAAGGGATAGATTCATTGGTTCGTGTTTGCCAGGAGAAGCTCTCTGAATATCCTTTTTTCGGCTGTGTTTTTGTTTTCAGGAGTCGCAGTGGAACATCTATTCGGCTACTCAGTTATGACGGCCAGGGATATTGGCTGGCGCAAAAGCGCCTTTCCAAGGGCCGGTTCACGTGGTGGCCGGAAGCGAGCTCACCGGCCAAACGGCTGGAGGCTTACGAAGCCCAGTTGCCGATGGTGGCAGGCGACGTGTCGCGCGTCTGCGCAGCTCCGATGTGGCGGCGGGTGAGCTAACTGGAGTACGAATCGAAAAGTTATCCATACCCCCTTGCGCTCCAAGAAAAGCTGATTCATACTGCTGGGCATGGGAGAGCTCAGATATCGCGGGCGGACGATCCTAGAGGAAGACATCCTCTCGATACGCGCTTTGATCGAACGGTATCCGAAGGAAAGCCGGCGCAAGCTGTCGGTCAGAGTATGTGAAGCCTGGCAGTGGCGGCAGACGAATGGCGCGTTGCGCGACATGGTGTGCCGCGGCATGCTGCTGATGCTGGAGCGGGCCGGCCAGATCACGCTACAGCCGGTGAGTTACGTACGGCATAATCCGCTGGCGCACAGAGCCCGTCCGGAGCCGGTGCTGATCGATAAGACTCCCGTCGAAGATCGGTTGTGCAATCTGCAGCCGCTCGAGTTCGAGCAAGCGCGGCGCACCGCGCAGGAGCCGCTGTTCAACAGCCTGATGGAGCAGCATCACTATCTTGGTTACGAGCAGCCGGCTGGCGAACACTTGAAATACCTGGTGTGGGCTGAAGGCCGTCCCGTCGCGTGCGTGGCCTGGTCATCGGCTCCGCGCCATCTTGGCAGCCGCGACCGCTACATCGGCTGGGATGCCGCCGCACGGCGCAGCCGCATCCGCTTCATCGCGTACAACACGCGCTTCCTGATCCTGCCGTGGGTGCGGGTTGAGCATCTGGCGTCGCATATCCTGGGGCGGATGGCGGCGCGGATCTCCGACGACTGGGAACAGATGTACGGTCACCCGCTTTACTTCCTGGAGACGTTCATCGATCCGGAGCGGTTCCGCGGCACCTGTTACCGTGCGGCCAACTGGGTGCCGATGGGCAGGACGACGGGACGCGGCAAGCAATCCAACAGCTACGTTCCGAACCGGTCGATCAAGGAGGTTCTGGGCTATCCGTTGACGAAGCGTTTTCGCGAGCTGCTGGGAGGAGTGCAATGAAGGCTACCCGACGTCGCATCGATGTGAACCTGGAAGAACTGGACCGGTGCTGGACGGAGCGCGGGAAGCGCCGTTGAGCGAGGCCGATCACGGCAAGATTAAAGACGCGCTGCATGGTCTGGCGGCGATGCTGGTGCGGTCGCGCAACACGGAGAAGACCAGCGAGGTGGTGGAGAAGCCGGAAGGCTCGGAGACAGGGCAGCAGGCGGACGACAATACGCCACCGCCGCCCGGGCACGGCCGCAATGGAGCCGAGGCGTTCGGGGGCGGGCGCAAGGTGGATATCAAGCATCAGAACCTGACCCACGGGACCGCTGCCCGGAGTGCGGCAAAGGCAACGTGTACGGGCAGAAAGAGCCCAAGGTGCTGGTACGAATCATCGGCCAGGCGCCGCTGGCGGCTACAGTCTACTCCCTCGAACGGTTGCGCTGCGGCGCCTGCGGACAGGTGTTCACGGCACAGGAGCCGGAAGGTGTAGGGCCGGAGAAGTACGATGAGACGGCGGCGGCGATGATCGCTCAACTCAAGTATGGTGCCGGGACGCCGTTCTACCGGCTGGAACAACTGGAAAGCCAGATGGGTATCCCTCTGCCGGCGGCCACGCAGTGGGAGATCGTCGAGGAAGCTGCGCAGGTGATCCGACCAGCGCGGGATGAGTTGATCCAGCAGGCGGCACAGGGCACGGTGGTCCATAACGACGACACCGGCATGCGCGTGCTCATGCTGAATCGCGATCCGTCGGATGAGCGCACGGGCGTGTTCACCAGCGGCATCGTGTCTGTCGACCAGGGCTGGAAGATAGCGCTTTACTTCACTGGCAGCCGGCATGCCGGGGAGAACATCGCCGAGGTGCTGAAGAAGCGGCACGCGGAACTGCCGAGCCCAAT
>JBEKTB010000224.1:0-3765 GCA_049516495.1 Occallatibacter sp.
GAACTCTTTGCCGCCAATGGCTACGTCGTCGTCATGATCAATCCCCGCGGCTCAACCGGCTACGGCCAGGCCATTGTCGATGGCGTCAACGGCGACTGGGGCGGCAAGCCCTTCACCGACCTGATGGAAGGCCTGGACTACGCCGAGCAGCATTTTTACTTTATCGACAAGAGCCGTGAATGTGCGTTAGGCGCCAGCTACGGCGGCTACATGGCCAACTGGGTTCTGGGCCACACCGACCGCTTCAAGTGCATCGTCAGCCACGACGGCATGTTCAACGCCGAATCGGCGTTTGGCTCGACCGAAGAGGACTGGTTCAATATCTGGGAGTTCAAGGGCCATCCGTGGGATTACTACGGCAAACCCGACTCGGAAAATCCCTTCCGCAAATGGTCCCCGATGCTGTCGGCCAAAAACTTCAAGACCCCCACCCTCGTCGTCCACGGCCAGCTCGATTACCGGTTGGACGTCAGCGAGGGCTTCCAGCTCTTCGACACGCTCCAGTTGCTCAAAGTGCCCAGCAAGATGCTCTACTTCCCGGATGAAGGCCACTGGGTGCTCAAGCCGCAGAACTCCCGCCTCTGGTGGAAGACGGTGAACGACTGGGTGGACGAGTGGACGAGTAAGGCAGCCACTAGCCGCTAGCTTCTAGCCCCTAGCTCAAGCCCGAGCTCGGTCTGTGGAAAAGAAACGGGTGCCCCGGGTCTCGCGTTTGAGACCTGGGCCTCAGGCCCAAAAGACAAACGAGGGCAGGGATCGCTCCCTGCCCTCGTTTGTGTGTGCTAGATTCTGCCGGAATCCGGCCTATGGGTTTAGAGCGGCTGCACGTCTGCCGCTTGCCATCCCTTGGGCCCCTTCACCACGTTGAACTGCACGGCTTGACCTTCCTGCAAACTCTTGAATCCACTGGAGTTGATCGCAGAGTAATGCACGAATACATCTTCACCGTTCTGACGCGAGATGAAGCCGAAGCCCTTCGCGTCATTAAACCACTTCACAGTGCCTTGTTCCATTTTGATTGTGTTTCCTGGATTGAATTGCGCTGGATGAATCGGAGCGACCGCTGGCAGAATCTTGCTTGGTTGGGCGAGTGCTGCTCACGCCCGGTTCGGCTCTAACGCTGGCAATAGTATAACATCCCGCCCAAATAAGGGTGCAGCATTTCGCGGCCCTGACCCTGTCTCCTGATTCCCGCTTCCGGAACTCTTTCAGCAAGCGGGTTTTATAATGGGACCTCCGGCTCTGACCCGGTAAGAGGCCCCGAATGCCCCACGATCCCGTCCCCGGTCTGTTGGCTCGCTCGACGGAGCTGCTTGAAGCGGAGTTCGGCTCCCTGCCGCCCTTTGAATCGTCCGTAGACACGGCGGCGATCGCCAAAGTTCTGGAAGCGACGGCCAACCGGTTGGGCGACAACTATCCCTATTTCCATCCCCTTTATGCCGGGCAGATGCTCAAGCCGCCGCACCCGGTGGCGCGCGCTGCCTATGCGCTGGCCATGAGCATCAATCCCAACAACCACGCGCGCGACGGCGGCCGGGCCAGCTCGGAGATGGAGATCGAGGCGGTCCGCGAGATCGCCGCCATGTTCGGCTGGACGGAGTTCCTGGGCCATCTCACCTCCGGCGGCACCTTCGCCAACCTGGAGGCGCTGTGGGTCGCCGGGCAGCTTGCGCCAGCCAAACGCATCGTCGGGTCCGAGCAGGCGCACTATACCCACCGGCGCATCTCCGCTGTATTGAAGCTCGAATATGCCGAGGTCGCAGCCGACAACCGCGGGCGGATGGACCTCAATGCCCTGGAGGCCGAACTCCGCAAGGGTGGCGTGGGCACAGTCGTCGTCACCATGGGCACCACGGCCATCGCCGCTGTCGACCCTCTGGACGAGATTCTGGCGCTGCGCGAGCGGTACGGTTTCCGCGTGCACGTAGACGCTGCTTACGGCGGCTATTTCAGTCTGATTCCGGACAAGTTGGACGAACCGGCGCGGCGAGCGTATGCGGTCCTGGGCCAGGCCGACTCCATTGTGATCGATCCCCACAAGCACGGGCTGCAACCCTACGGCTGCGGCTGCGTGCTGTTCCGGGACCCGGCGGTGGGGCGCTTTTACAAGCACGACTCGCCGTATACCTACTTCACTTCAAAGCAGTTGCACCTGGGCGAGATCAGCCTGGAGTGCTCGCGTGCGGGCGCTGCGGCCACGGCTTTGTGGGCCACGCAGCAGCTTCTGCCTCTGCTGCCGGGGGGCGAATTTGCCCAGGGGCTGGCGCGGGGCCGAGCCGCGGCCGTGGAGCTCGACCGGCGCTTGCGGCAGGATCAGGCAGGACGCTTCCAGCCGCTTGCCGCCGGACCACCGGAACTTGATATCGTGGTGTGGAAGATGAACGCAAAGGGGCCGGAAGAAGCTTCTGCACGGGCGCAGGAAATTTTTGTGGCCTGTGCCACACGGGATTTGCATCTGGCTCTTGTACAATTGCCGCAATCCTGGTTTGGGCCGTCCGGGCCTGAACAATCCAAGCTTCAGCCGGCGAGTTCTCCGGCCAGCGGTCGAGAGACAGGGTTGGTCACTTGCCTGCGCTCAGTATTGATGAAGCCCGAGCATGAGGCGTGGCTGGACAGCATTTGGGAACGATTGACCGCGGCCTGCGCGGGTTGAAGGGGGATTGGATCGGATGTCACAACAAACTATGGGTATCGCTGAAAAAGAAAACGTTCTCATTCGCGCCGGAAGCTGCTCGGTGACCATTCTTCCGCAACTGGGCGGCAAAATCGCGTCCATTGTCGTGAACGATCACGAGTTGTTGCAGGCTCCCTTGGCGCCTCGCGCTCCGCGCACCCGGACCATGGCCTTTGATGAAGCCGACGCCAGCGGCTGGGACGAGTGCCTGCCTTCGGTCTCCGATTGCAAGGTAGAGACGCCTGTCGGCACGGCCTCTGTTCCCGATCATGGCGACCTGTGGCGCGAGGTTTGGCAGACCACGGCAAAAACTGCGAACTCCGCCAGCTTCCACGTGGAGTGCTTCTCGCTGCCCCTGGCGCTGGACCGCAATGTGACGCTGGTTGAGACGGAAAAGGGCTGGCGATTGAGCCTCGCTTACACCGTCACCAACACCGGCAGCCACCCGTCCCCCTGGTCCTGGTCCGCTCATCCATTGTTTGCCGCCGAAGCGGGAGACACCATCACCCTGCCCGATTCCATTCACGAGTTCCGGCTGGAGGGTTCTGGCGGCGGACGGCTCGGTAATGGTGGCGACAGCGTCGCATGGCCGGTTGCCAAGCTGGTGAATGGAGGCACGACCGACCTGAGCGTGGCCCAGCCGCCGGAGTCGGAGATCGGCGACAAGCTGTTTGCCGGCCCACTCGCAGCGGCCGAGAATTGGTGTCTCCTGGAACGGCCCAAGGCGGGTGTTCGCATCAAAATAGGCTTTGATCCCGCAGCCACGCCCTACCTGGGCCTGTGGATTTGCCACGGTGGCTGGCCGGATCGCCCAGGCTCGAAACAGACCGCGGTTGCCCCGGAGCCTTCGACCGCGCCCGTCGACTCCTTGGCGATCACCGGCCCGTGGTCCCGCGTACTGGCGCCCGGAGAAAGCTTCTCCTGGCCAATGACTGTTGATTTTGAACCCATTGCTTGAACCCATAGAAGGTGTGACCTCACATGCATGATCCAGCCGCTTTTCGCACTCTGCACCTCGACCGCTTCCATGCGGAGCCCGCTATTTTTGTCGCGCCGGGCCGCGTCAACCTGATCGGCGAACACACCGATTA
>JBEKTB010000225.1:0-3710 GCA_049516495.1 Occallatibacter sp.
CGGCGGGTGCGGGAACCAGAGCATCGGCTTGCCTGCCGAGCGCCCAGGGAAAGACCGAGGCGAGCAGGGCAAGAATGTTGAGCGAGATAAGCCACATGGCCAGGTCTTTGCGAATGAAGTTGGGCATGAAGGGAATGCTCTTGCGCTCGGCGGCGGGCTTGGCTTCTTCGCAAGGCGGAGACGCGTTGCCATGGCGCTGGACAAGCCAGAGATGGAACCCAAGCAGGGGAAGGAACAATGCAGGGAGCACCACGACATGCAAGGCAAAGAAGCGCTGGACTGTGAATTCGCTGACCTCAGGGCCGCCGCGGAGCATGCTGGCGATGGCCTCGCCAACGTAGGGAATTGCCGCGGGAATCTGCAGGCCGACCTTGGTGGCGAAGTAGCTGAGCTCATCCATGGGCAGCAGGTAGCCGGAGAAGCCGAAGACTGAGGCGATGCCGAGCAGCGCCATGCCGCTGAGCCAGCCGAACTCGCGCGGCTTGCGGTAAGCCTTCATGAAGAAGACGGAGAACATGTGCACCAGGATGGAGAAGATCATCAAACTGGCGCTCCAGGCGTGCGCCGAGCGGATGAGCCAGCCAAAGTGCATCACGAAAGTGATCTGGCGGACTGACTCGTAGGCTTCCGCGCCGGGCCGGTAGTAAACCAGCAGCAGAACACCGGTGAAGCATTGGACGAGGAACAGGAACAGCGAGATGCCGCCCCAGTAGTACCAGAAGGATTGTGAGTGGACAGGAACGGTCTTGTGGCGCGCAAAGGCGGCCAGCTCGGACAGGCCCAGTCGGTCATCGATCCAGTTATAGACGATCTTCGAAGTCATGCCTTTTGTCCTTCGTTCGTTTGAGACCTTGCGCTATGCGCGCGAAACATCCACGCCTGTGTCGTTGACGGCCACTTTGAAGAGCTTGAGCGGCTTGGGAGGCGGTCCGCTCACATTGGCGCCGGTGTAGGGGTTATAAACTCCGCCGTGGCAGGCGCAGTGGATGCGGTCGGCCTGGGGCTCATATTGCACGGTGCAGCCCAGGTGGGTGCAGACGGCGGTGAGCGCAATCCAGCGGCCGTCCTCGTGATGGATCAACATGGCCGGCGCGGTGCCAAACTTGAACATCAGCACCGAGCCCGAGGGCAGCTTCTGCGCGTCCTTCAGTGTGACCTCAGTGACGGCAGTGGCTTCCATCGCCATTTCAGCCGGCGAGGCAAGATAGCGATAGATGGGATAGGCCAGGGCGGCGGTGTAAGCAAGGCCCGCGGCTCCGGCGGCGGCCAGGAAGGCTCGGCGGGTATTCTTTTCACCGGCTTCTTCTTCAACTGGTACTAAGTGCGTCTGTGCTGTCATAGCTAGCTCGTCGCGGGGGTTAGACCGCGCCCTCCATAACTTTTCTGGCGCGGGCGACCACAGACACAAGCCAGCCGACGACGCCCAGGCTGCCGACAAACAGGACCAGGAACAGGCCCACGACCCACCAGTTGGTGGCCACTGCGCGATCCCATACGTTGTAGCCCTTGCTGAGCAAAGTAAGGTCGCGCACGCCGTCGCGATAGACGGTGAACGTAATCTCGACCAGCAGGGCAACCAGCGCGCCAACCCAGCCGATCCAGCCGGCGGAAATCTTGCCGAAGCCGGCGATGGCTGCGACCAGAACGGCCACGGCAACCAGGGCCAGCCAGCCGTAACCGGCGAAGCCTGCAAATTTATAGAGCGCGTCGGTGCGCAGGCCGGCTTTGACGATCTCCGGCTGCACGCCCGCAGCCCACAGGCCGGCGACCAGGTAGACGATGCCGAACAGGGCGGCGATCTTGCCGCCGAAGCCCGCCATGAACTGTTTCTCCCGGGCGTTGAAGGTGCTGCGGCCAGCAAGATAGATCAGCCACAGGCCGCCGACGAACAGGCCTCCGGCCAGCATGAGCAGCCAGCGAGGCGTGAGCGTAGGGTCGCCGGTAGGCAGATACGCGCCGGCGCCGGAAGCCGAGTACATCTCGCGCCAAACTTCGGGGCGAAGCATCAGCGTCATGTTGGTCGAGAGCAGGCGCGCGATGAATCCGGCCAGGACCCACGCGGACAAGCCGACCCACCAGGCCGATTTGCCGGCCTCAAGCCGCGCCGTGAACCGGTAGAGCAGCCAGTAGGTCAGCGTCAGGATGGCGATGATCGAGATCCAGTAAAGGCCGATCAGGACGCTGCTGGTGTAGAGCGCGCGCCCGTAGAGCACCTGCGCAAAAAGGAGCGGCGGCACGCCGAGATTGATGACGTAGGTCATGACCACCGTGAGCCGGCGGGCGAGCGCCCGGGCGGTAATCAGCGATTCCGGCGAGCCGCGGAAAAGGCTGAGCAGAACCGCAAGCAGCAGTCCGCCGAGCAGCATTTCCACGGCCACAAAATGCAGCGCCAGCGTAACGACATGGAGCAGTTTCAGAAGCCATATCGGGGCCGGCAGAGGAATTGGATCGACAAGAGGAAAGCTTTGCATGATGCCTTTTGAGACCCCCAAGGTCGTTTTTTAGACTAGCATTGTCCAAAATGCCGTATGTGATGGCAATCACAAGAGCTTGTGAGCACGTGAATAAAATGCCTTGCGCGCTCCGCAACGATCTCATGTCGGCGATTCGGTCGGAGAAGACGGGGGCCGCAAAAGAATCGGCGTGGCGCGGCACGGATATGCATCCACCCTTCGGCCGAGACCGCTAACTGTCCAAGCCCGTATACTGACTGGCATGTTTGAGGTACTGCGGACCACTACTTTTTTCCTGGGACTGATTGCTGTCGGAATTCCGACACTTATTTCTGCACAAGCCGCGGGTCCCGGCGCTGTTCCCCATGGACAAACAGCCGGGAAATCCTCCGAAGACATGGGCTCCCAGGTCTCAAACGCGAGACCTGGGGCACCCGTTGGTCCTGCCCAGGCAACTGGAGGCCAGGAAGCCAGCACTGTCACCGGGCATCCGCTGCAACTCGACGAGCTGCACCGGCCGATCACGGAGGGTGGCTTCGTAAAGACAGGGCCAGTTGTCTTCATTGACGACTCGGAAAAGGCTGGACTGACCCACTGGACGCACAGGATGGGTACACCGGCCAAGGACCTGATCATCGAGACCAAGGGTTCGGGCGTGGGGTTGATCGACTATGACAACGACGGATGGCTGGACATTTATGTCGTGAACGGATCGACGGTGGACGCGCTGACGGGCAAGGAGACTCCCCCGCACGCGGCTCTGTTCCACAACAACCACGACGGAACATTTACCGATGTGGCGGCCAAGGCGGGCGTCACGAATGACCGCTGGGGCACGGGCGTGGCCATTGCCGACTACGACAACGACGGCTGGCCGGATATCTTCGTGTCGAATGTGGGGAAAAATCGGCTTTACCACAACAACCACGACGGGACGTTTACCGACGTGGCCGAGAAAGCCGGCGTGGCGCTCGGCAACTGGTCGAGCGGGGCGACCTGGGGCGACTACGACGGCGATGGCAGGCTGGACCTGTTTGTGGCCGGTTATCTGCATTGGGACTGGAACAACCTGCCCAAGAGCGGTGAGGGCGGAGCGACCAATGCGTTCTGCACCTTCCGCGGCGAGCCAGTGGCGTGCGGTCCGCGAGGACTGAAGGGAGAGCCGGACCACCTGTTCCACAACAACGGCGACGGGACCTTTACCGACGTAAGCGAAAAGGCCGGCGTGGCGGACAAGGCGGGCTACTACGGGCTGGG
>JBEKTB010000226.1:0-3645 GCA_049516495.1 Occallatibacter sp.
GCGGCAAGAATCTCCGGGGCCAGCAGATCGGCCATGGTCTCGCGGCGGCGGATGAGGCGGGATTTCGCGCCCTCGACGAGCACCTCGGCGGGACGGAGGCGGGTGTTGTAGTTCGAGCTTTGTGCCATGCCGTAGGCTCCGGCGTCGAGCAGCGCCACCAGGTCGCCGGGCTTGAGGGGCTGAATGCTGCGGTCGCGGGCAAAGAAGTCGCCTGTCTCGCACACCGGCCCCACCACATCCACCACGCGAGGTTTGCCTGCGCGCGGCTTGACCGGCACGATCTCATGATGCGCCTGGTAGAGCGCGGGACGGATGAGGTCGTTCATGGCGGCGTCGGTAATCACGAACGTCTTGTTGCCATTGCGCTTGACCTGGAGCACGCGCGCAACAAGTGCGCCGGCCTGCGCGACCAGGAAGCGGCCGGGCTCAATGAGCAAACGGCCCTCGAAGCCTTGCAGCGCGTTTTCAATGGCCGCGGCATAGTCGCGCACCTTGGCGGCGGCGTCAAAATTGCCGGCGTGGTAGTCGATGCCCAGGCCGCCGCCGGCGTCGACCGAGGTGAGCTCGATGCCCGCTCGCGCGAGTTGGCCGAGCAGCTTGCTGACGCGCTCCATGGCTGCGCCGAATGGGTCCGCGGTGCGAATCTGCGAACCGATGTGCACGCTCACGCCGTGCGGCTCCAGCCAGCGCCGGCCAACCGCGGACTTATAGATTTTGAGGGCGCGGCGAATGTCGATGCCGAACTTGTGGTCGCGCAGGCCGGTGGAGATGTAGGGATGAGTCTCGGCAAAGACATCGGGATTGACGCGCAGGGCGAAGCGCGCCTTCTTCTTGAGCCTGGCTGCGCGCGCGGCCAGCAGTTCCAGTTCCGCTTCGCTCTCGACATTGAATTCGAGAATTCCGGCGGTAAGCGCATGATCGATTTCAGCGGCTGTTTTGCCGACGCCGGAGAAGACTACGCGGTCCGCAGCTTCAGGCGCAGCAGCCAGCACGCGCTCCAATTCGCCGCCAGAGACGATGTCGAAACCAGCGCCGCGATCGGCAAGCAGCTTGAGAATGGCAAGCGCGGAGTTGGCCTTGACGGCGTAGCAGACCAGGTGCGGCCTAGCGGCAAATGCCTGCTGAAACAGCCCCAGCCGTTCGACGATCTGATCGGCGGAGTAGACATACAGCGGTGTCCCGTGACGCCGGGCCAGCGTTTCCAGCGAGACCTTCCCGCAGTGCAGCGGGCTTGCCGGTTGCGGGTGATGAAAAGGGCGCGGGGAGGAAGGCGAAGACTGGGTCAAGATGAACGTCCGGGGATGAATTTCTCTTTTTAGCCTACAGCATCCGAGCCTGGCTTTCTTGACAGCGAACGCGCCACGCCGCTATGTTGGCGCAAGTCGAACGCGCAAAACCGACAGGACGCACATGACATTCTCCAAGACGGCCCGGGCCATCGCCACCGACAGCCATTTTCTGATTCCGCTGATCGTTTTCTTCGTTGGCCTGGCGCTCCTGATCACTCTGCATTGATTCGAGCGGCTCAATCCCACCCTGGCTGCATAAAACAAAAGCGCGGCGAGGGTGGGGCACCCGGGACTTGCCGGGTCCTGATTACGCGCGCGGAAGGGACTGCCAGAACTGCGATGGACGGAACGGCGAAGACGAAACCGGGAATCAGCTTTGGAACGGGCCACGGGATTGGCGTGGCGTGCGGGCTGGCCGCGGGAGTGTGGCTGGGCGCGGCCGAGGCTCCCACCAAGCTGGTCAACTCAGGCCTGTCGCCCTTTGCGATTTCGCTGTGCATGGTGGCCGGCGTGTTCACGGCGCGGTGGACAGTGCCGACGCTGCTGAAGGGAACGCGGTCCGTCTTTGCCGACCTGAATCGCAACCGCCATCTGCTGCCGACCGCGATCCTGGCGGGGATGCTGTGGGCCGTGGCCAACACGCTCACCGTTTTCGCCATTCGCGACGTGGGGCTGACGATTGCCTTTCCCTTGTGGAATACCAACTCCCTGGTGGGCATTCTGTGGGGACGGGTGCTGTTTGGGGAGTTGAAGGGCGCCAGCGGCCGCAACGTGGCCAAGGTGGTGCTGGGAGCGCTGGCCATTGTGGCGGCCGCGGTGATGCTCGGCTTTGCCACCATTCACGGCGGGGGTGGCCAGTCGGGGCGCGCGGTGAGCGGCGTTCTGGCTGCGACCGGCGCGAGCCTGTTGTGGGGGACCATGTACATCCCCTACCGCAAGGCGTACATCAGCGGCATGAATCCGCTGTCGTTTGTGACCATTTTCACGGTGGGCGAGCTGGGCACGGTGTTTGCGCTGGTGCTGGCTCTGGATGGTGGTACCAGGGCGGCGATTTTCCATTCGCCTGAGACGCGACACCTGCTTTTCTGGCTGTTTCTGGGCGGCTTTGCCTGGGTCATCGGCGACTTGTTCCAGCAGTTTGCCACCAAATATCTGGGGATCGGGCGGGGCATTCCGCTCTCGAACACCAACCAGCTTTGGGGTCTGGCGTGGGGCGCGCTGGTGTTTGGCGAACTGGCGCAAGCCGACGCGGGGCACAGGCTGCTGGTGGTGGCCGGGTCGCTGGTGATGATTGCCGGAGCGCTGGCCGTGAGCACGGCGATTGCGACAGAGCGCGAACACGCCTCGACGAATGAAGCTTTACTGCGCGAGTGTACGCGCTACGGTCTGAACTATGGGCGGGTGCTCAAGGACTATAACGGCTCGGACGAGGGCACAGACCGGGGCAACAACCAGCGAGGCTGGTGGGACTACGCGATTCTGGCCGCGGCGGTGGGTGTGTTCGTCTATCTTGGCGTGAACGCCAGACCTCCGGAACTGGGCATGAACATGGGCTGGCTGTGGGCGCTGGGCGCGGTGCTGCTGGCGACCGCGGCGGTGTGCGGCTGGACGCTGGGCAAGGCGACGCGGTTTTCTTGACTCAGGCCAGCTTCTTCAAATCCGGATACCGCGCATAAATTCGGCGCTGATCTTCGAGGCTCAATTGTCCGAGCCTGAGAGGCTTGTCCTGGGGCCGTATACCTTTCTGGTTGAGAACATTCATCAGGCTCCACTCCCGCTGCAGACCCTCGGGCTCGTGAGCCTTCAGGTCATACCGCGTAAAGTCGATCACCATCGTGGGGCTGGCCGCCTTCCAATTCCGCAAAAGTCCCACACGGAACTCCTGGTTCATGCGCCACTCGATCTCGTTTTCAATCTCCGAGCCGGGCGCACCGGTTCCACGGGCCACAAAGCGGTAATCGAGCGATGTATTGTCCGGCGTGTGCTTGCGCCACTCCAGGCCAAAGGCGCCCTCGGTCATCACCTGCGTGTCCGGCCACCTTTCCTTGACGGCTTGCAGCCACCAGGCCAGGTCCTCATCGTGGCCGAGAGATGTTTCCCAGATCCCCGTCACGAAGCCGAAGCGATTCAGCGCGTTCCCCTGGTCGAAGTGCATCGCCGTGGTGGCCATCATCTCTTTGCGGCCGGCTTCAATCCCCAGGTTGCCCACGGTCTCGATGGGCCCTACCCCCATGCGGCTGTTGAACCCGCCTTGAAACCCCTCGCGCCGCGCGGCCAGGAAGTCGCAGGTCCAGCCGTCGAGGCAGACGCAGTCGATAAAGTCCGCCGGACCCTGGGCCGGCTTCAGATAGTGCTC
>JBEKTB010000227.1:0-3610 GCA_049516495.1 Occallatibacter sp.
CACCCGACGCACTACGGCCGCATCTGCCCGATTGAGACGCCGGAAGGTCCGAACATCGGACTGATCAGCTCCCTGAGCTGCTTTGCGCGCATCAACGAGTACGGCTTCATCGAGTCGCCTTACCGCAAGGTGAAGGACTCGCGGATTCTGGATTTTGTGGAGATTACCAACGCCGGCGAGAGCGGACTGCGCGTAGGCGACCACATCGAGAAGGAAGAGGCGGCACGGCTGAATGAGGCGCTGAAGGCCGCGGGCAAGCGCCCGATCGACCACATGCCGTTCAGCTTTTACCTGTCGGCATGGGAAGAAGACAAGCACACCATCGCCCAGGCGAACATCGAGTTCAATGACGAGGGCGTGATCACCGAGGACCTGGTGAACGCGCGCCGTCAGGGGAACTTTGTGCTGGTGAACCGGACCGACGTGGACTACATCGACGTCTCGCCGAAGCAGTTGGTTTCAGTGGCTGCATCGCTGGTTCCGTTCCTGGAGCATGACGACGCCAACCGCGCGCTGATGGGCGCCAACATGCAGAGGCAGTCTGTTCCTCTGCTGGTGGCCGAGGCTCCGCTGGTGGGCACGGGCATGGAGGGCGTGACGGCACGCGACTCCGGGGCTGTGATTCTGGCCAAGCGCAACGGCATCATTGACTCGGTCGACTCCGAGCGCATCATCGTGCGCGTGGAGGGCGAGCATCATCCCACGCAGTTGTCGCGCGAGGTTGGTTCGGACATTTATCAGCTCATCAAGTTCAAGCGGTCAAACCAGAACACCTGCATCAACCAGAAGCCCGTTGTTCGCGAAGGCGACCGCGTGGTGAAGGGGCAGGTGATTGCCGACGGACCTTGCACTGAGCAGGGCGAGCTGGCGCTGGGACGCAACGTGCTGGTGGCCTTCATGCCCTGGCGCGGGTACAACTTCGAGGACGCCATCCTGATCAGCGAAAAGCTGGTGCGGGAGGACTATTACACCTCGGTGCACATTGAAGAATTCGAGATCGAGGCCCGCGACACCAAACTGGGTCCCGAGGAGATTACGCGCGACATTCCCAACGTGAGCGAGCATGCGCTGCGCGACCTGGACGAGAGCGGCGTAATCCGCATCGGCGCCCAGATCAAGCACGGCGACATTCTGGTGGGCAAGGTCACTCCCAAGGGCGAGACCCAGCTGACGCCGGAAGAAAAGCTGCTCCGCGCCATCTTCGGCGAAAAGGCCGGCGATGTGCGCGACGCATCGCTCACCTGCCCTCCGGGTATCG
The DNA here is from genome assembly GCA_049516495.1 of Occallatibacter sp. Taxonomy (GTDB): domain Bacteria; phylum Acidobacteriota; class Terriglobia; order Terriglobales; family Acidobacteriaceae; genus Telmatobacter. The sequence goes on from JBEKTB010000227.1 coordinate 1,259, forward strand.
AGGGCACGGTGGTGGACGTGCGCATCTTCAGCCGCAAGGGACAGGAAAAGGATGAACGCGCCAAGCTGATCGAGGCCGAGTACGTGGCCAAGCTCGAGAAGAACCTGGGCGACGAAATCCGTATTCTGACCGATGAGCGGTTGAAGCGCCTGAACGGCATTCTGGGCGGCAAGGAAGTGCTGGCCGACTTGCACGATGAGCGGACCAACAAGCGCCTGCTGACCAAGGCTGCGATCCTGGATCGCGATACGATCGAGCGCATCTCCACCAAGAACCTCAAGCGCATCCGCTACGCCGACAAGGACCCCCGCGTCAACGAGCAGATCGATGAGATCGAGGAGATGACGTCCAGGCAGATCGAAGTGCTGCGCAAGATCACCAACGAGAAGATTCTGAAGCTCCAGAAGGGCGACGAATTGCCTCCGGGCGTGATCAAGCTGGTCAAGGTCTATGTCGCCATGAAGCGCAAGCTGAGTGTAGGCGACAAGATGGCCGGCCGCCACGGCAACAAGGGCGTGATCGCGCGCATATTGCCGGAAGAGGATATGCCGTATCTACCCGACGGGACCCCTGTGGAGATTGTTCTGAATCCGCTCGGCGTGCCTTCCCGTATGAACGTGGGACAGGTGCTGGAAACGCACCTGGGCTGGGCTGCACACACGCTGGGCGAGAAGATTGCCGCGCTGGTGAAGGCCAACAGCGATGTGGAGTACACGCGCGAACTGATGAAGAAGGAGTTCGCCGGCACCGCGGCTCTGCGTCAACTGCTGGAACTGGACGACGAGATGCTGCTTCGCGTCGCAGCCGGCATGAAGCGCGGAATCTGGTTCGGCACGGCGGTCTTCGACGGCGCGCAGGAGAGCGAGATCAAGGCGCTTCTGGCTTCGGCCGGTTTGCCTTCTTCGGGCAAGACGGCTCTGTTCGACGGCATGACCGGCGAGCAGTTCGAGCAGCCTGTGACGGTGGGCTACATTTACATGCTCAAGCTCTCGCACCTGGTGGACGACAAGATTCATGCGCGTTCCATCGGGCCGTACTCGCTGATCACCCAGCAGCCGCTGGGCGGCAAGGCGCAGTTCGGCGGGCAGCGTTTCGGCGAGATGGAAGTGTGGGCTCTGGAAGCATACGGCGCCGCATACATCCTGCAGGAACTGCTGACGGCAAAGTCGGACGACGTGTATGGCCGTACGAAGATCTACGAGGCCATCGTGAAGGGCGAGGCGGCCATTGAGCCGGGCGTTCCGGAGTCGTTCAACGTGCTGATTCGCGAGTTGCAGTCGCTGTGCCTGGACGTGGAACTGATCAAGCGGGCGGATTTGGTGAAGAAGTTGCCCGCGCCGGAAGTAGCGGCAGTCGCAGATTAGGTACGAGGGGTCAGGGATCAGGGGTCAGGGATCAGAAGTGCGATCTGCTGGCTAAACCTTGATCTCTGGACCCTGAACTCTGATCCCTGATCTCTGTTTTAGGGGTTCTTCTTGAGAGCGGCAAACACCGCTTCCCGGGAAGGAAGGACCCATAAAAAATCCCGGGAAAAGCCGCGGCAGGCGCCGAAAGGCCCGCCAAGGAGGGTCGCCTTGTTCCGTTCGAACCCGTTTGAACTTTCCAGTCCGATTACTGACTTTGACGCAATCCGCATCATGCTGGCTAGCCCAGAGAAGATCCGCAGTTGGTCGCATGGTGAGGTCACCAAGCCGGAGACCATCAACTACCGCACCTTCAAGCCGGAGCGCGACGGCCTGTTCTGCGCACGCATCTTTGGACCCGTCACCGACTGGGAGTGCCTGTGCGGCAAATACAAGCGCATGAAGCACCGCGGCGTGATCTGCGACAAGTGCGGCGTGGAAGTGACGGTAAGCAAGGTGCGCCGCGAGCGGATGGGCCATATCGAGCTGGCTTCGCCGTGTTCGCACGTATGGTTTTTCAAGGGCCTGCCTTCGCGCATCGGCCACCTGCTCGACATTTCGCTTCGCGATCTTGAGAGCATTCTCTACTTCGAGTCTTACGTCGTCATCGATCCGGGCGACTCCGGCGCCAAAGATCGCGAGATCATCAAGGACGAAACCAAGTTCCGCGAACTGGATGCTCAGTTCCGCCCCTCGGGCTTCAAGGCCATGATGGGCGCCGAAGCCATCAAGGAGTTGCTCAAGCGGGTTCAGATCGACGAGCTCGGCGTCGAGCTGCGCGAGCGGATGAAGACCGAGACCTCCGCGCAGAAGAAGATCAAGTATGCCAAGCGCCTCAAGGTTGTCGAGGCTTTCCGCAAGAGCGACAACAAGCCGCAGTGGATGATTCTCGATGTGCTGCCCGTGATTCCTCCGGAGCTGCGCCCGCTGGTGCCGCTGGACGGCGGCC
>JBEKTB010000228.1:0-3524 GCA_049516495.1 Occallatibacter sp.
CGGCACAGGTATGAGTTCAACCGCGAGTACGAAGCTCTTTTGACCGGTGGCGGACTGCGGCTGAGCGGCACCACTCCTGATTCGACGTATGTCGAGATCGTTGAATTGCCCGGTCATCCCTTTTTCCTCGGCTGCCAGTTCCACCCTGAGTTCAAGTCCAAGCCCCTGGAGCCGCACCCGCTCTTCCGCGAGTTTATTACTGCCAGTTACAAGAACCGAACCAGAAAGGGAGAAGCGGCTACTGTTACGCACCAACTCGCGTAATCGAAGGTGTGTACGGAAATCCTGGATCGTTTGATCTGAACTTCATCCGAGCAGGATCGCTGTCTTTGCACTGGTTGCCAGTGCCCTATCAAACGTGACCAGCCGAATCCCGGCAGCCATCGCGAATGCCGCGAGATATCCGTCCGCCCAATGCTTGGTTGAAGCCTCGTTGCGGTTTGTTTGCTGGCGGAATAGTGCGTCGATTCCCTGCGGCTCCTCAATCAACCGCGCTCTGGCTGTCTTGAGAAATGCGTCGTAAACAACCCATGCCTTGGCCTGGGTCAGCACATCGGCTCCCATCGCACTTTGGTTGGTCAACAGGCGGAGAAGGCCGAGTTGCGTGAATCGGCAAAAGGCGAGCACCGTATCGCCCTGCAGCGACTCTCCCCATACCGTGGCAACGTTGTGATGCGGATGAATCTCGTGCGCCAGCGCCAGCCAGACATTCACGTCAGGGAAAAGGAATGTAGTCGTAGACACCTTCCTCGCCCAGTTTCAGGGAGCCCGGATTCCTGGAGCGGACTACTGGAAACTTGGCCCGTTTCTCCGGCTTCTTCGTTGCCTTTCCGGTCCGCAGTTTTACGGTGACTGCTTCAAGGATCATCTCCTTGAGGGTCGTGCCTTCTTTGGCGGCACGAACCTTCATTTCGCGGTAAAGGGGATCCGGAATGTCGACGGTGGTGCGCATGTGCACGAGCGTACCATATTTATGGATTTATGGCGCCGGACTGACGCCTGACCCAGGCTTTTCATTTGCCTGAAGTCGTCGATCACTCCCCAAACCAAAGTGTGCTGTCCGATGTTGACAAAGCTTTTTGAACGGGCCTATTGTGTCCTCGCTTTTGTGTACGGAGGATTCAACATCATGGCCCACTTTGAACTTCAGCCCGCGGAATCGGAACTTCAACAATTGGCAGAGCAGTACTGGCAAAAGGCCGGCGACCGGGAGCAGCAACTCGAGAAAGCTGCCTTTGAAGCCGGGGCGGCGATCCGGAACGGCGACTACTCGCTGGGCAACCTGGAGGCGATCGTTCGTTGGAAATCCGAGCGGGTGGTCCACTACCTGATCGGCAACAGCGAGGCGCAAATCAGGAGGGTTTTGGAAGTGGCGGCCTCGCCCAGGAGTTCGGTCCGGCAGGCGGTGGAAGCTCTTACTGAGTTGCGCGGAATCGACCTGCCGATTGCCTCCGCGATCCTGGCCGCAATTGCACCCGAGCGTTACAACGTGCTGGATTTTCGTGCCCTGGAAGCATTGGGAAACGCGCGCCACAACGTCGAGTTCTATGCGGAGTTCGTGGCCTTTTGCCGGCGCATGGCTGAGCAGGGCGCGTTGAAGCCGCAGGAAGGCCTGCCCGGCCCAACCGCTCTGCACGCCCTCGACCGCGCCTTGTGGGAGTGGTCTCGCAGCCAGGTCGAACACGGCGTACCAGTATAAGCGTGTGGCGAGGAGCCGGCTTTCGACCGGTCCTCGCAGTTCCCTGCCTCCTTGCCGCTGCGCGCTTTTGGGGTGAGCGGCAAGGCGGGCAGCCTGTGCAGTACCGGGCCATGCAGTGCCGGACAAGTTAGAATCGGTTTGTGAGCAACTCCTTTGAAATCGGCCCGGTCCACGTCGGCGGGGGCCAGCTTTTTTTGATCGCCGGCCCCTGCGTCATTGAGTCCGAGGCCCATGTACGCACCATGGCCGAGGCCATTCAGCGCATCACCGCGGACCTCGGCATTCCTTATATCTTCAAAGCCAGCTACGACAAGGCCAACCGCACCAGCGTGAAGAGCTTCCGCGGGCCGGGACTGGTCGAAGGCACCCGCATCCTCGGCCGCCTGGCGAAGGACACCGGCCTGCCGGTGCTGACCGACGTGCATGAGCCCGGCCATTGCGAGATTGCCGCCGAGGCCGTGGACGTGCTGCAGATTCCGGCCTTTTTGTGTCGCCAGACCGACCTGCTGGTGGCCGCGGGCAAAACGGGACGCGCCATCAACATCAAGAAGGGCCAGTTCGTGGCTCCCTGGGACATGACGCACCCGGTCGAAAAGGTGCGCTCGACGGGCAATGAGCGCGTGTTCCTCACCGAGCGCGGCGCCAGCTTCGGCTACAACACGCTGGTGGTGGATTACCGCTCGTTGCCGGTGATGCGGCGGATGGCTCCGGTGGTCTTTGACGGCACCCACTCGGTGCAGCAGCCCTCGGCGGCCAACGGCGTCAGTGGCGGGCAGCCGGAGTTCATTCCGCTGCTGGCGCGGGCCGCGGTGGCGGCGGGCATCGACGGACTGTTCCTCGAAGTCCACGACGATCCGGCCAACGCCAAATCCGACGGAGCGAACGCGCTGGACTTGAAGCTGCTGAAGCCGCTGCTGGAAAAGCTGCTGGCGATTCATCAAGCGGCGGCGGACTGACCCTGCGGTTGCGCGGAGTTTCGAGCAGATTTGCCCGGAATCTGGCGCAGATTGGCCGGCGTTTCGTACACCTGAAACCGGAGCCGGCCAGCTTTGCAGCTTGACAGTTGGTGCGCGTTTTCGCGGGGAACCTCCGCGTAGGCGATTGATATTCAAGTGTGTTCGTTGCCACTGGATTCTTTTGGCGAAAAATGATGCGCAAATTTATAGGCGAACAGACGGTGAATCCACCCCCCCCGGGGGGGTGGGGGCCTATCCCCCAAACAGGTTCTCGCCGTCCGGGAAAATCCAGGCGGGGTCTGGCAGCCTCATCTCGTACATCTGTCAGTGTGCGCCGAAGGCCGGTAATTTTGTGCAAGACCCGCTGCGATGCAGGGCGCGCTCGACTCCCCACCCCAGCGGCGGAGACATGTCGCCGGGGGCCCCGGTATCGTTCAAAGGCAGCCCTTTTTGCAGCCCGCACGGCGGATGGTTTTCATTTCGAAGAAGGAATTATAGGGGCCGACTGAGGATTACTTCCAGGGCAATCGCATGAACGAAATTTTGATGACAATTTCGCCTTTTGCGTCGCCCCTACGGGGCTGAAACGCAATTCTGGCCTCTTTCCCCACGCTGAAGCGTGGGGCTAACGACCATTGCGCCTCCGGCGCGATAGAAACCGGAACCAGGTTGGTCAACAAGAGGGATTCATGCGATTGCCCTGGGATTACTTCCGGATAGGCGGTTACTCGACCGGAGATCGCGATCGACTGCTTTTGGCGATCCTCCACCGACGGTGCTTGTAGTTCAGACCGAAGTTGGTTGAGGTTCATGCATTCCCACCCTTCGCAAAAAACGCGAAGGATGGGGCACCCCAAACTGGTGGAGAG
>JBEKTB010000229.1:0-3504 GCA_049516495.1 Occallatibacter sp.
ATCAGCGCTCTGGCCCGCGCCATCCGCCGGTCCCGCGCCGGCCTCAAATCCCCCGCGCGTCCCATCGGAAGCTTCCTGTTCCTCGGACCTACCGGCGTGGGCAAAACCGAAATGGCCCGCACCCTTGCCCAGTTCCTCTTCGGCTCCGACAAGGCGCTCATCCGCTTTGACATGTCGGAGTTCATGGAGAAACACTCCGTCTCCAAGCTGATCGGTTCGCCTCCGGGATATGTGGGCTATGAGGAGGGCGGCCAGCTGACGGAACGCGTCAAGCGCTCGCCCTACTCCGTGGTCCTGCTGGACGAAATCGAGAAGGCGCACCCGGATGTCTTCAACATCCTGCTCCAGGTCTTTGAGGACGGCCAGTTGACCGACGGCCTTGGCAATACCGTCGACTTCAAGAACGTCATCCTCATCATGACCTCGAACATCGGCGCGCGGCACCTGCAGAAGAAGCAGGGACTGGGCTTCCAGAGCGATCGCGACGATATCGTCTCGGACAAAGTCGAGGAACTGGTCAAGCAGGAAGTCAAGAAGACCTTCAACCCCGAGTTCTTGAACAGATTGGACGAGGTCATCCTCTTCCAGTCGCTCTCCGATGGCGACCTGATCCAGATCGTCGAACTGCTGGTCCAGCAGCTCAACAACAATCTGGCCCAGAAATCCATCACCATCTCCGTCACCGAAGCCGCCAAGAAGTGGATTCTCGATAAAACTCTCGGCGACCGCAGCTACGGAGCACGCCCCTTGCGCCGCGCTCTCCAGCGCTACGTTGAGGACCCGTTGTCGGAAGCGCTGATCGCCGGACAGATTACCGCGCGTCCGGCCTTCCTCGAGGTCTACCTGGATGCCAACCAGCTCTTCTACCGCCCCATCAGCGAGAGCGACGAGAGCACCGGCGAAGAAAAACCCGCTGGCATCCTGCTTCACAGCAACTAACCTCGCTGAGCAGCGAACTCGGGTGCCCCATGTTTCGCTTTTGAAGCCTGGAAAACATTCAGATCCAACCAGCCCCCGGCCAACCGCCGGGGGTTTTTATTCGGGAAACCATTGAATCCAGGTCCGCCTCCGCGGTGTTAGCATGTTGAGACATTCAAACCGGAGCACGAACCATGAGCGATGTTCCCCACTCTCTCTCCTCCGAAGAAATCTCCACCATCACCCGCCAAACCAACTACGGCACCTGGCGCTTCCAGAAGACCTGGAAGCCTCTCCACATCGCCGACGCCGAGGGCTGCTGGTTCACGGACGGCGCGGGCAAGCGCTATCTCGATTTCAGTTCGCAGTTGATGTGCGTCAACCTGGGCCACAAGAACCCGCGCGTTGTCGAGGCCATCGCCGAACAGGCGCGTGAACTGGCCTATGTCGCTCCCGGCCACGCCACACGATCCCGCGCCCGCCTCAGCCAGAAGCTCCTTGAGGTTCTGCCGGCCGGCCTCAATAAATTCTTCTTCACCACCAGCGGCACCGAAGCCAACGAGGCGGCCTTCAAGATCGCCCGCATGGTCACCGGCAAGAACAAGATCATCTCCCGCTACCGCTCCTATCACGGCTCGACCAACGCATCCATCGCCGCCACCGGCGACCCGCGCCGCTGGGCCATGGAGCCGGCTGGCAAGGGCACGGGATTCGTCTTTGCGCCGGAGACTAACTGTTACGACTGCCCCATCAAGCACACCTATCCCGGCTGCAACATCGCCTGCGGCGATTACATCGAACATATGATCCGCAACGAAAGCGACGTGGCCGCCATCATCCTGGAACCCGTCGTCGGCACAAATGGCGTCCTGGTCCCTCCGCCCGAGTACTTCCCGCGCCTGCGCGAGATATGCGACCGCCACGGCGTCCTGATGATCGACGACGAAGTCATGGCCGGTTGGGGCCGCACCGGCAAGTGGTTCGCCATCGACCATTGGGGTGTCAAGCCCGACATCCTGGTCACGGCCAAGGGCATCACCTCGGCCTATGTTCCGCTCGGCGTGTGCGCCACCACCACCAAGATCGCCGACTACTTCGAGGACCATTACTTTTCACACGGCCACACCTATGAAGCCCACCCTTTGACGCTGGGCCCCGCCGTCGCCACCATCGAAGAGATGCAGCGCCTCGACCTGGTGGCCCGCGCCGCCGCTCTCGAGCCTTATGTTCGGGAGAAGCTCAAAGCATTGAAAGAAAAGCACATCTCCGTAGGCGATGTGCGCGGCCTCGGCCTGTTCTTTGCCGTCGAGATCGTGAAGAACCGCGCCACCAAACAACCCTTCAACACCATGCGCGACAAGGTCGAAGGCAAGCCCCTAGTGGTCGATCAGATTGCGGCCAAGATGATGGCCCAGGGGGTCTCGATCCAGGCCTGGGTGAGCCACTTTGTCGTAGCCCCCCCGCTGATCGTGACCAAGGAGGAGCTGGATCTCGGGCTCGCAGCTCTGGATGAGCATCTGGCCATCGCCGACGCACTGGTGGAGGCGTAGGCAGACTTAGCTGCGGCCTGCGGTACCGACTGCAACTCTAGCTGCGTTCCAAACCGACCGCCATTGCGTCGAGCGAAACCGAGCGCAGCAGGTTGCGGCGCATGCCCTGCTCGACTTGACTGAGAGCTTGTGCAGCCGCGTCGATCCAGTCCACGCTGAGCCCCTGGGCCAAGCGCACCAGTTCCGCTTCGATGTCCAGGTTGCGGATCAGTTGCGGCGAGCCGGCCACGATCAGCAGCAGGTCTTCGATCAGGCTGCCCAGGGCGCGGAGCAGGTTGACGGTCTTCTCCTGGCCGTCGGCGCCCGCGCGGTAGCTCTCAGTGGCGTGGAAGAGTTGCGAGTAGTCGGGCTCGCGCAGAGCGGTGCGCAGCAGGATCAGGGCGTCCTGGCGACTGGCGAGGTAGACGCCCAAGTCGAGATTGAGGGCGCGTCCCACGGCTCCCTGGGCCAGCCGCGCGGCCAGTGCGCGGTCCTGCGCTTTCAGTTCGGGGCGACGCCTGGCGAGGAGTGCCTCCAGGTCCGAGGCTGCCAGGGCGCCCAGCCGGTGCACCACGGCGCGGGAGCGGATGGTGGGCAGCAGTTCCTGGGGGTTCTCGGTGAGCAGGATCAGCGACGTATGCTCCGGTGGCTCTTCCAGCACTTTCAGCAGCGAATTGGCCGCTTCCTTCATAAACGCCGACGAGGTGAAGATAGTGAACGTGCGTTTGGACTCGACCGGCGGGCGGTAATAGGCCACGTGAATCACTTGCCGTACCTGGCCCAGCTTGATCAACAGTTGTGGCGGGTCGGGCGGAACAATGAGCACGTCGGGATGGGTTTGGATCAGGATTCGGGTCTCGCGCTTGTCGGTGTCGCGCATGTCTTCTCGGGCGGCCACGGCTTCGGCCACGCGGGCTTCCAGGTCGTCGGAATCGGCAATGCGTGTGCAGTTGGCGCAGACGCCGCAAAAGTCGGGAAGGGGCCCGAATTCGCTGGGGGTTTCAGCGGGGTGCAGGCAGTTGACGGCCTTGGCCAGCATCAGCGCCAGCGTGTATTT
>JBEKTB010000230.1:0-3293 GCA_049516495.1 Occallatibacter sp.
ACGTTTAGCCCCACGCCCGGCACGGTCTTCAGGAGCGCGTAGACGGCGGCGATGGCTGTTTGTGCGCTCATGCCGTTGCCCCCGTGAATCCATGTGCAGTGAAAGCCACCCCAATTGCATGCTCCAGTGCTGCCGGAGCCAGCGGCTCCAGATCGACCAGGGCGCGAGAAAACATCTCGTGGCCTTGCGTGCCCTTCTTTTTCATTGACATCGAGATTGCGAACGCCAGGCTCAACGCCTTCTTCTCGTCGTCGATGCCAAACTTCTTCTGCACCCACGGCACCAGGGCCGACGCCGGCGGCATGTGGGGCTTGGACCCCGTCTCGACCGGAGCTGCATACACATCGGCTCCCACCGCGGGGCTTACGCCGATGAATTCCGTGCACATCGACGCCTCGCGCACAAACGTCGGCGTGATCGATGCGGCCAGGTTGCCGAAGGCCACGGCTGGGGGCAGCGCGCCGTAGGGGGTGATGATGTATTCCTGCACCATCTCCGCGCCCTTGATGCCCAACGCTTCGAGACCGGCCTGGGTGCCTTCCTCGAAGGCGGCGATCATCGCCGGCTCCAAGGTCTCCGCTCCGCTGATCTTCGTCGTCCAGGCCATGGTCCCTACCGTGAATACTTGTTGTGGACAAGCCGGTCCACGCCGCTGTTCTGCTCCAGGTACTGGTTGCCCAGGGAAAATGCGGGGCCAACCTCGTCCTCGCCCGTCGCGCCCTCTTCCACCCCCATGTGGTTGTAGTAGCGTTTCCGCAGCGCGGCCGCGCACTTCAGCATCTCGGCCGACTTCGAGCGGTACTGCACCACGTCCGCCTGCAGCGTCGAGTCGCCCGTGCCCACATAGAAGGTGGCCAGCCGCTCCGCGCCCAGGCTCGCCGCAAAGTCCGTCACTGCGTAAAAGTCCTTGTCGGGAACCGTCGATCCGTCGCGCAGATGACGCGCCGTCCAGGTCACGCGGAGGGAATCGCCCACTTGGGGCGTGTCGAAATTGATAAGGATCTGATCCGGCTGCCCAGGCGTTTTGTAAACGCGGAAGTCGGAATCGAGGATGAGTTGCGGCGGCTGCTGGCCGATCGGGAACTCGATCTGCTGGATCACAGAGAAGTTCGATTCCCACACCGGAAGATCGGGGCCTTCGCCCGGCGCCACCGGCAGCGGGATATAGTTGGAGCCGTTTCCCGGAACATCGCTCACCACGTAGAGCGGCGCATCCTGCGAGTAGCGCTCCAGAATGGCGCGTGTCACCAGCGCGGACAGCGACGAAGTGATGCGCCCCGCGTCGTCCGAAAGAACGTTCGGGATCTCCGCCACAAAGTCCGAGATTGCGTAAGGAAAGGGCACGAAAGCAGCTCCTAGCTTCTAGCCTCTAGCCCCTAGCTGAAAGCTGGAAGCTAGAGGCTGAAGGCTGTTCTTAGATGTCGACTTCGACGATATCCAACACTACAAACCCGGCCTTGGGCACCGTGGTTGCCGGAACACTGGCCAGGTCAACGGTCACCACGTCGCCCGCATTCAGCCGCGCACCGCCGGGATACTGGTTGGAACCCTTGGTGACGGGAATGCCGATCGACTTGCCCACGGCCGCTCCGGCGATCGACAGGCTGCCGGCCGCGTTTACTGCCACGCCGTTGATGTTGACATTGACTGCCGTCGCGCCGGCGCCCGTGCCCGTATCGCTGAGGCAGAGCTGCGCGCCGGCAATGCGCTGCGGCCGGGGCGACGTGTAGGTCACCTGGCCAACGCTTGCCGCCAGCGGCGCCGGAAGCGGAAGAGTGAGTGTGCTTCTACGAAAACTGTCCTGCATGGAATCCTCGCTTCTATGTTCTTAAACCGCGGCCCGGTTCTACCGAGCCGCGGCGGTTGCATTCACCTGCAACAAGTGCGTGAGGCAATCGTGCCGGTTAAGCCTAGCCGGCGACGACGTTCTTGCCCACGCCGCGGAAGTCGATGATGGCGCCGTTGAAGACCATCTTCACCTTGTACTGCAGCTCGTCCATCGTGAACTGGGTGCCGATCGTTGGCTGGTTGGCCAGGAAGATCTGCGGGTTCTCGATGCCGTCGAGGAAGCCCATCTCCAGAAACGGTGCGTTGTTCTGGTTGGTGCCGTAGTAGTAGTCGGTCGCGTCGGTGAGCTTTTCGTTGACGTAGATCCGCTCGTTGTTCGCGCCGAACCGCTGGAAGAAGGCGTTTGATCCGGCGGTGTTGGTCTGGTTGATCTGGCGTGCGGTGGCAGCCAGGGCCGGAGGCACCATGAGCCAGTCGAGTGGCAGGCCCAGCGGCTCGCCCGAGTTCTTTTCCGTCTGGGTCAGCAGCGCCACTTCGTCGGCAATCAGCGAGTCCTGCGAGAGCGCCACGGTGCTCAGGTTCGCGTGAGCCGAGTTGAACCACGCCACGGAGTCCGCGGTGTAGTTGGGATTGTTGATAAAGAAGTTGGTGATGTAGTTCTTCAGCGTCCAGCGGCCGGCGCGCGCCAGGCGGCCGGGGAAGCGGGCGATCGCGCCGAGATCATCGTTGCGGATGGTCTCTTCGGAGATCGAGAGCAGGTTGCCGTATTTCGACACCTGGTAGGTCACCAGCTCGTCCGTCGGATAGCTGATTTCGGTGTACGCCGAACCTTCTGTCACGGACGCCAACTCCGCGAAGTATCCCTCACGGACCCGGTCCTGCAGCTTGTAATCGCTGATGGACTGGCTCGTGTAGAGATTGCTCAGGCCATCGAGCGCCAGCTCCGCCCAGTCCTGCAGAAGCCGCTTGGTCATCGAGTTCAGCAGGATGTTGGGAAAGTCGCCGGTCAGCACGGCTTCCGATGCCAGCATGCGCGTCCCTGTGAATCCGCCGCCGCTGGTCAGCTTTGAGAGATCGTGGTCGCCGGTGATGGCAACGTACATCTCGCGCAGTCCGCGGAACTTCGGCACGCCTTTGTTCATCGACTCCTTGACGCCCAGGGCGGCTTCGCAGGCAAGCGTGAGCTTGTCGGCGGAGTCGAGCGTGACGCCGGCGGCGGGATGGATGCGGCCGATCCCGTTGAATGCGGCGAAGGCCGTACGCACGGTGGCAATCTCCGCATCGATCTTCGCTTGAGGAAGATCAGCCTCGGAGGTCAAAGCAAGCTCCAGGTGAGTCCGCGCCAGATCCTGCGCGGGTTTCGGCAGCTTAGATGCAACCAGCGACGCTTCCACACGGTTGCGGCTCTGGATGCGTTGAGCCTCGCCGAGTTGTGCGGCTACGGCCTCGGCCGTGACAGCGGCAACCACAGGAGGAACGACCACGGCTGCGGCCGGAGCTTCGGT
>JBEKTB010000231.1:0-3271 GCA_049516495.1 Occallatibacter sp.
AGGTTCGCGCTGAGGAACTCGTTGCGGAATTTGGACTCGGGGTCGTAGTGGTTGAGCAGCGCCTTGAACTCGGCGAGGCGCGCATACTCCGATTGCAACTGCGCCGGGGAAATGGTGAAGAGCTTTCCCCAGTGCGGGCGGGGGTTGAAGGGCTCCAGTTGCTTCTCGATCAGGGGAAGTATCTGGCGGACCTCAGGCCACTCCGGCTTCCAGGTGAAATGAATGGCTAGCGAAGGACGCTGGTAGGCCATGCTCATCCACAGGTTGTCGGCGGCGATGGTGCGAAACTCAGTTACGAAAAGGTGCGGCGTGATCCGGTCGCGCAGCCTTTCGACGGCCAGGATGGCCTCATAACCGCGATCGATGGGGACAAAGTACTCCGTCTGCAGCTCACGGCCGCTGGATGGCGTGAAGTTCATGCGGAAGTGGGGCATCCGCTCGTACCAGGGGCCGGGAATGCCCTGCTGCTCGGTGCAGCTCTCGGCATCGTGGCCGGGCACGGGATGCAGCTTGCGTGTGGCGAGCCTGGCGCCGAAGAACTCCGGTGGCCACTGGTTGGCATCTTTGGGAGCGAGGCGGCGCTTGATCCACACCTGACTGGCCTGATGGCGCTGCCAGTCGGTAAAGAGGCTGACGCTGTAGCCCGCCGAAAAAACCTCTTCGAAGTGGTGCTCCAGGGTTGCGAACGAGAGGTTTTCGTAGACCGACTGGGCCATCTTGAACGTGGGCTGCAGATCGAGCCTGATGCCGGTAACGACACCGAGCGCGCCCATGCCGACCACCGCGCCGAGGAACCTGTCTCCATCCTTCTCGCGCGACAGCGTTGCAACTTCGCCATCCGCTCGAACGAATTCCAAACCCGACACGGCCGTGGCCAGATTGCCGTTGTGGATACCGGACCCGTGGGTTGCCGTGGCGATGGCTCCGGCTACGGAGATATGGGGCAGCGAAGCCAGGTTGTGCAGCGCAAAGCCCTGCTCGTCGAGGGTGGGCGAGAGCTTGCCATAGGTCACGCCGGGACCCACCATCACGGTCTTGCCCGGTTTGTCGATCTCAATCCGGTCGAGGCGCTGGAGGGAGATCTGATTCTGTGTGCTGTCGGCGATGGTGCTGAAGGAGTGGCGCGTGCCCAGCGCTCGGAGCTTGGTGCAACTCTTTACCACCTTCCGGACTTCGTCTATGGAGCCCGGAGTGTACAGCCGGTCGGTGCTGTAGGTGAGATTGCCCGCCCAGTTCTCTCGCGGTCCGGTGTGTTCCTGGCCTGCCACCACGCGCGACAACACGCTCCCGGCCACGAGTGCGCCGGATGTCTTGAGAAACTCCCGCTTGTCCATCTCGACCTCGCTTCGCCCTCGACCTCGCTCCGCCGCACGCCGGGGAAGGCGTGGACGCCGGCTCTTCTGCCGGTGCTGGACAAGAATAGGAGCCGCGAGGGCGCGGGGCAAGAGAAATCCCGCCGGACTCTATTGCGTCTCGGATGCGTAGGCGATGCGGCCTTCGCTGATGGTCCAGCGGATTTTTCCCTGCATGGTCCAGCCGTCGAAGGGGGAGTTGCGGGACTTCGATTTCGTTTCGCGGGCGCGGTAGGTCCACTCGGCGTTGGGATCGAAGACCACCACGTCGGCAAAGCTGCCCACAGCGAGGGTGCCGCGGCCCTTCATGCCCAAGAGAGCCGCAGGCTGGGCGCTGAGCAGGCTCAGGACGCGGCCCAGGGGCAGTTTCCACTCCTTATGCAGCCAGCGCAGGGAAAGCCCCAGGGCGGTCTCCAGGCCGGTGATGCCGTTGGGGGCGTTTTCGAACTCGACTTCCTTCTCGTGGATGGCGTGGGGCGCGTGGTCGGTGGCGATAGCGTCCACGACGCCGTCGAGTATGGCCTCGATCATGGCGTCGCGGTCGGCGGCCGAACGCAGGGGCGGATTCATCTTGGTGTTGGTGTCGTAGAGACCGACGTGCTCCTCGGTGAGCAGGAAGTGGTGCGGGGCGACCTCGCAGGTGACGCGAAGGCCGCTGCGCCGGGCCTGACGCACCGCGGCCAGGGCGGCTGCCGTGGAAGTGTGGGCCACGTGCAGGTGGGCGCGGGAGTCGCGCAGTTCGGTTACCAGGCGGATGTCGCGCTCGACAAGATTGGACTCAGCTTCGGCGGGCATGCCGCGCAGGCCGAGCTTGAACGACATGGGTCCCAGGTTCATGCTGGCGCCCTGGGTGAGCCGCGTGTCCTCGGCGTGCTGGATGACGCTCAGGCCAACCCTGGCCGCAGCGGACAGCACCTCGCGCATGACATTGTCTTTGAGGATGGGGTGGCCGTCGTCGGTTACGGCCACGGCGCCGGCGGACTTGAGCGCGGCATAATCGTTGAGCGCTTCGCCCTTCAATCCGCGCGTTGCGGCGGCGATGGGAAAGACGCGGACGGATGCGCCGCGTTCCGGCGCCTGCATCCAGCGGGTGATCTCGGTCGAATCGTTCGGCGGAGTCGTGTTGGGCATTGCGGCCACTGCGGTAAAGCCGCCGGCTGCCGCAGCCGCCGTGCCGGTGGCGATGGTCTCCTTGTGTGCTTGGCCAGGCTCGCGCAGATGGACGTGTATATCGATCAGGCCGGGCGCTATGGTGAGGCCGGTAGCGTCGAGGACTTCAGCGCCATTCGCAGCCTTCAATTTGCCGGGAGCGGCGATCTCGGCCACGCGGCCGTCTTTGAGCAGAATGTCCTTGGGAGCGTCCACGCCCGCTGACGGGTCGATGAGATGGCCGCCACGAATTACCAGAGCCGTCATGCGCGGCCTCCTTTGCTTGCACCGGCCAGCATGGCCCGTTCGACCACCGCCATGCGGATGGCGACGCCATTGCGAACCTGTTCGAGGATGACGGACTGGGGGCCGTCGGCCACGCCGGCGGTCAGCTCGAGGCCGCGAATGATGGGGCCCGGATGAAGCACAATGGCGTTGGGAGCGAAGGCCGCGAGGCGTTGGCCGGTCAACTGATAAGCCGCTTTGTACTGTTCAAGATCCAATTGCAGACCGGCCAGCCGCTCGGCCTGGATGCGCAGCATCATCACTGCCTGGGACTGGCGGAGCGCAGCCTCGAAATTGCGTTCGATGGCGACGCCGGGACCGGCCGCGGCTGCCAGGTCGGGCAAGAGAGCATTGGGTCCGCAGAGCAGCACGCGCGCGCCCAGCCGGGGCAGCAGCAGCATGTTGGAGCGGGCTACGCGGCTGTGCAGAATGTCGCCGACAATGGTGACGGTCACGCCGGCCAGGGTTTCAGCGTTGACGGCTTC
>JBEKTB010000232.1:0-3096 GCA_049516495.1 Occallatibacter sp.
GGCTCAGCCCGACGGGTGCAGCCGCACCGGCATCAGCGCCAGTAGAATCGACGCGAGCTTCACTGCCTGTGGACGAAGGGTGGTTCTCAAGGGGAATGGCCGACGAGCGTCCCTCAGGGGCTGAGCAGGCCGCCGAAAAATGCGGGATTTGGGCTGAAGTGGGTGAAAGGCGGTCTTCCGGAGCTAAAGCCCGCGCTGATTCTGCTGGCCTTATGCGAGGGTTAAGACCCCGGCCTCCCTCCGGTTCAGGCTTTTCCGCGGTTGTTTCAGTCCCTGAAGTTTGCTTTTTTGGGGCTTCGCGCGCGATCTCTATTTTTTTCGCAGTTTGCGATACCGCGGACGGAAGTTGCGCAGAATCCCGCAAGTTTCTTGGGGCGACAGCGAGCGTTTGCAATGGCTCGGTTGCAAGGGTGACATTCACCATGGGAGTCGTGGCCGCTGGCATTCCCCCCAACACATCGACCACTCGCCGTGCGACCGCAGGCAGCGTCTGTAAAGGCTCGACTGCCCATTCTTCGCTGCTCACCTCCGCGGACGCCGCCTCGATCTCCGATCGCGCCAGAGTGGCCTGCTTCGCCTCCAGAAGATTCGCTGAGACGAGCGCCGTCCACCTCGGGTCGGCGGCCAGCGGCTCAAACTCCATCGCCGCCTGCACCCGCGCCTCGTGGCCGGCGTCGACCACGATGTCCGCAACCTGGCCGCGCCCCAGTTCCGGGCTTTCGGCGTCCAGGGTGTACTCGCCCGGCTCCAGTCCGTTGAAGCGGTACGTCCCGTTCTTTGTGGTCGTGGTGCGAGACTCTGCGCCTGTGGCCTGGTTGCGCACCACCACCGTTGCACCGTCCATCGGCCTGGAGTGCAGATCGGTGAGCCGGCCGCTCAGGGCGCCGGTGAAAGCGCTTTGGACTGGCTGAATTGGAGTCGATTGTGCAGGGGCTGATTGGGCGTAACCCAGCGTCCCCGCGCCCGCCAGGAGCACGGCCAACGCCAGCCGCTTCATCCAACTCCGCCCTGCGCCTGCCATCGAGACCCCTGCTCGCGGCAGATCCTGGGGAAAGCCACTCCACGGTTCAAATCCAGCCCGCTCTCACGGCAGGTCGGGATGGGGCTGCGCGGGCCGGGCCTCAGGCACGTAAATCTCCCGTTTTCGGCGTCTCCCGCTGTCCCAAAAGTGAAGTTGCAAGCGATTCTATGCCTGATTGGGTAAACTTGAAAGACGTCATCTATATTTCGGGATCGATGACGCGCCCTGGTCGTACCGGCCACGGACAACCGACCCCTGACGACTGGTTCCCCAATGTTTATCGATGAAGCAAAAATCAAGGTCAAGGCCGGCGACGGCGGCAACGGCTGCATGGCCTTCCGGCGGGAGAAGTTCGTTCCCCGCGGCGGGCCTTCGGGTGGCGACGGCGGCCGCGGCGGCGACGTCATCATGGTCAGTTCGCAGCGCCACAACACGCTGATCCACTTCCGCTATAACCCGGAGCACAAGGCGCAGCGCGGCGAACACGGCATGGGATCCAACTGCACCGGCCTGGACGGCAACTCGATCTTCCTGCAAGTGCCCGTGGGCACATCGCTTTACGACCAGGTGTCGGGCGAGCTTGTTCATGATTTCGAAGAGCCCGACGAGCAGGTCGTCATCGCCAAGGGAGGGCGCGGCGGGCGCGGCAACCAGCACTTCGCCACTCCCGTCCACCAGGCGCCGCGCGAGCACGAACTGGGCCGCCCCGGCGAGGAGCGCCTCTATCGCCTGGAATTGAAGCTGCTGGCCGATGTCGGCCTGGTCGGCTACCCCAACGCCGGCAAGTCCACGCTCATCTCCCGCATCTCGGCCGCCAAGCCCAAGATCGCCGACTACCCTTTCACCACTCTTGAGCCAAACCTGGGCGTGGTCACTGTGGGCGAGGAGCCAGACCAGGAGTCCTTTGTGGTTGCCGACATGCCCGGCCTGATTGAAGGCGCGCACCTCGGCTCGGGTCTCGGCATCCAGTTCCTGCGCCACATTGAGCGCACCCGCCTGCTCCTTCACCTGGTCGATGTATCGGATGCTTCCGGTCGGCCCGATCCAGTCGAGGACTTCAAGGTTATCAACAAGGAGCTGTCCAGCTTCTCCGTCACCACCGCGGAGCAGCCCATGGACGACAATCCGGTAGCTCGGGTCGAGTTCCCCCTGGTCAAGAAGACCATGATCGTCGTCGCCACCAAGGTCGACTCCGCCAATCCCGACAAGTTGAAGAAGCTGGCGGCTCACGCCAAGCGCAGAAAGCTGGAATTCCACGCCGTCTCCGCCGTAACCGGGCAGGGGATCGAGGAACTGAAGTGGTCCTTGGCGCGTCATCTGCGGCCCGACGAAAATGCGGAAAACGGCAGCCTTCAACCGGCGTCGGCTTTCCGGGAGAGAAAGAGCTAGAGGCTGGAAGCTGAGTTGAAGAAGACCGCGGGCGATACGCTGAATCGCCTGCTGAGTCGCGCGATGTGGTCGCGATTCAATTGCCGCTTGCCGGAGAGAATCAGCGATACAGTGCTCTCGCTTCCCAACTCCGGAGCAATGTCCCGCTGGGACAGCCCATTCCGATCCAGCAGATAACGCAGCACGTCCGCAGGCTCGGCCAGCGGCACAGTGTAGCGCTCCGACTCATAGCGCTCGACCAGAAGAGTCATCAGCTCGACGGCCTCTTCCTCGTCCGGCGAGAGGTCGGCCTTCGCCGTCAGTTCAAAAAGCGCCTGAGTGTATTCCGCGAGTTCTTCGTCCGAGTGAATCAGGCGAGGTGCTCCCCGCCGGATCATCTCGGTCGGATTTGCAAGCGCTGTGCTCATCGTTTCAGCCCCTTGTCCCAGTTCGCCCGATTGTCGTACTGCCGGTGCGTCAGAAAGGACCGGATGTAGATGTGTCCTTCTGTCGTCCGGCCTTCCATTTCACGTGAATAGTGAATGATCGTGACCAGCCGGTAGCGGTTCTGGCGGATGTTGAAGATCACGTATCCATCTACATCGTCCGCATCCGCGAAGACCTGCCGCACTTCCATGAAATTCCGCCATCGTGCTTCAATGACGATCCTGTACCAGGCCCGAATCTCCCTGGCTGCATCCGGATAC
>JBEKTB010000233.1:0-3093 GCA_049516495.1 Occallatibacter sp.
CGAATGGGCCAGAGCCACGGCGGCCGCATCGAGCGCGGGGGATGGATGCTCGCGAGCTGCACGGAGAAGCACGGTTCGGGCATTGGCGATCTTGGCCAACAAGACCGCTTGCGTCAACAGGCCAGAGGCCCCTGATTTCGCTACTCTGAGTTGGCCCCTTTCGATGGTCTGATCTGGCCCCGCCTGAAGGCGGAGCCCGTTAACTTGTTCTGGGGTTTTCCCCGGAAGCGAGGACGGCTTGGCCACAAGGAGGAGCAAGGTGGAGCTATACGAAGAGATCCGGCGGGAGTACGAGCATGGCGCCGGGGCGATCCGCGCGGTGGCGCGGAAACTGGGAGTACATCGGCGGGAGGTGCGCCGGGCCTTGGCCAGCGCCGTGCCTCCGGAGCGGAAGAAGCCGGAACGAGAGCGTCCGAAGCTGGCGCCGGCGCTGCCGTTCATCGACGCCATTTTGGAAGCTGACCGCAAGGCGCCGCGCAAGCAGCGGCACACGGCGCATCGCATCTGGAAGCGGCTGCGGCAGGAGATGCCGGGGATCGCGGTCGGCGAGTCTACGGTGCGGGAGTACGTGCGGCAGCGCAAGGCTGCGATGGGCTTGCTGGGGCACGAGGTTTTCGTGCCCCAGTCGTACCAGTTTGGCGGCGAGGCGCAGGTGGACTGGTACGAGATCTGGGCGGAGTTCGACGGCCAGCCTCGCAAGGTCTACATCTTCTGC
Organism: Occallatibacter sp.; assembly: GCA_049516495.1. Classification (GTDB taxonomy): domain Bacteria; phylum Acidobacteriota; class Terriglobia; order Terriglobales; family Acidobacteriaceae; genus Telmatobacter. Next base: position 716 of record JBEKTB010000233.1, read on the forward strand.
ATGCGTTCGATGGCTTCGGGCGCAGCCTTTCACCGGGCCTATCCGCACGCCACGCAGCAGGCGTTTCTTGAAGCCCACGAGTTGGCGTTCGCGTGGTTCGGCGGCGTTTTCCGCCTCCTGCGGTTCGACAACCTCACCTCGGCAGTGAAGAAGATTCTGCGCGGACGGCAGCGGGAGGAGAGCACGCGGTTCATCGCCTTCCGCTCGCACTGGGGCTTTCGCGCCGAGTTCTGCACGCCGGGCGAAGGCCACGAGAAGGGTGGCGTGGAAGGCGAGGGCGGCCAGTTTCGGCGCAACCATCTTGTTCCCGTTCCGAAGGTGTGCAACCTGGAGGAGCTGAACGGGCATCTGGAGTCCTGCTCGGTTGAAGAGCAGAACCGTTTGATCAGTGGCCGTAGCCAGACGATCGGCGCAGGGATGCTGGCCGAGCGCGAGCATCTGCTGCCGCTGGCCGCCGAAGGCTTCGACCTGGCCGCATTGCATTTTCCCGCAGTCAACCAGAGCGGCTGCGTAAAGGTGTTGACCAACTTCTACTCGACGCCGTTGCCAGTGGGCACATCGGTCGAGGCCAAGGTCTACTCGGATTATGTGGAGGTCTGGCACGGAGGGCGATGCGTGGCGCGTCATGAACGCTGCTACGAGCGTCATCAGCAGGTTCTCGAACTGGATCACTACCTGGACGTGCTGATGAAAAAGCCCGGCGCCATGGCCGGCTCGACGGCCCTGGAACAGTGCCGGGCACAAGGCCGCTGGCCGGCCAGCTACGACCGCTTCTGGTCCCAAGCCAGCGAACGGGAAGGCCGCCAGGCCGGAACGCGGACGATGATCGAGATTCTGCTGCTGAGCCGCACTTATGGCGCGGGGCGCGTGCGCCACGCAGTGGAAGAGACGCTGGCGATGGGCAGTTCCAGTCTGAGCACGATCCGCTATCTGCTTAGCGCGGACGGCTGGCCGGCTTCTCCGGAAACCTCCCCCGTGGAAGTTGGCGATTTGCGCCGCTACGATCGGCCGCAACCCAGCATGGAGGGCTACGAGCAACTGCGGCCGAGTTGGACGGCGAAACCACCGGCGGATTCGGCGGTGCGGATGGCGAACTTGCCGGTGGCAACGGAGGTGCTCCAGTGAGCACAACCCAACCGATCCAACAGGCCACCATTCAGCAGTACGCGCGGCAACTCTACCTGACCACCGTGGCCGACCAGTTCGCCAACGTGGCCGAGGAAGCCGTGCGCAAGAAGCAGTCCCACCTGAGTTATCTGGAGGCGCTGCTCGAAGCCGAGATCGAGGAACGCGATCGCCGGGCCGTGACGCGGCGCATTAAAGAGGCCCACTTCCCGGCCGTCAAGACGCTCGAAGAGTTCGATTTTCCAGCGGTGCCGCACATCCCCGTCGCCCTGATCAAAAAGCTCAGCGAGGGTGAGTATCTGGAGCGCAAGGAACCCGTGATTTTGTTAGGTGAAACAGGGACGGGCAAAAGCCACTTGGCGGTCGCACTGGCCGTCGCCGCCTGCCGGCAGCGCAAACGCGTGCGCTTCACCACGGCGGCGGAGCTGGTCACGGAGATGATCGAAGCGCAGAGCCAGCTGCAACTGACGCGGGTGCGCAATCGCTGGATGCGCTACGAGTTGGTTGTGGTTGATGAGATCGGGTATGTGGTCATGCCGGATGCCGCGGCGGAGCTGCTCTTCCAGGTAATCGCCGGCCGCGCCGAACAGGCGGCGATTATCTGCACGACCAACTTGCCATTTTCCGAATGGCCCACCAAGATCCCCAACGCGCGGCTGTGCAAGGCGATGCTCGACCGGCTGACAGATCGGGCCCACATCATCGAGACCGGCACGGAGAGTTACAGGTTCCGCAGAACCATGGCCAGGAAAGGTGGCAAGGCATGATGACGAGCAAGCAGTGGTACTACGCGCAACTGCGCTGGGCGGTGATGGTCGAAGGCAAGGAGGGGCTGCGGGAGTGGAAAGAGGCAGTGCACATCTTCCCCTGCGAAGGTGACCAGGCCGCCTTCCAGCAAGCACTGGAGATCGGACGCCTCGGCGAGGAGCATCACACCGAAGACCGGCGCGAGGTCGAAACCAGATTGGCAAAAGTCCTGCGACTCGATTACCTGGGCAGCGACTTGACCCAGTTCGAAGTCCGGCTCGGCTCCAGTAAGGCCCGGGAGTGCCTGCCGTTCGAGCATGTCTTCCATCCCGAGGAGCATATGCCCGAATCGCCCTTTTAACGCCGCTTGACCACGGGTGCGGCGCCGCCCCGTGTTGGCCTTGGCTCCAGTCGCCCTTCGGGCTCCTTCCGCCAAGGCCAACACGGAATGACAAATCACATGCCTTCAGGTGGGGCCAGATCAGACCATCAAAAGGGGCCAAGTC
>JBEKTB010000234.1:0-3017 GCA_049516495.1 Occallatibacter sp.
AGGGATTTGAGCGGAACAAGGCGACCCTCCTTGGCGGGCCTCATCGGCGCCTGCCTTGGCTTTTCCCGGGATTCCTGATGGATCCTTCCTTCCCGGGAAGCGGTGTTTGCCGCTTTCAAGAAGGACCCTCAAAAAACATCTCTGTCAGCTGGGCGCCCCAGGTCTCGATTTTGAGACCTGGGAACCCTCGAACGTTAGTCGGCCGCCGCCACCACTTCAGGCACGGGCAACTTCTTGATCAGGTCCGCGCGTTTGATCAGCTCCACGTCCAGGCAGAGCGACTGCAACTCGCGGATCAAAACATTGAACGACTCCGGCACACCCGGCTCGATGGCTGCTTCGCCCTTGACGATGGCCTCGTAAATCTTGGTACGGCCATAGACGTCGTCAGACTTTGCCGTCAGCAACTCTTGCAGGATGTAAGCCGCGCCATACGCTTCGAGCGCCCAGACTTCCATCTCGCCGAAACGCTGCCCGCCGAACTGCGCCTTGCCACCCAGCGGTTGCTGCGTGATCAGCGAGTACGGCCCGATGGAACGCGCGTGAATCTTGTCGTCCACCAGGTGCGAGAGCTTGAGCATGTAGATGTAGCCCACCGTCACCGGTTGCTCGAACTGCTCGCCGGTCATGCCGTCGAAGAGCATCGTCTTGCCCGAGGAAGGCAAACCGGCTGAAGCCAGCAGCGCCTTGATCTCTTCTTCGCGCGCGCCATCGAAGACCGCGGTACCGAACCAGATACCGCGCTTCATGCCCTTGGCAACGCGCAATAGCATCTCGTCGTCCAGCTCCAGCAATTGCCGCAGCGCCGCCGTTCCCGCGAATTCCTTCTTGATTAATTCGCGCGTGTACGCCGCTTCGTTGTTGACGCTGATCAATGCCGCGATCTTTTCGCCAAGCGCGTGAGCGGCCCAGCCCAAGTGCGTTTCGAGGATCTGTCCCACATTCATACGGGAAGGCACACCGAGCGGATTCAGCACAATCTCGGCCGGAGTTCCATCGGGCAGATACGGCATGTCTTCTTCGGGAAGGATGCGCGCAATCACGCCCTTGTTGCCGTGACGACCGGCCATCTTGTCGCCCACTGAAAGCTTGCGCTTCATAGCTACATAGACTTTGACGAGCTTGATCACGCCCGGAGGCAGTTCGTCGCCCTTTTGAAGCTTAGCCACCTTTTCGTTGGTGATCTTGCGCAGCACTTCGATCTGGCGCGAGGTCATCTCTTCGATCTCGTCAATCTGCTCGTTGACTCGCGGATCCTTGTCGTTATAGCGGATGCGCTTGAGGTTCTTGGTCGAGATGCGCTCGATCGTCTCGCGGTCCAGGATCGCTTCCTTCGTCAACAGGCGTTTGTTGGTGCGCTCGTCGTGCAGATCGGCCAGCACTACCTTGCCGCCCAGAATACCGTCGAGACGCTTCAGGCGCTCATCGGTGAGAATGCGGATCTCGTCGCCCAGATTCTTTTCAAGCTTGGCCACATACTCGGCCTCGATCTGCTTGGCGCGCTCGTCCTTCTCCTGGCCCTTACGGCTGAAGATGCGGACGTCCACCACCGTGCCCTCGATGCCCGGAGGGCAGGTAAGCGATGCGTCGCGCACATCGCCGGCCTTTTCGCCGAAGATGGCGCGCAGCAGCTTCTCTTCCGGCGTTAATTGAGTCTCGCCCTTGGGCGTGACTTTGCCGACCAGAATGTCGCCGTGCTTGATCTGAGCGCCGATGCGGATGACGCCGCTCTCATCCAGATCGCGCAGCGCATGTTCGCTGACGTTGGGAATGTCGCGCGTGATCTCCTCGGGACCCAGTTTCGTGTCGCGAGCCTCGATCTCGAACTCTTCAATATGTACCGAGGTGTAGTAGTCCTCCCTCACCAGCTTTTCGCTGATCAGGATCGCGTCCTCATAGTTGTAGCCGCGCCATGGCATGAAGGCCACCAGCACGTTGCGGCCCAACGCCAACTCGCCTTGCTCCGTGCAAGGTCCGTCGGCAATCACCTGCCCCTTGATAACCCGATCACCTTCGCGAACGACGGGCTTCTGATTGATGCAAGTGTTCTGGTTCGACCGTTTGAACTTGATCAGTGTATAGATGTCGGAGCCGACCTCGCGCGAGAGCTGCGTCGGATGATGCTCGCCCTCGACGCGCACGATGATGCGCTGCGAGTCGACCGAATCCACAATGCCGTTGCGCTTGGCCAGAATCACGGCGCCTGAGTCGCGCGCGGTGACGCCCTCCATGCCCGTACCCACCAGCGGAGCCTCGGCCACCAGCAGCGGCACGGATTGCCGTTGCATGTTGGCGCCCATCAGCGCGCGGTTGGCGTCGTCGTGCTCGAGGAACGGGACCAGCGAGGCGGCCACTGAAACCAGTTGCTTCGGGCTGACGTCGATGTAGTCCACGTCGGTGCGATTGACCAGCACAAAGTTACCCATGCGCCGCGCGTTGACCAAGTCTTCGGTGATCTCGCCCTTATCGTTGAATTCGATATTGGCCTGCGCGATCGTGTGCTTGTCCTCTTCCCATGCCGAGAGGTAAAAGCTGAACGGAATATGATCGATATGACGCTTGCCCGCCTTCTGTAGCTGCGCATTGAGCCGCGCAGCCTCTTCCTTCTCGATGTGGTCGCCGACGCGCAGCCCGCTTTCACCGGCGTTGGCGATCTCGACGAAGTCCAGAATCCGCGAGTCCTTGACCTTGCGGTAAGGAGACTCAATAAAGCCGTATTCATTGATCCGCGCAAAGCAGCTCAGCGAGCTGATCAGGCCGATGTTCGGACCTTCAGGCGTTTCAATCGGGCAGATGCGGCCGTAGTGCGTAGTGTGCACGTCGCGGACCTCAAAGCCCGCGCGCTCGCGGCTCAATCCGCCCGGCCCAAGGGCCGAGAGACGCCGCTTGTGAGTGATCTCCGAGAGCGGATTGGTCTGATCCATGAACTGCGAGAGCTGCGACGAGCCGAAGAACTCGCGAATCGCCGCCATCACCGGCTTGGCGTTGATCAGGTCGTGCGGCATAGCCGTCGAAAG
>JBEKTB010000235.1:0-2977 GCA_049516495.1 Occallatibacter sp.
CGCCCTGGTTTCCCGAAGAGCAGGACGGCTCTTCGACTCGCTTCGGCCTCGGTCCCTCATCTCCTCCCCTCACAATGAGGGAAGCAGCGTGTCCGGCGCTCGTGCCGCTTTTCACGCACTGTTTTTCATCTGCTCGCCGCACTTGCTGATTGAATTTCCCCGCGTTTGGCCGTATGATGACGATGCAGACGAATTTGTCCGCCTGAGTTGCCGTGGGGTCGCCGGCTGGCGGAGAGATGAGTGGGCTTACAGCCCACTTTTTATTTGCGGCAAACGCCTTGGTTTTTTGGCAGTTTTTGGGGGGCTAAACCCCACTTCACGGCCGCCGTTCGGGCGGTCAAGGGAACGATGGCAGTCAAGCTGGAAGCAATTCGATCGGCGGCGGCACGGGTGGCCGCTTCGCACGGACTGGACGTGGTGGACCTTGAGTTCATTGGCCCGGCGAAGGAGCGCACGCTGCGCATCTACCTCGAGAAGAACGCCGAGGGGCGCGCGCGGCTGAGAGCGGAGATTGCGGCAGCTGCCGCGGCCGGCGAGGGAAATGAAGCCCTTCCCGAGCGGTTGGTCGAAGAAGTGCACGAAGGCACGTTGAGCCCGGATCGATTGGAGCAGCTCTCGGGCATTACCCACGAGGATTGCGCCCGTTTCAGCCGGGATTTTGGCGTGCTGCTGGATGTGGAAGACCTGGTTCCGGGTGCGGAGTACACGCTCGAGGCCAGCTCTCCGGGGCTGGACCGCAAGTTGACCCGGAAGGAAGATTTTGTCCGGTTTGCGGGTTCGCTGGTGAAAGTGCAGACCTTTGAGCCCATCCGCAACAACCGGCACTGGCAGGGACGGCTGGCGCCGGCAGGCGAATCGATTACGCTCGACCTGAACGCGGTAAAGCAGAACAGCAAGAGCCGGAAGGCCGGCGTGAATACGGTGGAGATTGCGCTCGACAATATTGAGAAAGCGCAGTTGGTGCCGGAGATTTAGGTTTTTTTAGGGCTTCCCGGTTTTCGGATACGAACCCTGGGACGTCCGGGGGTTCCGGGCTTTCCCACCTTTTTCGCGCAAATTGCGAGAGAGTTGGGGCGGCCGGCATCCGCTCATCAGGCAACGGTCGTTAACCCAAACTGAACCGGCGCAGGCCCCAGAAGCCTCCGCCGCACGCGAATTTTCGAGAGAGCAAGCAGAGTATGGCCAGCGTTTTGTATCAGAGTATTGAGCTTCTGAGCCGCGAGAAGGGCATCGAGCCCGAGATCGTCGTTGGCGCCGTTGAGGAGGCCATCGCCCTGGCCACGCGCAAGTTCTACAAGACACAGGAGAACATGCGCGGGGAACTGAACAAGGAAACCGGCGAGATCCTGGCCTACATCTACAAGACGGTGGTGGCCGACGATGAAACGATCGAGGACCCGCTGAACCAGATCACGCTGACCGAGGCCAACGCACTGGCGCCCGGCGCGGAGGTGGGCAGCGAGGTTCGGATTTACAAGGACACGACCCCGCTGGGACGCATTGCCGCGCAACTGGCCAAGCAGGTTATTTTTCAAAAGGTCCGCGAGGCCGAGCGCGACACCGTCTTCAACGAGTACGCACACCGCGAAAAGGAAGTTCTGAACGCCACCGTGAAGCGGATCGAAGGCCAGGACGTGATCTACGATCTGGGCAAGGCCGAAGCCCGCTGCCCCAAGCGCGAACAGTCCCGCCTGGAGCAGTTCTCCATCGGCGAGCGCGTTCGGGTGGTTCTGCTCAAGGTGGACCGTGCCGCGAAGGGACCGCAGGTGATCGTTTCCCGCGCCGCGCCGGAGCTGGTGTCTAACCTGTTCCAGTCGGAAGTGCCGGAGATTTACGACAACACGGTAGTGATCAAGGCCATTGCGCGCGAAGCCGGCGAACGCACCAAGATTGCAGTTCAGTCGCGCGACAAGGACGTGGACCCGGTAGGCGCCTGCGTTGGCATGAAGGGCATGCGCGTGCAGTCGATCATCCGTGAACTGCGCGGCGAAAAGATCGACATCATCGAGTTCTCGGACGAGATTACGACCTTTGCCGAGAAGGCTTTGCAGCCGGCCAAGGTGAGCCGTGTTTCCATCGCGGACCTGACCGACAAGCAGCTTGAAGTGATCGTGGATGACACGCAATTGTCGCTGGCAATCGGCAAGAAGGGCCAGAACGTCCGCCTGGCGGCCAAACTGCTGGGCTGGAAGATCGACATCAAGAGCGAAGAGGAGAAGCGCCAGGAGGTGGAGCAGCAGATGCAGGCTCTCACCGGCGGCCCGTCTACTCCCATCGAGCAGGTCACGGAACTGGGCGACGGAATCATCCAGAAGCTGATCGCTGCCGGCATTACCACCGTCGAAACTCTGGCCGACATGACGCCGGAGCAACTCGAGGAAATTCCGGGCATCGGCGAAAAAACCTTGGAACGTATCAGCGTCGCGGTGCGCCATTACTTTGGCCATTTTGAAGAGGGCGAAGAAGGCCACGTGCCCGCAGCCGATGAAACCGACGGGACGGATGAATCGGAAGCATCGCCCAACTCTGCCGATATTCCGGAGGGTGCTTCAGAAGTCGAGACGCCTGAGGTTGTCGCAGACGCTGCAGAGGCGGAATCTGAGAATGCTCAAGTCGTCCTGGAAGAAGCTGAAAGCGTGAACGCCACCGCGGAGAACGACGAATTGAATTCCGCTGCCCGCGACAACGAAGCATCGCTCGAGGAAGAACCGGAAGACCAGGGCCTCACCGCGGCTGAGTTGTCAGTTGACAGTGTTCCTCCGGCAGACGACGTCGAATTGCCCGAACTCGAAGCTGAGCAACGCGCAATAGGAACGACAAAGGAAAATGAAGAGGATGGCGCGTAAGATGCGCCGCACTTTTCAACGCCATTCAAGTGATAATGGTAGTCAAGCAACCAGCCAATGCCATGAGGTAGCTATGAGCAACTAAGGGCTTTGGGTAGCACAATCTGAAAAGAGGCGGATGAGCAAGGTTC
>JBEKTB010000236.1:0-2810 GCA_049516495.1 Occallatibacter sp.
TGCTTTCAAGAAGATTGCGCCGTCGAATTCAGGCTTTCCTGTGTACTTCCTTGTGCGCCTATGCAAAACTGACCGGGACGTACAGCCCTTCCTGCGCTTGTTGAGTCATACTCAACGAGAAGGCTCCAACCGTCGTCGGGAAACCCTCCCCCGGATCCTCCAAATGAGAATCTTCTCCCATTTCATCAAGACAGGAGGACTGGATGACTCTCTTTTGCCACCACTGCGGCTTATCGAGCTTCCGCACCTCGCATTTCCGCTCATCGGACCTCTTTCGACTGCTCGTGCTGCGGATGCCCATCCGTTGCCTGAATTGTCGCGAGCGGGCCTTTGCCTCCTTGCCGCAGTTCCTTCGATTGCGTGAGGCAGGCAAAACCAGCCCCAGGGAAACCAGGCGCCCGACATAGCCTCAGGAGCGAGTCCGCGGCCTGATTCGTTCTCCATATCCAGGAAATTAGGGGAGTTGCCCCACCTGCAGACTTCACGCTCAGGGAGATCAGCGGAGGAACTGGGAACGGCAGATTTCCTTGATGAGAGGCGCCGCCCGGCATTCCTCGTTAGCGCGCCCGGAATCGGAAACGCCCGGGCAAACAGCGTTGACGGAGACCGGAAAACCCTGTGCAGAGGGAGGGGAAGATCCTGCGCCACGCGTATCCCGGAAAAATGCTATAGGCTCATAGATGTATGGAAATCACCTGCAACCGCTGCCACCAGGCTGTCCAGGCGGACAACTGCTACTGCCCCGCCTGCGGCCTGCCGCAACTGCTGTACGCGGCGGACAGTGCCGTTGCCCCGTCCCAGCCGGAGCGCTGGAATGAAGTCGTCCGGGATGCCAGCAGCGTGGATTGGAAGCCGGCGTTGCGGGTTGCCCTGCTGGTGGCTGTTCCTGCTGGACTGCTGGCGAGCGGGTTTCCGCTTGTGGGCTTCTTTGGCCTGATATGGATGGCCGCCGCGGGAGCCTGGGCGGTTGTGCTCTACCTGCGCAGCCAGCGACCGGCATGGATCACCATCGGGGCGGGTGCGCGCATCGGCCTTGTGACCGGTCTGTTGGGCGGTTGGACCGCTGCTGCCACCATGAGCTTCATGCTTTTCGGCATGCGATTCTTCTTCCATCAGGGCAAGATATTCGATGAGTACTGGCAGGACCAGATCAGCGAAAAAGTCAGCCAGCAATGGGCCGCCGCGGGCATGGATGCGCAGACCATCCTGGTGGCCAAGGCGCTCTTGAATTCTCCGGAAGGGCGCGGCGGATTGACGCTTGCGGTCATCCTCGTTCTGACCTTGTCTCTGGTCGCCTTCGCGACAGCCGGAGGCGCATTGGGAGCGCGGCTGATGGGCCGCAACCGGCGGCCGGAAGTTTAAGTTCGGCTGACGGCATTTCCGTTTCAGTTCTCCACAACTTGCCCCACACCGGTAACCCCTCGTATCATCCTGCGAGAGACACGCCGCGAGAGAAGACCCATGAGTGAAACCCAAAGTAAGCCCATCCTGCGCACCAAGGGCAGGTTGATGTCCGCCTCCGAGGTCGAGCGCACCCTTGTGCGCCTGGCCCACGAGATTGTTGAAAAAAGTAACGGCAGCGACGATCTGGCGCTGGTCGGGATCAAACGCCGCGGCATTCCGCTGGCTGAGCGGCTGGGCAAACTAATCTCCGGCATCGAGAAGCGTACCGTCGACACCGGCGTTCTCGACATCCAGTTCTACCGCGACGACCTCACCAGGGCGGATGTCCGCCCGGTGGTCACGCCCGGCGCCATCGGCATCGATATCGAGGGCCGCGACGTGGTGCTGTGCGACGATGTGCTCTATACCGGCCGCACCGTCCGCGCCGCGCTCGACGCCCTGTTCGATCACGGCCGTCCGCGCCGCGTGCAACTCGCCGTGCTGATTGACCGCGGCCATCGCGAACTGCCCATCGAGGCCACTTACATCGGCAAGCGCGTACCCACCAGCAGCCGCGAAATTATCGAAGTCAAGTTCCAGGAAGTCGACAACGACGAGCAGGTTCTGCTGGTTGAGCGGGTCGACTAAGAGCTTCATTTACGGGACAAGAGCCTTTTCATCTGCAGCCGGCGCGCAAACACGCGCCGCCCTCCCCGGGGCAACCATCGTTCCCGGCAAATCCTCTGAACCGGACCGGAGCCCGGTGCTCCGGTGTGGACACACATGAGCCCGACCGCAACTCCCGCACGCCGCCAGCTTTCTCTTCCGCCCGTCCCAGCCTCGCCGTTCCCCTATAACCCCTGCTCGCTGCTCTCGACCCAGGACCTGACGCTGGATGCCTTGAGCCATCTTCTGGCGCGCGCCACGGTCCTCGAGAACCAGGACCCGCTGGAGCGCACGCGCATCCTGGCCAAGCGCCGCATCGCCCTGCTCTTCTACGAGTCCTCGACGCGCACCCGCACCAGCTTTGAGCTGGCCGCCAAGGGACTCGGCTGCGACACCACCCTGGTCTCCAGCCTTTCATCGAGCATCGAAAAAGGCGAGTCGCTGAAAGACACCGGCCTCACCCTCCGCGCCCTGGGCGCCGAAGCCATCATTCTGCGCCACAACTCCTCCGGCGCGGCCTGGCTGTTGGAGCGCGAGACCCGCCTTCCGGTGCTCAACGCCGGCGACGGCATGCACGAGCACCCCACTCAGGCGCTGCTCGACCTGCGCACCATCCTGGCTCACCTGCGGCCCGGCATCGAAGCCGTCAACGCTGAAACCCTGGCCGGCGTGACCGTCACCATTGTCGGCGACATTCTGCACAGCCGCGTAGCCCGCTCCAACATGCTGCTGCTGCCCCGGCTGGGCGCGCGCGTGCTGCT
>JBEKTB010000237.1:0-2733 GCA_049516495.1 Occallatibacter sp.
GCGACGATCTGCAGGCCGTTCTGGCCGACGTGTTATCCGATGTGCCCGGGTCCGGCGTCAAAGCGGCCAAGAAGCCGGATACGGTGCAGGACACGCTGCAAGCCTTTAGCGGTGTCTCCCCGAAGATTCTGCTGGCCGAAGACAATTATGTCAATCAGCAGGTGGCCGTCGGCATCCTCAAGAAATACGGATTGACCGCCGACATTGCCGCCAACGGCGTCGAAGCCATCAAGGCTCTGGAGACGATCCCCTATGCCCTGGTGCTGATGGACATGCGGATGCCGCTGATGGATGGGGTGGAGGCCACGCGCTTGATTCGCAATCCCGGTTCCTCGGTGCTGAACCACGACGTGCCCATCATCGCCATGACCGCCAACGCCATGCAAAGCGACCAGGATCTGTGCAAGGCGGCCGGCATGAACGACTTCGTGCCCAAGCCGGTGCAGCCCTCGGTGCTGATGAAGACCATTCAGCGCTGGCTGGTTGCGGAAAAGAAAGAAGCCCCGGCCCTGACGGCTGCGGCCGTTGTTTCCGCTCCATGAAAGGCAGTCCGGGCCGGTTGAAAGCGGCCGGCTGACCCCGGGTCCCGCTTCGCTCCTCCCCGATACACGATCCTCGGCCTTCCCTCCCGGCAGGATGCCGTGCCGGCTGGTTCCAATCCGCCCGAAAACAATGGGCCCCATTCTTTTTGGGCGCTTGAACGTCCATGACTTAGAATGCTCCGGGGTGTACATCTATCCTAAAAAAGAGGAGTTACCCATGCGTTTTTCCGCACTAGCCGTGGCTGTGCTCGGCATCGCCACCTTGGCCGCCGCGCAGCAGACGGCCTACTGGGACTACGAAGGCAAGACCGGCCCGTTGGGCTGGGGCAAACTCGACCCCGCCTACAAGACCTGCTCGCAAGGCCGTGAACAGTCGCCCATCGACATCCGCGGCGCCCATCTGAACGAGGCACTGACGCCCATCGAGTTCCACTACATTGCCGGCACGGTGAAGTTGGTGAACAACGGCCACACCGTCGAGGTTCAGGTCAAGCCCGGCAGCTACATTCTGGCCGGCGGAGTACGCTACGACCTGGTGCAATTTCACTTTCACCACCCCAGCGAAGAAGCCGTCAAGGGCAAACTTTCCGACATGGTGATCCACCTGGTGCACAAGAGCGCGGACGGCAAACTGGCCGTCGTCGCGGTGCGCCTGAACCAGGATCCCGGCTTCCCCAACGCCCAGTTGGCTACTCTGTGGGAGCAGCTTCCACTCAAGTCCGGCGACACCACCACCACCACCGAAATGGTGAACCCCGGCGGCTTGTTGCCCGCCGATCGCGGCTACTGGACCTATATGGGGTCCCTGACCGTTCCACCCTGCACCGAGGGCGTGCGCTGGTTTGTCTTTGAGCAGGAATTGAGCATCAGCCGCGACCAGTTGCGCCGCTTTGCCGCCCTCTTCCGCATGAATTCGCGCCCCTTGCAGGACCCGCACGGGCGGCGCATCGAGGCCAACGAATAGACTTCACCTGGGCAGCGGCCAACCTGCTGCGGGAAGACCGCGTGGGACGGCCAGCCGGCATTGCTCACGCCCGGTCGACGCTCTCGAACGCCGACCGGCTGGGCGGCTGAACTGACGGCGTCCTCGCCGCCAGGAGGAATCTCGTTCCCGTGCGCGTGCATCGTCCTGCGTCATGACCTGACTATCCCCCTTGCCAAAGAGGGAACCTTGGAAGTAACTACTTTAGAATTGATACTCTCATTAAGACTAGGCATACTCTGTTTATGGATACCAAGACGCACCGATCGCCCCTCGGGCTCATCCTCCTCAGCCTGCTCCACCTGGAACCAACCCATGCCTACCGCATGCAAAAGCTCCTCGTCCAGTGGGGCAAGGACCGGGTGGTCAACGTACGCCAGAGGGCCAGCGTCTACCAGACTTTGGACCGCCTGGTCCGCTTGCGGCTGATCGAAGTCAAGGAAACGGTGAAAACCGAGAGCCATCCGGACCGCATCCTGTATGCCATCACACCCCGCGGCCGGGAGAAGGCCAGGCTCTGGCTGGGGGAGATGCTGACCACGGTGGGCGCCGAGTTTCCCGAGTTCCCGGCCGCCGTCTCGGTCTTGACCATGCTACCGGCCGAAGAGGTGCGCCGCGATTTCGAGATCCGCGCCGCGGCCCTGCGCCAGGAACTCGGCCGGCTGGATGAGGAGCGGCGCCAAGCCGGCAAGTTGCCCCGGCTGTTTCTGCTGGAGAACGGCTATCGCACGGCCCTGATCGGGGCGGAGCTGGGGTGGCTCGAAGCGGCAATCTCCGATTTCGACAGCGGCGTGCTCGGCTGGGATGCGAAGTGGCTGCGGGATGTCGCCGACCAGCTCACGCCGGAATAGGGGTTAGGGGTTAGGTATCGGGGATCGGGGATCGGGGATAGGGTGTGGATGCGCCGGTGGCTGGGCTGGCTTTGGAACCTCGCCGGGGGAGCCCAGGGGCCTGAGGTGCGCCACCCTTGGCAGAGAACGCGAAGGATAGGGCACGGAGCATTCGCTGCGCGCCTCAACTGACTCTAGCTGGCGGCGATCTTGATGCGGTCGACGTCTTCTTCGATTTCGCCTGTTGCCTCGCCCAGGCCGCCGTAGCGGCGCTCGCGGCGCTGGAAGTCGGCGATCGCTTCGAGCAGGTGGATGCCACGGAAGTCCGGCCACAGGCGGTCGGTGACGAAGATCTCGGTATAAGCCACCTGCCACAGCA
>JBEKTB010000238.1:0-2699 GCA_049516495.1 Occallatibacter sp.
ACCCAGGGCAGGGCAACTGGCTGGCTGGTGTTGAGCACCACGATGGTGTTGGGATTGACCGCGGCCACTTCCTCGATGAGCTTATTCTGCTCGCCGGGCAGGCCGAAGACGGGCTGCAGCCGCGTCCAGGCAAAAACCACCGCGATCTTGGCGCCTTTGGCGGCCGCGATCGCTGCTTCGTGGTCGGCCTTGCGCTGCTCGGGGGTGTACCAGTTGAGGCGCACCTGGACGGGCGAGTTGGAGCTGTCGGGGCTGGTCCTGATCTCGATCTGGTGCGGACCGGCGCTGAAATCGAACGCGCGGCGCACGTTGTCGAGGTGGTCGATGGTGGGAACAACGTTGTCCTGGTTGGCCTGCAGTATGTCGCCATGCACGCCGCCCTGGAATGCGCCGGTGGCGGCCAGGCGTTTGCCGTCGAGATAGATGCTGGCGTTGGTGCCAATGGCCTGCAGATAGATCCAGTAGACGCCGGCGTGCGGCGGGGTCAGCGTGCCCTTCCAGGTAATGGCCGAGTTGGGCGGCAGAGCATGGTCGCCGGTGAAGTTGAGTTGAGCGTCGGTCTGGCTGGCGCCCGCGCCGGTGCGCTCAAGCCCCGGCTTGCCGTCGTGGCTGAGGACCGCGGCCGGTACGGGAACGCCGTTCATGTCGTCGTTCACGGCAAAGCGGATGTTGGCGTTGCCGGTGATCTTTTTGAGAGCCTCAAGCGGGCCGACCTGGCGTTGGGGCAGGCCGACCGAGCGCTCGCCGTTGATGCCGATGGAGTCTACCTGCAGGGCGGTCGGGCCGATCAGAACCACGGAGTCGAGGTCGGCGGCCGTCAGCGGCAGTGCGCCGCCTTCGTTCTTCAGCAGCACCGCGGCTTCTTCGCCGGTCTTCTCGATGATCTTTGCATTGGCTTCGATGGATTGCGCAGTGACCTCGTGCTTCGCCTGGCCGTCGAGGTAGCCGAAACGGACGATCTCATAGAGCACGCGGCCCGCGGCGCGGTCGATTGCCGCGTCAGTCACCGTGCCGTCCTTGAGAGCGGCAGCCATCTTCTCAGGATCGAGCTTGAGCCCGAAATCGCCCCCGTTTTCGTGCACAGGAGCCGGCTCTTCAGGGATGAGGCCGCCGAACATGGCGGTGTTGGCTTCATCGCTTTTTGCAGGCGGAGGCGTTGGCACAGGCTGCAAATCGAAGAAGGACGGGATATTGAAAGGTGCAGCCGGGTCAGGCTCGCCGGGCATTTCCATGTCCAGGCCAGCGTTGATGAACTTGACAGCATGGACCGCGCCCCAGTCCGAGGTGACAAATCCCTTGAAGCCGATCTCGTCGCGCAGGATCTTGGTAAGTGTGGACTCATTTCCGCACGCAAACGTCCCGTTCACGCGGTTGTAGGAGCACATGATGGAGGAAACGTCGGCCCGGCGGATGGCCGCGTCGAAGGGCGCCACGTATATTTCGTGCAGAGCCTGGTCGTCGACGAAGATGTTGCCGCTGTTGGAGTCGTAGGCGACATAGTGCTTGATCTGTGCCATCACGTGCTGCGACTGGATGCCCTTGACCTCGGCGACGCCCATCTCGGAGGTCAGAAACGGATCTTCGCCGAAGGTGTTGTAGCCGCGGCCGAACTCGAGATCGCGGTCGATGTTCACAAAAGGCTGCAGGGAGACGTCGATGCCCAGCGCGCGGTCTTCGCGGCCGATCACCAGCCCGTTGTCCTCGGCGGTCTTGCGGCTGAAGGTGGCGGCCACGCCCATGGTCGCCGTCTCGCCCTGCGAGGGATGCCGTGTGAGCACGCCCGGCGGTCCATCTGCAAATCGAAGGCCGGGAATGCCGAGACGCGGAACGCCGCCCAGGTAGCCGGCCTGGCCCTGGTAAACGGCCGGATTCTCGTGGGTGCCGTGGATCAGCGCCAGTTTTTCTTCACGCGTCATCTGGCTCAGCAGCTTGTCAACCCGCGCATCGCCGGTGACCACGGGCACACTCTGGCCGAGCGACCCGGCCGCGCTGAATGCCAAGACAAATCCCAGCGCGGCCGCAGTGGCCGCGCGCAATGTACTTTTCGTCCGCAATGAACTCACCTTTTTGGCTCCCTGCCGTTGATCGGGAGGGATGAATCAGCCGCGGGGACGCAACTGGGCCAACCCTCGGTTCCTGGTTTCGGCGTACCGGATAAAACGCTTTAGCAGGCCGTCCCGCAACCGCAAGAAGTGTAGAACAAGGAGCGGACGGTTGTAACCATCCAGGTGTTTTTCGCAGGGCGGCGCGGATTCTCAGGCGGGAAGCGGCAACTCGCCGTCGAATCCGTTGGCAACCAGATCAGCGCGCAGCCGGTCGACGGTGGAGAACTCGAGGGCCCGCATTCCCATGGCCCGCGCGGCTTCGACGTTGACCAGCCTGTCGTCGAGGAAGAGGGTCTCTTCAGGCTTGGCGCCCAGGGCGGCCAGGGTGTGGCGATAGATGGCCGGGTCGGGCTTGGCCATGTGCAGCTGGAAGCTCCAGACCAGCACGTCGAAGCGGGGCAGCCAGTCGAATTCGCGCTCCATGTTTTCGAGCACATTGTCGCCCATGTTGGACAGGATGGCGGTGAGCAGGCCGTGCTCTTTCAGGCGTAACTGCCAGGCCAGCATTACGGGGTTTGAAGTGGTCCACATGCGGGCGTCCCACTGGCTCAGTTCTTCGACCATTGCCTGGTTCTCAGGAAGGCCGGCCTTGTG
>JBEKTB010000239.1:0-2861 GCA_049516495.1 Occallatibacter sp.
GAAGCATCGCACGTTCGCATTCATTTGTGCGGATTATCTGAACCGCCGGAGTACCTAAAGCGCATTGTGAATCTGTCCAGGGAGGCCAGGAACGCTCCACGGTCCCAGTGGGATCGCATCGAAGCCGACCTCAAGGACGCATTTGCGGATTTCCTGCGGTGCCGGAAGATTCGAGTTCCCGAGTGACCGCCAATCCGGAAGTTTGGAAGAGAGCAGCCGCAGATGCTTCGCTGCGCTCAGCATGACAGCGTCCTTGAGTTTGATTGGAGCGTGCAACCGCCGGGTGCCGGGTGCCCCCGGTCCCTCGCTTTTGGGGACCGGGGAGAGTACGAACCTCATCCGCGAAGCGGGCCCGCCTGGACGGCCAGTCCTCCCCGGCTCAAACGCGAACAAGACCCTGCTCGCCTATTTCGGCGCGCCGATGCAGCACGTCGTGGGCGGGCAGTTCAATGGCCTGGCCATCGGTAAGCGTAACTGCCTTCCCTGTCCACAGGTCTTTGCCGCTTTGCGGGCCGTGCAATCCCAGCTTGGCCAGGTTCAGATGGAACGGATGGGACGCCAGGCGGTCGTTTTCGGCCACGTTGATGACCGCGACGGCCAATGCCCCACCAGTTAGCGAACGCGTCCAGACCTCAACCTCGCCGTCGGAGTAGATGCGTGAGCCCTGTTTGCCCAACCGGTCCTGATCGATGGCAATGACGTCGCGATTGGTGAGGATCGCCGTGACCTCCGGCTTCATGGCGGTCAAGTCGTTGCCCGCCAGCAGAGGCGCGGCCAGCATCGCCCACATGGAAAAGTGCGTGCGGTTTTCAGCCGGCGTCAGTTTGCCGTTGCCCACTTCCAGCATGTCAGGATCATTCCAATGGCCGGGACCGGCATATTCTTCCAGGCCGTCCTGCTGGCTGATGATGTCATAAATGCTTCTCCAGTTGGCCTGAATGTCGTCGGTGGTGCGCCACGAGTTGCCCCCGAGCGCGGGCGCCCACTCCCAGGGGGCATCCCATCCGTACTGGCAGAGCGAAAAGACAATGGGCCGTCCCGTGGCCTTGAGGGCTTTGCCCATCTTCACGTACGCGGCTTCCATAATGCGCATCTGTTGGGCCTTGTCATGGGGCGCCTGCTTCTCCATCACTTCGGGGATAAAGCTGCACAGGTCGTACTTCAGATAATCGAAGCCCCATTCCGCGTACATCTTCGCGTCCTGCTCCTCGTGGCCCAGAGAGGCCTCATAGCCGCCGCAGGTCTTGGGGCCCGGCCCGGAGTAGATGCCGATTTTGAGCCCCTTGGAGTGGACGTAATCGGCCAGGGCCTTCATGTTCGGGAACTTCGAGTTGGTGTGCAGCACGCCGTTCGCGTCGCGTTCGGCTTCCCAGGTGTCGTCGATGTTCACGTAAATGTAGCCGGCGTCCTTCATGCCGGTGGAGACAAGCTGATCGGCGGCGGCGCGGATGTCCTTATCGGTGACCCGCTCGGCAAAGTAGTTCCAGCTGTTCCAGCCCATGGGCGGGGTCTGAGCCGCCGCCACCTTGTGTGGGGCAGACTGCGCCTTCGGCGCTGCGGGCGCTTGCGCTACCGCGGTGAGAGAGGCGAAGGCAAGAGCGGCGAGAGAGAGTGAGGCAACGATGCGCATGGCTTTATCCTCGGTGAAAACGATTTCAATGGGGCATTCTATGCCTGCCACGCAGCCTTCGGCAATGGCGGCGTTGAACGATCGCGGTGCGCCTTGAGAATGGGGCGGTGGGGGGAACGCCGAGTGTAGGCTACTGAAAAGAAAGATCAGTGAAAGGAGATTCGTTTCCCATGGCAGACATTGATACCAATGTGACCACGCTTTTTCTTGATTTTTCGCGCAAGAAACTGCTGCAACAGTATTGGCCCCGATTGCGGAGTTGCGTCGAATCGCTGACGGACGAACAGGTCTGGTGGCGTCCCAACGAAGCCAGCAACAGCATCGGCAACCTGATCCTGCATCTGAACGGCAACATGCGGCAGTGGCTGGTGGCCTCGTTCAACCGGTTCGAGGACAAGCGCGACCGGCCTGCGGAGTTCGACGCGCGCGAAGGCATCTCCGCTTCCGCGCTGCTCAAAGTACTCGGCGCGACCATCGAGGAAGCGTCAGAAGTGCTCGCGCGGCTTACCGAGGCCGACCTGGTTGCTCCCTACGAAATCCAGGGGTACAAGGTCCGGGGACTGGACGCCGTTTACCAGGTGGTGGAGCACTTTGGATTGCACTACGGGCAGATTCTGTACATCACAAAAACTCTGCGCGACGAGGACCTGGGCATCTATCGCGAGTTGAACAAGACCGGCCGGGCTTCGTGAAGATCAGGTGCGTCGTGCGCAGGCCACGCGCGGAATGCCCTGGAGGTCGGGGAAGAATTCGATTTGGCTGAACTCTGATTGGGCCAGCAGCGCGGCGATGGCCTGCTGTTGCCCGTAGCCGATTTCGAGGGCCAGAGAGCCGCCGGACGTGAGCGCGTCGAAGGCAGCGGGGATCAGGCGTCGATAGACGTCCAGGCCGTCGCCGCCGGCAAAAAGGGCCAGCTCAGGCTCGTAGTCGCGCACCTCGACGGCCAGCGTGGCGCGGTCGGCGCTGGGCACATAGGGCGGATTGGAGACGACGATTTCAACCTGATCTTCACCAAGCGGCGTAAGCAGGTCTCCGCGCAAAAAGCGGACGCCGACCCCGTTGCGTTTTGCGTTTTCCTGCGCAATGGCCAGTGCGGGCGCGGAAAGGTCGATGGCCGTGATTTGCGCCAGGGGCAGTTCGTGGGCCAGTGCGACGGCGATAGCTCCCGAACCGGTGCCGATGTCGACGATGCGCGGCGCACTCAAACCAGCCGGCAAGCGGCCGGCAATCT
>JBEKTB010000240.1:0-2502 GCA_049516495.1 Occallatibacter sp.
TTGCGCCCAGCACCTTGTGCCCCACCAGCTTGACCGCCACCAGCGCCAGGAGGCAGACCCCGTAGGCCCAGGGAGACCAGTCCAGCAGACGGTGATAGTCGATCTTGGCGAAGATGAACATGGCCACCAGCCCGGCGGCGATCCAGAGCATCTGCTTGGTGTGGAAGCCGGTGTACTTGGTGTGCAGTGTGGCAGAGTAGATCTCAAACACCGAGATGGTGCACAAGAGCAGCACCAGGCCAAGCAGCGCCCAGTCGAAGTCACGAAAGCTGAGGAAGCGGCGCATCAGGGCTGCCTCTGGCGAAAGCGCAGCGGCGAGTTGAGGAGCCAGGCGGGCAGCGGAAACCGGCTCACGGCCACTGCCTGGGTCGCGGCGGCCGGGGCCGGAAACGCAGCGGGAAAGACGGTGAAATGACCGGCATGGAGGACCGAATCCTGCGCCGGGCTGCCGGAATGCTTGCGGTTGAGGGGCGCGGGGTCAGACCAGACGGCTCCGACCTCGACCGGCTTGCTGACGGCTGCCTGATCGAGTACGTTCTTGTCCTGGGTTCGTTGCTTGTTCACGTAGGCGGTCACGATCTGGGCGGCGATATGGGCCGAGAGCGAGCCCCAGTCGCCGTGCTCCTGCAGGACGCAGATCACAATTTCAGGATTGCGCCGGGGAACCATGCCCACGAACCAGGAATTCGGGGTTTTGGCGCCGCCTTTGGTGTGCGTGTCGCCGCCGCCCACCACCTGGGCTGTGCCGGTTTTGCCGGCAAAGTCAATGCCTTCAATGTGAGAGGCGGCTGCCGTGCCGGTGGTGGTGGCCGCGGCCATTCCGTCGGTGATGGTCATCCAGGTGTCGGGATTGAGCGGGACAGTCTTGTCTCCGGAACCGGGAAAGCTGTCCAGAATGGCTTGGTGGAAGTCGCCGGGAAGCTGATCGGGATTGACCAGATGGGGCCGGACCAGGTGGCCGTTGGATGCGATTCCGCCCAGGGCCCGCGCCAGTTGCAAGGGCGTAACCTGCGTCTCACCCTGGCCGATGCCCACCGAGATGGTGTTGCCGGGGTAATAGCGCTGGTGATAGGTCTTCATCTCCCACTGCGTGGAGGGCATGATGCCAGCCATCTCGTTGGGCAGGTCGATGCCGGTCTTCGATCCCAAACCGAGCGCAGTGGCGTACTTGGCAATGGTGTCGATGCCCAGCCTTTGCGCCAGGGCATAGAAGAAGGTGTCACAGGAGAGCGGAATGGCCTGGTGAATATCCAGGACGCCGTGGTGCTTGTCGCACTTGAAGAAGCGCCCGTAGAAGGTGCCTCCACCGGCGCAGTTGACGCGCATGTCCTGGGCCACGCCCTCCTGCAGGCCGGCCGCCGACATGATGATCTTGAAGGTGGACCCCGGAGCGAGCTGATCCTGAATGGCCTTGTTCATCAGCGGGTGGTTGGGATTGGTGATGAGCTGGTTCCAGTCGGTGCGGTTGATGCGCACGGCAAAGGCGTTGGGGTCGTAGCTGGGGTGGGAGACCATGGCCAGAATTTCGCCGTTGCGCGGGTCCATGGCCACCACGGCGCCGTTGGCGTCGCCCAGCGCCAGTTCCGCGGTGCGCTGCAGGTCGATGTCGATGGTGAGCTTGAGGTCCTGGCCGGGGACCGCGTGCTGGGTCCGCAGATAGCCCACCTCGCGGCCGTGGCTATCGACAATCACATCTCTGGAGCCGTCCTGGCCCCTGAGTAGTTCGTCGTAGGTCTCCTCGACGCCCGCCTTGCCCACCACATCGCCCGGCTCATAGGCCGCATAACGCGACTGGTTGAGGTCCTCTTCGCTGACCTCGCCCACGTAGCCGATGAGGTGGGCGGCAAAGCCATCGCGGGGATAGAGCCGCCGCTCCTCATCGATGGTCTCGAGTTCGGGCAGTTCGTTGCGGTGCGCTTCAATGAAGGCGGTTTCGTCGGCGGTGATGTCCTGCTTGATGGGGATGGGCTGGTAGCCAGGGGCGGCCCGGTAGCGGCGCAGGGTGGCGCGCAACTGTTCCAGATCGAGGTTCAAGCCGCGCGCAATCAGCGGCAGGTCGGCGTCCACGTTCTGGTTCTGCTCGCGAACCAGAAAGCAGGAGACCGAGGGATAGTTGTCCACGATCAGCCGGTCGTAGCGGTCGAACAGCTTGCCTCGCGCCGCCAGCACCGGGACCTTGCGGACGCGATTCTGTTCGGCCTGGAGGCGGAAGTAATCCGCGCCCAGAACCTGCAGCCGCCACAAACCAGCCACCAAGGCCAGCATCATGAACAGAATGCCGTATTGCACCACCGTCAGCTTGAGGGTGGGGAGTTTTTCGCCGCGTGTCGCGTTAGGGGAATACATCTGTCTGCACCTTAGAATACAGCCGTTCCGGCTGCCTTCCTGAGTTTCGCTGTCTTGCCGGGGGGCTCACTGATTGGACTGTCCTCGCCGACAATGGTCTCCGGAGTCGCCGCTTGCGCCTATGAAGAACACGGCCTTATGGCTTCCGGCAAAAAG